>JAYSVM010000084.1:0-51467 GCA_043718495.1 Oscillatoriales bacterium | reverse complement strand
CTGGCTACCCGGATTAATTGTAGGGAAACGGCACTGCCGTGTCCTGACTGGCTACCCGGATTAATTGTAGGGAAACGGCACTGCCGTGTCCTGGCTGTGGATAATATTAATTCCAATGCTACCGGATTTGATATGATATTGTAGTCTAGGAAAAAGTCTTTTCCCTCTCAGGTCTCAAGACTTTGAGTTTCCCACTTACCGAGTATTTTTATGATTACCGTAGCACTTCCCAAAGGTGGACTATTAGCAGATAGCATCCGGCTGTTTAAATCTGTTGGATTAGATTTCAGTGCTTTTTTGGATTCATCTAATCGCCAACTTCAAATTTATGATCCTACAGGCAGTGCAAAAGCTTTGCTAGTCAGAACCCATGATGTGCCGGTATATGTGGAATATGGTCAAGCTGATTTGGGTGTTGCTGGTTATGATGTGTTGCGGGAAAAGCAACCGAAAGTTGCTAATTTAATTGATTTAAAATTTGGTGAATGTCGGCTATCGGTGGCGGTGAAAGAGTCTAGTTCTTACCGCAGAAGTGTGGATTTGCCACCTCATGGTAGAGTTGCTTCTAAATTCGTAAATTGTGCGAGGGAATATTTTCACAATTTGAATTTACCCGTCGAAATTGTGCCTCTTTATGGTTCTGTGGAATTGGGGCCGATTACGGGAATGTCGGAGGCAATTGTGGACTTGGTGGCGACGGGCAAAACTTTGCAGGAAAATGGCTTAATTGAGATTGATGTTTTGTTTCAAAGTTCGGCTTATTTGATTGGTCATCCTTTGAGTTATCGTTTGAATTCGGGTGGTGTCAATGAGGTGATTGGGAAATTGAGAGAGCAAGTTTTGGCTGCGGTTTGATAGATGATATCAATTCCGCTTTTATCAGAATTATTAGTAGCCGAAATCAGGACACGATTACCCGAAATCAGGACACGGCAGTGCCGCGTCCCTACAATTAATCTGGCGTAGGGACACGGCACTGCCTTGTCCTCTATATCATTCCTCAAAAAACAGAATACCCCGAACCCAGACTTCTTTAAGAAGTCTGGGTTTTAGAGACAGGTACTAAACCGAGTTTTTCTTGACATCTTTGTATATAAAGATTGACGACTGTATCAACAGGATTTTGTGTAGCTAATTGTTGGAAATATCCCAAAGCGGCGACAAATTTGGACGATTGCCACCCTTGAATTCCTTTGTTAAATAGTGCCTGAGTAAGCTGTTTTACCTCACAGTCAGGACTTGAGTCAGTCCAGATTTCGTAGATTTCAATAGCTTGTTGTTTTCCTCGTGGTGTTACTCGATCGATCCAGCGATAGTAATAATTGTTACTTGTGGTATTGACAAATTCTCTGGCATGGACGATCGCATTTTCGCTCACAATAATTTGGCAGCCGTATATTTTAGTCAAGTTTTCTAAGCGAGAAGCTGTATTAACTACATCGCCAATCACCGTAGAATCCATGCGACGATCGGATCCTAAAGTGCCAATCATGCCAATACCTGTATGAATTCCTGTACCGATATAGACGGGAGATGATAGATTGTATTTGTGGCGATCGGCATTAAATTCCTGCAAACTTTCTTGCATGGCTACGGAGGCTTCGATTGCGTCTCTAGCGTGAGAATTTGGCTTGTCAAATACCGCCATGATTGCATCGCCGAGGTATTTGTCAATGAAACCTCCGTGGAAACTGATGCAATCACTCATTTTAGTAAAAAAAGCATTCAGCCATTCAAAAGTCTCGCGGGCTTCTTGAGATTCTGCGATCGCCGTAAACCCGCGAATATCGCAAAATAAGATAGTCAACTCTTCTTCTGTGACATTGCCCAACTGAATAGATTCTATTCCTTGAGGGGCAATTCGTTCGAGCAACTGTTCCGGTACAAATAGGTGGAATTTTTCGGCCAGATACTCGTTAGCCTCCCAAGCTGCGACGATTTGGCGTTTGCTTTGCTCTTTTACCTGCTGGTTGAATTGAGAAGAGACAGCTTGCGATCGCATTTGACTCAACTGCAAAACACTCTCAACTTTTGCCAACAACAAGCGACTGTTAAAAGGCTTAGTTACATAATCATCTGCCATCATTTCTAACCCTTTGATGCGAGAGGTGTCGTCATCGAGGGCTGTCAAAAAAATGACTGGCACTGTTTGCAAAGTCGGATCTTTTCGCAGGCGATCGCAAACATCAAACCCGTTCAGATCCGGCATCATAATATCTAGTAAAATCAAGTCAGGGCGATCAGCCTGAGCTATGGAAAGTGCTTCGTCGCCAGATGCCGCCGAGACTGTAGCGTATCCTTTCAAGTACAGTAATTCTTCGAGTAAAATTAGATTAGCTGGCTCATCATCAACTAATAGAATGCAGGGCGACTTATTTGACATTGAATATGATTGGTAAAGTATGTCACCGATCGGCAAGACTGATGCCCCTGAAATTAAAAAAATAGCTGAGTTAGGTTTAATAGCCGTGATTCAAGTAGAAGCTAAATATTTCTCTACTATCGAGTTTAGCCTTTATCACTATAAATTGTAATAATTTTTAACTAAGAAAAGAACGGACTGTAACGATCGCCAAATTCAGATCCAGTGGCTTGCTCAAATAGTCAGAAGCCCCAGCTTCCAAACAGCGATCGCGATCGCCCGGCATCGCCATTGCCGTTACCGCAATCATCGGCACAGACTTCCACAGAGGATCTGCCTTAACTCGTCGCATCAACTCAAAGCCATCAACATCCGGTAACTGAATATCCATCAAAATTAAATCTGGCAGCAACTTCAGTGACGCACTGGTAGCGGCAATGCGATCGAGCATTGACGAACCATCCACAATCATCTCTACCGCATAGCCCTCCAATTCCAGCACCTCAGAAATCAACATTTGGTTCAAAGGCTGGTCTTCGACAACCAAAATCCGCTTGCTACCCATCGGTAAAGGCATCGCAGAGGAAAAGCTAAAACCGGAGTCTAGGCGAGAAGCAGCAGATATTGCCAACTCTTGACGCATCTCCGTCAAAGGCAGCCAAACGCGGAATAAACTTCCCCGATCGCAAATAGACTGAAAAGAAACAGTCCCCCCGTGCAATTCTGCCAGTCGCTTAGTCAAAGCCAAACCCAAGCCAGTACCTTCGTGACGACGAGTTAGGGAAGAATCCACCTGTTGAAAAGGTCGAAATAGCAAGTGCCAGCGGTCTTCAGGAATGCCGATACCAGAGTCTTTGACCTCAAAACAAAAATAAGGCGTACTGGCATTTATAGGTGAACAATCAGGGCGATAGTCGCCGTTAATTTCATTGCCGTAGGCTAAACGGCCACTGAGTTTAACTTTTCCCCGCTCTGGGGTAAATTTGATAGCATTGGAAAGTAAATTAATCACAATTTGTCGCACTCGCCGTTCGTCTAGCAAAACTTTAGTAATCCGGTAGTCGAGTTCTAAAGACAAAGCGATGCGCTTTTTGTCCGCCCGCGGCTGAATCATTTTCAGACAGTCTGTCGCCAGTTCGTGAACGCGCACGGGCTGTAAATCGAGCTCTGTTTTGCCCGCTTCAATTTTAGAAAGGTCGAGAATGTCATTGATGAGCTGCAACAAATGCTGGCCGCTTTTTTCAATCAATTCTACATACTGGACTTGCCGATTGCTCAACTGTCCGGCTGTTTGCCGCAGTAGCAAGTCAGAAAAGCCGAGAATGCTGTTGAGAGGCGTCCGCAATTCGTGGGACATCGATGCCAAAAACTCGGATTTCAACTGAGAAGAATACTCTAATTGTTCGTTAACTTGGCGCAAGTCTTCTTGTGCCTGAGCCCGCTCGATGGCTGCTCCCAGAGTCCGGCAAGCAGCTTCGAGCACATCTTGGTGCACTGCGGTTTGTAGTTGTTTGACGTTGCGAGATTCCAAAGTCAGCACGCCGATAATTGTACCGTCGGTGGCTGCGATCGGGAAAATGCCCAATTGACCAATTCCCGGATGTCGAAATTGCGGCACTGCATTGGGATGTTTGGCATAATCCTCGACAAACAAAGGCTTACCAGTTGCTACTACTTCCCACAACAAACCGGTGCCGTAGGGAATGCCTTTGTCGAGGAGTTGTTGCATTCCTGCGGCTACGGGTTCTCCGTAACTAGCCAGGAATTGAGTGGAAATTTGGTTAGAAATTGCCGCCGCTTGGCGCTCATTTCCTTTGCCGCTAATCACCTTCACATCTCCGAAGGCTGCATTCATTGCTTCTACCAGATAGCTGAGAGCAAATTGACCTATTTCTTGCAAACTTTTTGAGTTTTGCAGCCGTTCAGTTAAACCTAAGAGAAATGTCAAGCGTCTGACTTCGGCGTTCAAGCTAGCTTGAGAATTGTGGTGTACTGTAACGTCTCTAAATGTAAACAGCCGCCCGCCACTGTTGGTGATAGTGGTGCACACTTCCAAACAAGCTGCATTGGATTGCTCGAAATAAAATGATAAATTTCCATCTTTAGCTGTTTCTAGTGCTTGCTGAAACTGTTCTGACTGCTGAAGTGACCAGTAACCCCGATCGACTATTTCCGCAAACAGCAGATATGACTGGGGTTTGGTTGCCAGCCATTCTGGGGCGATTCCCCAAGTTTGACCCAATTTTTGATTAAACAAAACTAAGCTGTCTGACGAGTCGAACAGAGCGATCGCATTATCTACTTGGTTGAGAATCAGTTCTTGGTCTGCTCTCAACTGCTGCAAGTCTATCTCCATTTCCTCTGTGTTGTTAGCTCTTAGTTTTGTTGTCATAACTTTTTACGGATCTGGCAAGAGCTGTTTTAAAATTATTTATTTAATGTGACATAGTTTGAGGCTTTTTGGCAGTGAGGGCGATCGATCTAATCTGTGATCTGTCTCATATCAAATCCGATAGCATCGGAATTATCAGCCAAAATTAGGACATGGCAATGCCGTGTCCCTAGAATATTATTTTCGGTAGGGACACGGCACTGCCGTGTCCTCTATATTATTGGCGTGTCCTCTATATTATTGCCGTGTCCTCTATATTGCGTGTCCTCTATATTGCGTGTCCTCTATTAAAAATCTCCATAACTACTAATCGCTCCCTGCAATCTTCCAATCACCTCATCAACCGAAATTGCACCCAACTCCCCAGAAGCACGAGTCCGAATATTCAAACTATTCCCCTCAACCTCCTTCGCGCCCACAACACCCATCACCGGAATTTTATCCTTCTCAGCATTGCGAATTAACTTGCCCAAACGCTCACTACTCTCATCAGCTTCCGCGCGAATTCCGAGCGCTTTCATCTTCGCCACCACTTCCTTCGCAAACGGCAAAAACTCATTGCTCACAGGCAACAAACGCACCTGAATCGGCGCTAACCACAGCGGAAAATCGCCTGCATACTGCTCAATCAAAATTCCGATCAAACGTTCCAAAGAACCGAAAGGAGCGCGGTGAATCATCACCGGGCGCTTGCGAGTGCCGTCTTCAGCGACGTATTCCAAATCGAAACGTTCTGGCAAATTGTAATCTACTTGAACAGTTCCTAATTGCCATTCTCTATCCAAGACATCTTGGAAAATGAAATCGAGTTTCGGCCCGTAAAAAGCCGCTTCCCCAATTCCCTCGAAATAGTTCATTCCCAAAGTTTCCACCGCGCGGCGAATTGCACCCTGAGCTTTTTCCCAAGCCTCATCGGAACCGATATATTTCTCCAAATTGTTCGGATCGCGGAAACTCAAACGCGCTTTGAAATTTTTGAGTTGCAAACTCTTGAATACTGATAGAATCAAATCCACCACACTCAGAAATTCTGCATCCAATTGTTCCGGTGTCACGAATAAATGGGAATCATCCACCGTAAAGCCACGGACTCTGGTTAAACCGCCCAATTCTCCCGATTTTTCGTAGCGGTAAACTGTGCCAAATTCCGCTAAGCGCATGGGCAATTCTCGATAGGAACGCAATTCGCTTTTGTAGATTTGAATGTGGAAAGGGCAATTCATGGGTTTCATCACAAAACCCTGTTCATTTGCTGCGGCTTCTGCATCTTCTGCCATCAGCGGAAACATATCTTCTTTGTATTTCTGCCAATGTCCAGAGATTTTGAACAAATCGACTCTGGCGATGTGCGGAGTCACTACTTGCAAATAGCCACGTTTGATTTGTTCTTGTTTCAAGAAGTCTTCTAAAATACTTCTCAAAATCGTGCCTTTTGGTGTCCACAAAGGCAAGCCAGGGCCGACTGCATCGGCGAAAATAAACAAGCCTAATTCTTTGCCCAATTTGCGATGATCGCGTCTTAGGGCTTCTTCTTTGCGGTGTTTGTATGCTGCTAATTGTTCGGGGGTTTCCCAAGCGGTACCGTAAATTCGCTGTAGCTGGGCTTTGGTTTCGTCGCCGCGCCAATATGCTCCTGCTAGACTTTCGAGTTCGATCGCCTTTGGATTCAATTCACTGGTATTATCCAAGTGAGGCCCGGCGCACAAATCCCACCATTGGTCGCCCAAATGGTAAAGAGTAATCGGTTCGATCAAACCTGCTAGAATTTCTAATTTGTAAGGCTCGTTAATTGCTTGAATTCTACGCTCAGCTTCGTCGCGGCTAACTTCTTCGCGAGTGACAGGCAATTTGCGGTTGATGATTTTGATCATCTCTTTTTTAATGGCTTTTAAATCCTGTTCCGTAAATGGTTCGGGAGTGTCAAAGTCATAATAGAAACCGTTTTCAATCCAGGGGCCAATTGTCACTTGGGCTTTGGGAAACAATTTCTGTACCGCCATCGCCATCACGTGGGATGTGGTGTGGCGAATTTTTTTTAGTTGCTCCGACTCGCTGGTGCGGGGCAAATCTATTTTAGCGGGCTGTTCTGGAGCGGAAATGGATTCTGAGCTAGACATTGGTTGATTTAGCAATTAATTTAGTTGCACTGGCTTCTATCTTACTCAGTCCTGGGCGTACTATAAAGGTAAAAAACCTGGTTTCTGGCGATCGTCCTCCACCTCAAATGAGAGAATTACCTTAAGAAACCGGGTTTTTGCCTCCACGACTATCTTTAATCGAAAATCCAAAATCCAAAATTGATCAATTAATTGAGTCTTTGTTAAAAAAATGTTACAATTTGTAAATAGCGTCTAAGATTAGAATAAATAAATAACCCAATTTTAGTCCATGCTTAATCCCAAATTGCCCGAATCAGAATTGCTCAAATCCATACTGCAACCGCTGTTAGAGGATTTTAGAGACTGGTTTGGTCGATCGGCAACTCTCTTAGAAACTGAGGAAATTGCCTTTCTCACTCGTGATGAGCAGTCTGACTTGTTAGCGCGAGTGAAGCAGACTCAGCAAGAAGTAAGTGCTGCGAATGCTTTATTTCAAGCAACAGGAGGTCAAGTTGGGATTGAAACCGCAGCCCTGATGCCGTGGCACAGACTGCTTGCCGAATGCTGGAAAGTATCGGCGCGACTTCGCTCAGAGCAGTCGGCGAAGCTTGGAAAATAAGGTGATTTCAAATTCAACCCGCCGTCACATCCTTAACTCAGGAAATATCGGCGTCAGACTTGACAACATCAAAAAGATTTCCAGTTAATAATTTATTAATTGCTGAAACACATTTGTAAATTGCTGTGTGGCTGTTTAGCCCGGAGAAAAATATCATGTTACACCTGCTTTATATCCTAGCTTTTACCGTTCTTGCCTTTTTAGCTGTCGGTAACTTAATCCGTAGTTTAGTGACGGTGGGTATGGACTCCCAGCGCCCTCAACAATTTAGACAAAATAATCGCTACGCATCCTATCCTCGCTCTCAAGCTGTACCGCATCCAGAACTTTTAGACGAATACGGAAATATTGTTAATGAGCCTTTGTTGGTGATGCGTTCGCTGACGGTACAAGATGCTCGCGAACAATTAGATGCTCTCTACAAGTCATCTCCAGGCGGTAGCGATGAAGGTGGCGAACTCGTCTGATTTTGGGATAGGTACAGCATTTATACTTACGACGATCGCCCTGAAAAAAATAATTGACCGTTAGTTTCTAAGTAACGGCCAATTATTAGTGACTTTTGAGAGATACTGAGAAGGGATCGATCTCAATTTTTTGTCGATCGCTCCCGTTTTGCGATCGGCAAAAATGCACGTTTAAGGCTAAATGATCGTCCCTATTTCGGTATTGGCAGAACTTCTGCAAGCTTTGCCCCAACTGCGGGCACAAATTTATTTCAAGTCTTCCATGACAGCGCTGTCTCACGCGATGGAGGATTTGGTGTTGGCGGGTTCCGATGAACCTTTGGTGATTGCTACTTTTCAGCGAGAGCGCTTCTATCGCCAAGAAGCTCACCGCTATCGGCGAATTGCCTCACGCTCTTCTCAGGTATACGTGCTCGCGGCACCGGAAACTGAGTTTAAAAATTCTTCGGAGTGTCACGAAACTGTGGCGTTTGCACCGGAAGATGCGTTAAGCCAAGAGTGGAATTTGGTGGTGCTGGGGCATGAATACTCAACTTGTCTGATTTGTCAAGAAAAAATTGTGCCGCTGGAAAATCAAGACTCTAATGAGCCGTTGCTGATGGATCAGGCTCGCAGATTTGAAGGGATTTGGACTTTTGATCGCGAGGTAAGTCGTAATGCAGCCGGATTGTTGCTCGATCGCATTGTCAAGTATCGCCCAGAATTGGCCGAAAAGATCGATCGAGCGCGCACAACTTACAAAATAGTCAAAACACCAAAAAAAACCAGAAAATCCACGAATTCCAAATCCGCAAAGCTAGACCAAACTTTAGGGAAAACCCCAAAAATCCCCAATCCCAAACTGAGCGATGCTTTTGCCGAACGGTTAGTGACATACTTGCAAGCTGGCCAACACAAATTGCTAAAAGCATACGGTGCTATAGCTGCCCAAGAACGCAAAGAACGTCTTATAAACTTAATTACAACAGCAATGCGACAGTCTCTCAACCCACAAGAAATTGTGGAAGTGGCAGTGCAAGAACTGGGTACTACTTTGTCAGCAAGCCGCTGTTTAATTTATCGTTGCAAAGCTACAGATATTGCGACTAAAATTGATCGCGAGTTTTTGCGCGAGGATACTAATTCCCTGCTAAATCAGACTTGGCCGTTGCAGGAAAATCCGATATTTCATGATGCAGTGAAAAACCAAGAACGAGTTTACATCCAAGATACATCACAACATCCGCAGATTGTCAATACCGAATCGCTAAAACGGACTGTAAAACAGTGGCAAATTATCTCGTGGTTAATGGTGCCTGTGCTTTATCAGGGGCGGGTTCTGGGAATGGTCGAATTGCACCAGTGTCGATCGACTGTAGCTTGGGAAGAAGACGAACTAGCATTGGTTGATGCGATCGCCACCCAACTCGGAGCAGCCTTAATTCAAGCAGAAACCTACGCACATTTAGAAGAGCTAAATCAACAATTAGAAGCCTTAGACCGCACTCGCAGCAATCTAATAGCCATCACAGGTCACGAACTCCGAACTCCTCTTTCCACTATTCAAGTATGTCTAGAAAGTTTGAATACCGAACCAGATATGCCACCAGAATTACGAAAAATTATGTTAGAAACCGCCCTGGGTGATGCAGATAGAATGCGGAAACTTGTGCAGGATTTTCTCACTCTTTCCCACTTAGAAAGCGGACGAGTTTCGTGGAATGTAGAATCACTAACCCTGCAAGAATGCGTAGATTTAGCCCTCAGCAGCGTTCGAGCTCGTGGTTATGACAAAAAATTACCCCAAATCATCGCCGAAGTATCCACAGAATTACCTTTAGTGCAAGCTGATGGCGAGTGGTTGGTAGAAGTGCTTTCCAAACTGTTAGACAATGCTTGCAAATTTACCACGCCCCAGGGAAGTGTCACTGTTCGAGCTAAATGTAACGGCGATCAGATGGTAGAAGTGCTTGTATCGGATACGGGGAGAGGCATAGAAGCGAATAGTTTAAAAATAGTGTTCGATCGATTTTATCAAGAAGAAGGATCGTTGCGGCGCACTGCCGGCGGTACCGGTTTAGGGTTAGCAATTTGCAAACAGATTGTGGCTGGTTGGGGAGGTAAAATTTGGGCAGATTCTCCAGGAAAAGATAGAGGGAGTGAATTTCATTTCACTATTCCTACTGTTTAGATGGTTAACGATTAACAAATAATAATTAACCATTCGACTCCGCTCAGGGTACTCAAAATAACTGTTAACTTTCTTTACAATTTCGACAGTAAGGTAGCAGTCTAATGATAGGATGCCGTAAAAATCCTTTGGATATATCTATGTCAGAAGAACTCACTGGACAACCTCCTATCTTCGGCGGCAGCACCGGCGGCTTGCTGACTAAGGCGCTAGTTGAAGAGAAGTACGCGATCACTTGGACTAGCGCCAAGGAACAGGTGTTTGAAATGCCAACTGGCGGCGCTGCAATCATGCGTCAAGGCGACAACCTGTTGTATCTGCCCCGGAAGGAGCAGTGCATCGCTTTGGGTGGCCAGCAACTGCGGGCTAAATTCAAAATCTCGAACTACAAGATTTACCGTGTATTTCCTGACGGTTCTAATGAGTACCTGCATCCCAAGGATGGCGTATTCCCTGAAAAGGTGAACGAAGGTCGTGTTGCTACTGGTAGTGTCCCTCGCAATATTGGCAGCAATCCTAACCCGATCAAGGTGAAGTTCACCGGTAAAAAGACCTACGAAGTTTAGGTTTTCAGAAAATGGCTGAGCTAGATCGGATCGTGTTTCCTAAAAAGCTCAGCTTGTATTTTCTGGTTTGTAGTAGCGCTTGGACGGGAGAGAATTTTTCTGTATCGCCTAAGCGCAACTGCAAACTTTTTTCTGATTTAAAATTAAATTAAAAATTATCAAAAATGAAGGTGGAAATCAGGCGAGCAAATCATCAGGATATCGATGTTTGTGCTCGGATTAATGAGGTGCGGCCACTCATAAGTGAGGATGTTGACGAGTGTAAGGCTTTGTGCAATAGAGTGTATGGGTGTGATGGCTACGCCCCGGCTTACGCCTACGCACTTCCGAGATTGAATACGCCCTGAATAACCTTTCTCCTTTGGTTGCAAGCAAGCAAGGTCGAATTGTAGCCTATACTTGTGCGGTGTCCACTTTCGGCCACAGTGTCGCGGAAACTGAAGCCGATATGCAGGCTTTGCTCTTGGGTGCTGCTGCGTATAGTCCCGACGAAGTGCTTTGTTTCCACTTACCGGTGCGTTTTGCAAGTTTGTTCCGATGGTGTTTGCAAGAGGGCCTGCGCGCACTCAAGCCACTGGCGGTGATGGCAATTGGCGACTATCAACAACCTGCCGGATGTTATTTTCCGTCTTATCTTTATTAGACATCTCCCTTTTTCGTACCCTGAGCCCTTCGACTACGCTCAGGATAAACTTCGTCGAAAGGCATTTTTCCTTCTTCCTTCTTCCTTCTTCCTTCTGCAATATATGATATTTCCCGATTTCTCACAATTTTCAGAACTGGCAAAACAAGGCAATTTTGTGCCTGTGTATCAGGAATGGGTTGCTGATTTGGATACACCAGTTTCTGCTTGGTATCGCGTGTGTGCCGGTCAACCTTACAGTTTTCTGCTGGAGTCAGTCGAAGGTGGCGAAAAAATTGGGCGTTATAGTTTCTTAGGGTGCGATCCGTTGTGGATTTTGGAGGCAAAAGGCGATCGCACAACTCAAGTTTACCGCGATGGTTCCCAAAATGTGTTTACGGGTGATCCATTTGTGGCTTTAACTGAATGTTTGCAGTCTTATCAACCGGTGAAATTGCCACAGTTACCAGCCGGAATTGGCGGGTTGTTTGGGTTTTGGGGTTACGAATTAATTAAGTGGATTGAACCGCGTGTTCCTGTATATCCGGCTGGGGAAACAGATTTGCCGGATGGGCTGTGGATGCAGGTTGATAATTTGTTGATTTTCGATCAGGTGAAACGGAAGATTTGGGCGATCGCCTATGCGGATCTACGCGGTGTTGGGGTAGATTTGGCCCAGGCTTATGGGGAAGCGTGCGATCGGGTTTCTCGGTTAGTTGACAAGCTGAAATCGCCGCTTTCTCAGCAATCTACTCTCATAGAATGGACTCCTCCCAATGACGGGCAAGATGCCCGTTCCACAAGTGGTAAAGACGGGCAAGATGCCCGTTCCACAAGTGGAAATACAGAACTGAGTTATACCAGCAATACTACTCCCGAAAAGTATTGTGAAAATGTCTTAAAAGCTAAGGACTATATCAAAGCGGGAGATATTTTTCAAGTAGTTGTTTCCCAGCGACTGGAATCGGAATATAGTGGCGATCCTTTTGCACTTTACCGTTCTTTGCGTTTGATTAATCCTTCTCCGTACATGGCTTATTTTAATTTCAAAGATTGGCAGATTATCGGTTCGAGTCCAGAGATTATGGTGAAGGCGGAAAACACTGCTGATGGCAAAAGAATCGCAACTTTGCGGCCGATCGCCGGTACTCGCCGCCGGGGAAAAACTCCTCAAGAAGATGATGCTTTGGCTGCTGAATTGTTGCAAGATCCGAAGGAAATTGCGGAACACGTGATGTTAGTTGATTTGGGCAGAAATGACTTGGGCAGAGTTTGCCGCAGTGGTACGGTAAAAGTTGATGAATTAATGGGGATTGAGCGTTATTCTCATGTGATGCACATTGTGAGTAATGCGATCGGAGAATTGGCTGACGATAAGACGGCTTGGGATTTGTTGAAAGCTGCTTTTCCAGCCGGTACGGTTAGTGGTGCTCCGAAGATTCGGGCGATGGAAATTGTGCACGAGTTGGAAGGTTGTCGCCGGGGCCCGTATTCTGGGGTTTATGGGTATTATGATTTTGAGGGACAGTTGAATAGTGCGATCGCGATTCGGACTATGGTTGTTCGTTCTTTAGGTGGTGATAAACATTCGGTTTCTGTGCAAGCCGGTGCTGGTTTGGTGGCTGATTCTAACCCGGAAATGGAGTATGAGGAAACGCTGAATAAAGCTAGGGGGATGTTGCAAGCAATTCGCTGTTTGAAATAGGGAATTAGGGCATTGGGAATAGGGAATTGGGAATAGGGAATTGGCGAGGCAGAGCTTATAGATATGCGTTACCAGGCAGAGCCTGGTAACGAGAAGAAAGACAAATCAGGAGATGGCAGTGCCGTTTCCCTACTCCCAAATAATCTTGTAGGGAACGGCACTGCCGTCTCCTCTACATTATTCCGGCGCAGCCGGAATTGATATGATGTAGAATATCATCCATCGATCAATTCTTATCAAAAACCTAATTATGAATTTTTACATAGTAGACGTATTTGCCGAGTCAAAATATGCTGGCAACCAGCTAGCTGTATTGTGCGGTGCGGGAGTTGCCGAACTATCTGAGGCCCAAATGCTCACGATCGCAAGGGAAATCAATTATTCGGAAACTACGTTTGTGCGATCGACTGAACCACAAAATGGCGGCTACAACGTGCGGATATTCACCCCAAAGAAGGAATTGCCTTTTGCCGGTCATCCCACATTAGGAACAGCATTCGTCATACAGCAAGAAATTGTCAACAAACCTGTAGAACAAGTTATATTAAACCTAGCAGCCGGTCAAATTCCAGTTACTTTCAGTTATCGCGATCGAGCCGCAGATATTTTGTGGATGCGACAAAATTTGCCTACATTTGGTAAAGTTATATCAGCCGAAACTCTCGCAAGCATACTGAATTTAGAAGTCGATGAAATCGATTCAATATTCCCGATCCAAGAAGTTTCGACAGGAGTACCGTTCATTATTGTACCGCTCAAAACTCTGGCATCGCTCAAGAAAGCTAAAGTCAATTTAGATAAATATTTTGAGCTGACTGAAACCACAGAAGCCAAAGCTATTTTGATATTTTGTCCAGAGACTTACAGCGATGTTAACGATTTGAGTGTGCGAGTCTTTGCCCATTCTTTAGGAATTCCCGAAGATCCGGCGACGGGGAGTGCCAATGGCTGTTTGGCTGGATATTTGGTTGAGTATTCATATTTTGGCAACGATTCGATTGATGTTAAAGTTGAACAGGGTTATGAGATCGATCGACCTTCCCTGCTATTATTGAAATCTCAGAAAAAAGATGGTGAAATAGAAGTGTTGGTTGGCGGCAAAGTGGTGATGGTTGCTAAAGGAGAATTTGTGTAGAAATAATCGTAAATACCTGTAGGGGCGGGTTTTACCAACAATCAATGCCTAAAACTAAATATCTCGTAAACCCGCCCCGGCCGCTGTGCAGAATATCATGTCCGATCGATCGTGCATAATACACAGGCCGGGGCGGGTTTTTGAGATTATCGGTGAGGGGCAAATATTATTGGTGAACCCGCCCCTACAGCAATCATGGTAATCAACCGGAATTGATCTAACTTCTGTTAATATGAGCTAGCTCATATTCATTCCTCTGCATTAGTCAGATACTGAAAGTATCATCTTTACCAGATACTTTCTAATGCTACAAACATTTTCTGAGTCTTTGAATTTATCCCCAGACGCTTCTGAAGCGCTGCTATCACTTCCATTAACCAGTTTGCTCGATTCAACGGAGCTCAGTCAACTGCTGGAAAGTCTCGATACTGATTTACTCAAAGAAAGCTTGCCAACTGCTGGGGCTGTCTTAGCCAAAAATCTCCCAGCTTTTTACGACTGGTTGCAAACTGAACTAAGCATTAAAAACGTCCCTGATAGTCCCGATCATGCTACTAAATGGGTAGTCGGTTTTTTGAGAAATCAAGAAAGTTTAACTCATTTAGTTGAGTTGCACAAATCAATTCCTAGCGCTGCATTAGAACGATCGATCCCGCGTTTAGTTGATACCTTTAAGGATGTTACACCGATCGCACTTAAGCAAGAATGGCAAAAAGCGATCGCAGCACTTTGTTTGGTACTCGCCGTCGCAGCGCGCCAAAATCAGCCGTCTAGGGATTTGGTAGGAGTTTAGGTAAAATCGCTGTTTCGGAAAAGTTGTAATTGGTTGGGGTATATTTGAACTACCACGGGCTTTTTGTGGTTTAGGACGATCGCATTATGCCGATTTAGCAACAGCCAATGAGCCAAGATTACCACCAACACCCGCTTTTTCCGAAACTTTTCATCTAAACGCGCCATTCGGACGATCGCCTCTTCTATCTTATACCACCAGTTTTTCCCTTTTTGAGAAATGACAAAAGTCGTCCCCGGTATGTAACCGCCTCGATTTGCCCAGAAAGCATACCTTTCGCCTAAAGTAAAGTAGTGAAAAACATTTGTAGCTGTAGAATTCTTGGCTAACTTTTCACAAACGCCCAAGGAGTTAAAAGTGACAGTCGATCGCATAAAATTGTAGTATTTAGTAGCAAGTTGCTGAGCCACTTTTCCGCCCAAACTTTCTCCGATCACATCCGCCGGATTCCCGCTGGCAAATTGCTGCTTAATCCAATCAACAGCACCGCAAATCTCCGCCGATTTTAACTGCCGTTCTAATTTGGCGACAAACACATCTGGCGTATCTTCTAAAACGCGATCGAAAGGATACCATGAACCGTATCCTCGAATTACCAGAACCGGTGGATTATTACCAGAAACGGGAAAGCGGCTTTCAGCATAAAAACCTGTTTTGAAATCTTCAAACACTTTTGCGACTAGATAACCATGCACTAACTCTCCTGATTGATGTCGAACGTAAATGGAAGGATTATTCGGTTTAAAAGTATCGTGTAATTGTGGTTTGGCAAACTTTTCGTAGATAACGTCTAGTGAGTGTCTTCTGGTTTGGCGATCGGCAAAATCCAATTTTATTGATCCATACTAAACTAAAAACAATCTAAAAAAGGTTCGTAGTGAGGACTTTAGTCCGCAAAAAGAAGGACTAAAGTCCTCACTACGAACCGGGCGCAAATCTTACAAAACTCGCAACGTAGTAGCAATACTATCGACTGATTCCATCACTCGAATTTCATCAATTGCTTGTTGGAAATTACCTTCCCTAACATCATGAGTCACAACTACAATTTCTGCTAAATCGCCGTGAATTCCCGTCTGCACAATTGATTCCAAACTAACTTTGTGATTTCCAAAACAAGTGCCGAGTTTCCCAATTACTCCCGGAGTATCCCGTGTCAGAAAACGCACATAAAAACGAGTAACAAGTTCCTCCATCGGAGCAATTTTGCAGTAGTGCTGGTGGCTGCAACTCAGCAAAGGATGGGGAATCGGAACAGTTTCGGTTTTCAGGATGGCGGCAATATTCAAAATGTCCGATACTACGGCGCTAGCTGTGGGGCCAGCACCCGCACCGCGCCCGTATAGCATCAATTGCCCGATCGGCTCTCCTTCCACTAAAATAGCGTTATAAACACCATTAACACTAGCTAGTGGATGAGTTTTTGGTACAAAAGTAGGATGCACTCGAATCGAAAGCATTTCTTCATCTGGTGTTGACTTGATATCTTGAGCAATAGCTAGCAATTTAATCACAAATCCCAGCTTATCGGCGTAGTCAATATCCGCAGCACTAACTTGCCTGATACCTTCGCAGTGAATATCTGCTAACTTAATCCGTCCACCAAAAGCTAAGGAAGCTAAAATAGCAATCTTATCAGCAGCATCTAATCCATCTACATCGGCTGTAGGGTCAGCTTCTGCATAACCTAATTGCTGTGCATCTGCGAGCACTTCGCCAAAGTCTGCACCTTCTGTTTGCATCCGCGTCAGGATGTAATTAGTTGTGCCGTTGACAATGCCAATTACAGTTTGAATGCGGTTTGCACCTAAAGATTGTTTGAGGGTTTGAATGACTGGAATGCCGCCGCCGACAGCAGCTTCTAGCATTACATAAACGCCTTTTTTGTTAGCAGCATCAAAGATTTCATTACCGTAGCGGGCAATAACTGCTTTGTTGGCGGTGACAACGTGCTTGCCATTGGCAATAGCTTGGAGAATTAGCGATCGCGCCGGTTCCAATCCACCAATTAACTCTACTACAATATCAACATCCGGGTCAGTTACGATCGCTTCCAGGTCAGTTGTCAGCACATTTTCTGGCAATTGTAAAGACCGAGTTCGAGAAATATCGCGCACTCCCACCCGATAAATTTCCAATTCCTGCAACAGCGGATGGCGACCATCTGGGGAGAGCAAAATCTCTGCCGTCCCCGCGCCAACAGTACCTAAACCTAGCAAACCAATTTTGAAAGCCACGACTTTGACCCGTAGAAACTCAATTAACCTACTATCATTATATGCTAATCAAGCAATTTGTCATTTAACTAAAATCAATATAGATATCCCCGACTTCTTAAGCAATTTGTCATTTAACTAAACTCAATATAGATATCCCCGACTTCTTTAAGAAGTCGGGGATATAATTTGGTATGACAATTCAAACTTCTGTATCGATATCCACCCCCATTTCTCGAAGCCGCTGCGCCAATCTTTCGACTTGCCGTTCTAGTTGCTCATTTTGTTCTTCTAGCTGCTCATTTTGCTGTTCTAACCGCTGTAGTTGTCCTTGTTCTTCTCGAATTAAATCTTCTACCAGCGGTGGACATAGCACTTGATTCACCGATAGAATAAATTCAGCGAACTGTACAGACCGAACTTGCTGTCCCGGCAAAAACTCTTGGTGAGAATAACTACCTTCATTTTGCGGACGACTACAGACTCGAATTTTTGGTTGATTGGCATCTACAATCCAATATTCAGGAATGTCAATAAAGTCATATTCTGCCCGTTTACGGATGTAGTCGTCCCGCCAATTTTGACTGGTAACTTCAATCACTAAAAGTGGTTTTTCTTCAAAGTCCAGCACTGCGGAACCAGGCTTCGCACAGATTTGTTCCCAAAGACTCTGAGTGCAAATCACAACATCAGGAATGCGCGAAGAATTTTCCTCGATTCGGACGGCGGTGGTGACAACTGCAACTAGAGGTAGGTTATGTGTGGCAAAGAAGCGCCGGAATTGATAAACTAAAAATTGACAAATTTTAATGTGAATTCCTGTAGGTGTTGGAATTTCGATTAAATTGCCCCGATATAATTCATAACAAACACCTGATTCTCCCTGGTAGTCGAGATATTCTTTAAAGGTGAGTTGTTGGGTAGAAATTAAAACCATTTAAATTATCTCCCCCTTTTTGGTATGCTTTTTTTATATTATATACTTTATTTTTTAGTCCTTGCAGGCGGACTTTATTTGTATAGTAGCGGTTGAAAGAGACTGTTGGCGAATCAAGAAAGGGTAATGCTCCTCACAGGTAAAATGTAGATAGTGTAGGTTGGGTAAAGCGCGAGCGAAACCCAACTCTTCTACAATCCAGTGTTGGGTTTCGCTGACGCTCTACCCAACCTACATTTCTACAGTTCTAAAACAATTATAGGGCGAGCAATGCCCGCCCTACAAATCAGATTAAATCACCTTACACATTAATAGGTTTCAACGTGCCAGCGATGCTCTTTCTTCAACTGTTTTTGATAGGCAGTCCAGTCAACATCGTACTTGCTAGATGCCGCCGACATTCCCTCATCAATTCCACCTTCCATGCCCTTCAAACCACAGATGTAAGTGTGAGTCTTCGGCTTTTGAACTAATTCCCACAATTCGTCAGCGTTCTCTTGAATCCGGTTTTGAATATACATCTTGCCACCGTCAGCATTCTTTTGCTCGCGGCTGATGGCATAAGTCAATCGGAAGTTATCGGGGAATTCAGCTTGTAATTGCTCCAACTCTTCTTTATAAAGAATGTTGGGAGTGTAAGCAACTCCAAAGAATAGCCAAGCTAAACCTTTGAATTTGTACTCTGGATTATTTTCCTTGAACATCCGCCACAAGTAAGCGCGGAAAGGAGCAATACCAGTACCAGTGGCCATCATAACAATGGTGGCATCCTCGTCATCGGGCAATAACATTTCCTTGCCTACAGGGCCGGTGATTTTGACATCAGCCCCTGGTTCCAAACCGGTGATAAAAGTCGAACAAACGCCGAGGACTTGTTCGCCTGTTTCTGGGCTTTTGTACTCTAGCCTGCGGACGCATACAGAGACAGTTTTGTCATCCACATCATCTCCGTGACGGGTGGAGGCGATCGAATAAAGCCGAATTTTGTGAGGTTTACCGTTCTTGTCAGTGCCATCTGGAATAATGCCAATACTTTGACCTTCCAGATAGTGCAAATTGCCTCCAGAAATGTCAATTTTAACGTGACGGACTGTGCCATCGCCGCCTTCCTTGACCATTTCTTCTGTAGAGATGCACTTACCAATATAGGGATTGGCGGGCTTGTAGAGGTTAACTGGAACCTGAACCTTCTCCTTTGCTTGAGTCATGGCTTTAGTTTGTTCTCCAGATTTCTGACTCTGTTGCCCTGATTCTGGTGCTACAGCTACAGTGCCATGAGTTTCGGGAGTGGCGTTTGAGGGGCGAATGCTGACTATTTTGCCACCCATGCGAGTAATTCTCCGCATTTCTTGATTCATGCGATCGTATGGAACGGCGATAAACACGTTGCCACTACGACGAATCGGGTTACTTGTTTGGTCAGTTTCGCCACTCTGACGCATACCCTCGACTTCATAGACAAAGATGCGACTGCCTGATAATGAGCTGGCCGCAACACCAGATATGCTTGGGCTGTACATTTGTTGCTTTTCCTTCACGATACAGAGTTATAAAGATAGAGAATTTGACATACTCACCGCCCTAAAAGTGTGGTGATTCTTGACGCTTCATCGACTGGTGCAACCCCCGGTTGTCTTACCCTGTCTCTGCGCCCGTTTAGAGTCGTGGCAATGCCCTATCCCGACTATATGTATCGTTTTGTTTGACAAACATTAACAATACTTTTGATTTTGCTTCCAGGTTGGATTTTAACCATTGCCCTTCAGTCTTTCCCTATTTCTGGATCAGTCCCGGTTTCAACTCAAAATGAGTGTATATCGCTGCAATCTTAGGTGGGGATTTCAACCTATCCAATTTTAACACAAAGCCGTCCACCGAAGAAAGGGCTTGTATCCCAGTTTTTTGGTCAATTTTTCAGCCTCGCCACCGAGGGTAGGCATATCAAGTTTTGGTCGATCGCGTCCCCAATTCCCAATTCGCAATTAGCCAAACACCCCACTAACCTCGTCCGGTTGCGTTCAGGTGTTGACTTATAGCTATTGTTGTCTGCGTACTGCGACTATTTTACCCGATCGAGGGATCGCCCCCCATAAGTCGTTTTGATTTGGATCGCGATCGAGTATTTATACCTTCCCAAGCTCAGGATGGGTCAATTGTCTAATAATTGTCAAATATCAAATCTCAAATCTCAAATCGATCGCCGTAGATATTGTAGTGGGCGATCGCATTCTGGTAAGATTAACTACTAAAGTCAGCTAGACAAGCTAGATAAAACAGCTTTTATGTGACAAGTGGGGCGGGACGTTTTCCTCACTATAAAACGCCGTAGAGGGAAACTATTGGAGTACCTTGAAGGAAGATCTTGATATCCTTGACCGGACTCAGATGCCTACAACATAACGCTTGCGGTTGGTGTAGGAGCGTCACTAAACAGTGATTTTTTTAGAGGAAAACTATGACAACTAAGCCGGATCGCGTGGTTTTAATTGGCGTTGGCGGAGACTCCGGTTGCGGAAAATCTACTTTTTTGCGCCGATTGACAGATTTGTTCGGGGAAGATTTCGTTACTGTAATCTGTCTGGACGATTATCATTGTCTCGATCGCAAACAGCGTAAAGAAACAGGAATTACCGCCCTTGACCCCAGAGCGAACAATTTCGACCTGATGGCCGAGCAGATGAAAGCCCTCAAAGAAGGCCGGGGAATCGACAAGCCGATTTACAACCACGAAACCGGCCTGCTCGATCCTCCTGAGCGCGTAGAGCCGAATCACGTGATCGTAATTGAGGGATTGCACCCACTGTATGACGAGAGAGTTCGATCGCTCCTCGACTTCAGCGTCTACCTCGACATCAGCGACGAAGTAAAAATTGCTTGGAAAATCCAGCGCGACATGGCGGAACGGGGGCACCGTTACGAAGACGTATTGTTTGCGATCAACGCTCGCAAGCCAGATTTTACCGCCTACATCGACCCACAAAAGCAATATGCTGATGTGGTAATTCAAGTATTAACTACCAATTTAATTAAGGATGACAAAGAGCGGAAAGTTCTGCGAGTGCAGATGATCCAGCGCGAAGGCATCGCCAACTTTGAGCCTGCGTATTTGTTTGATGAAGGTTCAACAATTAACTGGATTCCTTGCGGTCGCAAACTGACTTGTTCCTATCCAGGAATTAAGATGTATTATGGGCCAGACGCTTTCTACGGCCACGAAGTCTCGATTTTGGAAGTAGACGGTCAGTTTGAAAATCTCGAAGAAGTGATTTACATCGAAAGCCATTTGAGCAAAACTTCTGCGAAGTATGAAGGCGAGTTAACTCACCTATTGCTTCAGCACCGCGAATACCCTGGTTCTAATAATGGAACTGGTTTGTTCCAAGTGTTGGTGGGATTGAAAATGCGGGCAACTTACGAGAAGTTGACTGCGAAGGAATCAAAAGTGGCTGTTAGTGTTTAGAACACGGATATGAAGGATTTGGGAGGCGCGATTGCGCCTCTTTTTTTTTTGGAGAAATGAACCGCAGAAGGCGCAGAGGGCGCAGAGAAGATTTAGGGGAGGATGTTTGGAAGTAGAGAGGTTAAGAAGGTTTTTCCGGCTTCATCGAGGTCGATATTTAGGGAAAAGGTTAGACTGCGAACTCGGATATCACCATGTTTTATGTCTAGTGGCTGTTTGAGGTTTTGCGGGTAAATGAGAATTGCATTTTGGCAGTTTAACCCATTGGCGTAAGCAACTATTTGATGGCGGTCATTACTGGCTACTTTATCGGGAGCTTTGTATTTTGTATCGAGGACATACTGGACTTTACTGGTTGCAATATCGCACAGCAGTAAGTCAATGCGATCGAAATAGTTTTGGTCATGTGTGACTCGGTGTTGTTGTTTGACAAAAAAGCCTTTTGGTGTATTTGCTTTGAGCCATTCAGCGACAAATTGTTCATATAAATTCGCCATGTCTATGAGAAAAGGGAGCATTTCGCGATCGCCCGTTTCGTGACTGGGCCCCGTGTTATCTAAAAAAAATCGACATAAGGCGTGTAAAAGTTGATAATCTTGATTCAAACGGTGATAAGTGCGATCGATACAAGCTTCGGATTTAAAATGTTTTAATGTCACAAATCCTTGGAGTGCGTGAAAGGCTTTTCGCACACTGGATGAAACAGATTCACCGCACAAACCGCTGCGCCCAATAATGAAAAGTGTCCAAGCCAGAATTTGATTATCTTCAATATCGCCTGTTTGTTCGTTATAGTGGCATTTTAGTTTCACATCCCAAGGTTTTTGAAGGGCCGATCGCAAATCGACGCGGCCGCGAATGTAGGCGAGTCTTTCTGTTTTGGCTAAGTAATCGCGATATAATCCTTTGCGGCAGCGTTCTAATATTTTACGGGCAAGAATGTTAGCTAATGTCTCGTAAATTTGTTCTAAAAATTGGCACTTAATCGATCCTTGGGGAAATTTTATCTTCAGGTTGTAGGCATAGTCAAGCATTCCGAAGATATTGTTTATGGGAACCTTTGGGCGGATAGCAATATGAAATTCTGGAGTAATTGGAATGTTGCCAACTCTGCCTTTAGACTTTAAGTGCCATTTATCTCTTGTTTTAAAGTTGGGAAATTCTATCTCGATTTCCTTGGCATAATTATGGTATATTTTCTGTCCTACTGATTCTGGGATTGAGTCTTGTTCAAAAGTTGCTAATTGATATTCTGTAAGTTCGATGATTTGGGGTGACTCTCGTTTCATAAGATTATCACTTGCTCAATTTATCTTTGATTTTATCCCAGAGAAATTCATCCATTTTTGCCTGGTTATCAAAGAAGTATTCTTCTAGGTATGGCTCGATTTCCATTTGCCAAATATCTTGGATATCTTCAGCTAAGGTTTTTGTCAAAAAGAAGGAGATGCCTAGTTGATAGTGTTTGTTGTTAATTGCGCGATTGACATCTTCTAGAATGCTAGTTAATTTATCAACTGGAAAACCTGTTTCCTCTCTGTGGTGATACTGTCGCAGCACTTCATAGTTTGGATAGACGGGGATGAATGCGAAACGGCGGCGGAGTGCGTTATCGACTAAGGCAATAGAACGGTCTGCGGTGTTCATTGTGCCGATGATGCGGACATTTGTAGGGATTCTGAATAGTTGGCCGCTGGCTAGTTTAACGGTGCGATCGCGATCGTCCAGCAAATACATTAACTCTCCAAATACCTGAGATAAATTTGCGCGATTAATTTCATCAATAATGATAACGCAAATGTCTTGACAGGACTCAGCTTTTGTGCAAAATTCGAGGAATCTGCCGGGAACTATGGAATAGGTCAATTGGTCATTTTGACTCTGTGGCCGGATGCCTTCGATAAAGTCTTCGTAGGTGTAGGCGGGGTGAAATTGGATAATGTCTGAAAAACCATCACCGCCGCCGATTAAGTGTTGAGCGAGGTTTTCGGCAAGGAAGGTTTTTCCAGTTCCGGGCGGGCCTTGGATGATGGCTTGTTTCTTGCGGTGGATGGCGCGTATATAGCGATCGAGTTCAGATGTTTGAAAACCAGTCATATAAGAAAAATATTCTAAATAATACACTGGATTAAGTTCTTCTTCATATGCTGAATAACTTTCACTGAAAAGAATATCTGAATCATCATCGTACCGCTTGGCACATAAAAACAATGGAAATATTTCTTGAAATGTATTTGTTATTTTTTTAATTAACCGTTTAGCAGAATATCCTAATAGTTCTTCCGATTCAAGTGATATATCAATCTGAAGATTAGTAATTGTGTTATTTTTTATTTGGGGTGGCAGTTCGGATAGAGAAATAATATGTTCTAATAATTCATAAATAGATTTTTTAGGTTCCATAGATATGGAACGAGATTCCGGCCAAGGGGAATTCACGCGAATTATTTTCTGAGTTAAAGAGCAATAATATTGATTGGGGAGAGTGTAACGTTTAAGCATTCCCATTACATCGGCTCTATCTATATAATGGCGTTGATAATTATCTAGTATGTGACTAACACAATCTTTTTCTGCATAAAAACCAAAGGTTAAATTTTGGCGATCTAATATTAGCATTAACTGAGCATCATCTAGAGACCTGCTATATTCAAGACCAAAAGCTACACTATAAACCATTAAGCAAGAAGATAATGTTCTAATTTTGTTGGTAGAGGCAAGTTTTTCCCACTTAATATTTATATGTTTTTTAATAAAATATGGCAACATCTCTTCCACCTGACTTGAAATATGCTTTAACGGCTGTTCTAAATATTTTAAGAAATCTTTTTTACGTGCCATGTAAAAATCAGACCAGTCCTCTGCCGCAGAAAATTCTTCCAATAATTTAAATGTTTCTGCTGAAAAAGGACATTCAGGATGTACAAAAACTTTTTCCATTTTTTCTGTATATTTAAGATGACTTAATTGCTGTTCTTAACTTATTGTAGCCGATCGCTCTTAACATACAAAGATTCCAGAAACCTCACAGCTTCATCAAGCACAGCTTCCGGTAACTGTTCGAGAATTGCGATCGCCCTTTGACGAATTTCTCGATCGACTGCTGTTGTTTGCTGCGATTCAGTATCTGCTAAACTGTTATTTTCAAATGGCTTTTGCTTCGATAAAGCCGTTTCTGGAGAGACCAAAACGCCGACATATGCCGGAAAATTGACAGTTTCACGATTGTAGCATTTAACAACCAAATTAGTCACATTCATCGCTACCCGCTGATTAAATCTGAAAACCTCTGAAAAAGTGCGATCGCCGCGAGTCGTCTGAAGTAAATTTTCTCCAACTCGATTGACTTCTGTTGTAAAAATAAATTTTTGTGTATCCGTACCAACAGACAGCAAAACCTCGTGAGTATTAGGGGCGATCGCAGATTGAATAGACAAAACTTGCACTTTCATCGTCTTAATGAGTAAACTGCTTGAAGGTTCCAGTAATTCAAAAACTCTGCTAATTCCATTTTATATCTTGTAGCATTCCAAGGGTCGCGAATCATAATTTTTCCTGTATCATCAAGCCCATCAACAATGACTACATGACCCAAGTCAGCTAAAGTTTCCCACAAAATAGCAGCCCAAGAACCAGTAGTAATTAATACCTCAACTATTTCAGAGTTTGTAGCCCCAGGAATAGAAATAGTACCGCCCAACCAAAATCTAGAACTGCTTGTATCCAGAGTATTGAGTGCGATTGCTAAATCTTCAATATTTACAGGAACTCCAGTTTCAGCCGTAATTAAAGATTGGTTTGCACCATAAACCCCGCGATCGCCCAGGAGCATTGCACCGCAAGCGGGGCCGCAGGATAACTTATCTTGTTGTTGGACAACAGCCCGATCGGCTATTTCATCAATAACTTGCCAATTGCCACCCGCCCCAGACAATTCTACCATAACATCAGTTTATCGTTTTTGACTGATGCTTTGAAAATAGCAGCAGAGTGTTACAGTTACTACAAGTTGTGAATTAACTTAACATTAATACTAATCGCAACCGTTGCCGGAAAAGTTAAACTTGTGTCGAAAGTACCCAAACGTGATATATTCAACTCCGTAAACCCTGAACAGCACTTTCAGGTAATGCAAATTAATCAAAAAGTCAACTAAATGCTTCCTACTTTCAAGAAATTAGCCGCCATTGCCATCTTTTTTGTAGCCATAAAAGTTTTAGTTGATTCCCCGTATTTCAAAGATGTAAAAAGCTCGATCGCCCATAGAAACGAAGCAAGTGCCACCTTAGACACCCCAAGCCTGCGCCAAACAGCCACAAACAAGCCCCCAGCAGCGCATTCAACACCAGCCGATCGCAACTTTGATGTAGTGGTATATGGTGATGAAGTACCGGGGATATGTGCAGCTATCTGGGCAAAAAAGACCCTCGGTGCAAAGGGAAAAGTAGTTGTAGTGCGATCGAACCATGAAACCGCAATGTTAGGTGGCGTACTCACTCGCGGCGGTTTAGGTTACGTCGATTTAGATAAAATCCCCGATTGGTACAACCAACCCTACGCCCAATGCTTCCGGGAATTCCTCGACAAAGCCAACGTGCCCGAATCATGCTTAGAACCAAAAACAGCAGATAAAGCACTCAAAGATATGCTTTCAGCAGCCGGAGTTAAAGTTATTTCCAACTCGACTCTCACTCCCCATGTAGTCGATAAAAAAATTGAATATGCCGAAGTAAAAGGCAGTGGAATCAAAATCAAAGCTAACTCTTTCATTGACGTAACTCAAGATGCCGAACTCGCAGTCAAAGCCGGGTTATCTTATTATACAGGATACGAATCGCAAAACATTAAATCTAAAAATGAAACCTTAGCGATATCGATAGTTCCAACAATTACCGGGCTAACGATCTCGGATCTCCGCAGGATGGAAGATGAGATTCTTTACAACATACCTTTAGTAGAAAAGCTTAAAACAAGCATTGCCAAATCTAACGATCCGGCAAGTACCGAATTCTGGATGAGGAATTTTTTAAGCCCGATTTATCAGGCATATCGAGATGGCTACAATATTAGAAGCACCGCCCTAGGAGCAGCGTATCATGTAGATAGAAGTCTGCCCTTTACTCAAGACAAAGGCTTCTTTTTTGATAAAGCAAATATTTGCGTTTATAAAGATAATTCCATGTCGTGGAATGGCTTTCTGTTTAAATATCAAGTTGACCAACTAATGAAGATGGAAGCTAACGACAGAAAAGCGACTCCTGAGATGCTGAAAGAAATGTCATATCTGCAAGATTGGCTGCAAAAGAAGTCAGGTAAAGATGTGAGAGTATTTATCCCGGATGAAGTTTACATCAGGCAAACTTTGAATGTTCGCGATGTAGTAGATCCGCTGAGGGGACAGGAAATTATTAAAGGAGGAACCGAGGCAGAAAAGTCGATCGGCAGTTTTTCCTATGACTTCGATTTGCGGGGCGGAGTCAAGGATTTGTCGTCGAGAATTCCTGGATTACCCGTGTATAATTTTGGGATAGAAAGTGCTTTGGCTAGCAAAGTTAATAACTTAGCAATTGTCGGGCGTTCATCCGGATATGTTGGTATGGCGGTATCAGTTGGACGCATTGCGACGGTGAATATTTATCAAGGACAAGGTGTGGGTGTGGCGGCTGGTTTGGCTAGCAAGTTGGGTGTACCGTTGAACACAATTACTTCTGCTAAAACGAGACAAACTTTGGAGACTTTGACGGGGAAAACCACTTATTTGTCGGGGAGAGATACGAGTTATGGTGTGGATTATAAGGAGGTGAAATAATTATAGAGTAATGCTAGATCCGTAGGGACACGGCACTGCCGTGTCCCTACAAGAACTGATTTTAGTTACCGCCGATCGCCTTTTGGAATGCCGGTCTTTCTGAAATTCGCTTCATGTAGTCCAAAACAGCCGGATAAGGGCTGAGATCTAGTTTTAACATCATCGGAATGTAGTTTAAAATTGACCCGACTGCTGCGTCGGCGACACCAAATTCATCGCCCATTAAAAACGGCTGTTTCTCGAAGATTTGATTGAGGGGTGTTAACAATTTGGGGGTTTCGCGATCGCGACTAGCTTCGACAAATATTCCCGGCCCCAGAGTAGCATTCGCAAACATTACCCACTGCACGATTTGAGCTTGTTCTTCCAAACTCTGTGGCATTTTACCATGTTTTTGAGCTAAATAGAGCAGAATTGCGCCGGATTCCCAAAGTTTAAAATCCCCGTCAGCGATCGCAGGTACTTTGCCGATCGGGTTAATTTCCAGAAAATTTGGCTGCAAATGCTCTGCGGCTTGCATATCTAACATCACAAACTCGTAGGGAACACCTATTTCTTCCAGATACCACTTGATAATTGAGGCTCTACTATGAGCTCCGCCGTAAAGTTTCAGCACCATTTTGTTCCTTCCTTTAACGCAATCCGATCATTGTAGCATTGGGGAATTGGGACTTGGGTATTGTTGACTGTTGACTCTTGACTTTTGGCTGATTAATGATTAATGATTAATGACTAATGACTGCTGATGCTGTCAAATGTGACCATAGGATATTGCTGCCGATCGCCATTAAAATCAGCCCTCCGATCAACTCTATTTTCTTGCCAAATAAGTTACCACACTTGTGACCGATAAAGACACCGGAAAATACGACAGAGAAAGTAATGAATCCGATCGCAGTCACCGCAGGAATAATCGAATCCTTTAGTACAGCAAAGCCAATTCCAACTGCTAAAGCATCGATACTTGTCGCCACTGACAGGGTAATCAAAGTCCCCGTATCTAAAGGATTAAATTTTGGGGCGCATTCCTCGCTTTGCAGGGATTCATAAATCATTCTACCACCAATGAAACTCAATAACCCAAAAGCTATCCAATGGTCGATCGGTGTTATCCAAAAGCTAAAACTAATGCCAGCAGACCATCCTATTAATGGCATTAAAGCTTGAAAACCGCCGAAAAATAAAGCAATTTTTAACGCCTTGTTGACATTCATGTGTTTGATTGCTAAACCGCTGGAAACAGCAACAGCAAAAGCATCTGCGGCTAATCCCAAAGAAAGTAAGACGGTAGTGGCTGCATCCATTTTTTTTACTGTTAAATATTATCGCGGGATCAAAAACTCTGATATTTAGTCTCTCTGTTTGATACACCAATCACTGAGCGTAGTCTAACTATTCCCAGAAACCGAAATTTTCGCTTTGAACCTAAACTATTTAACTCTACACTAAACTTTTATGAAATTGTATTTTTCTCATAATTTATTCATTTTTATATCATATTTATTTCATAATTTGTGGTATTGAAAAAAATGTATTTGGCTGTATGATAGGAAGAGTTATCAACTAGGATAATCCACGATGTCGAAATCGAAACCATACCAGCCATTGCTACTCAAATTACTGCACGGGGTTAATGCTGCGATCGCAATTTTAGCAATCATTACCGCATTTCTGGTGTACAACACCTACGACGGGCGCTTCGGCAAAGTAGCAGTACCTCAGATTGCAGATATTGTCGGTATTCATGGCACTTTTGGCAAGTTGTTGATTTTAGGAGTAATGCCGGCGTTTGCTTTATACAGCTTCCACAAAGGGCAACAACGCTTAATACAGCCGGATTCTTTTGGCAAACTGACACAATTCGGCAAACCGATTTGGTGGTACAGTTTGCATCGGATTGTGAATACAGTGATGTTAGTGGCGATCGCATTTTCGATCGCTTCTGGCAGTATGGTTAAGGAAGAATGGCTTCCTGCTGGCGAATTAACACAAGTTTGGTACTATTTGCACATTTCTGGGTGGATAATTTTAGTATTTTGTCTAGCAATCCACTTATTGATGAGCGCAAAAGTTGGAGGTTTGCCGTTAATTTTGTCGATGTTGGATTTTCGTAAGTCCCAGAAGAATCAACAAGACTAGAAATCAGGAAATTTGTTTGATATTGGAGCTTTAATTTGACAGATGAGAAAAAATATTATCCTGATATTTGTAGAAATCTTGGTGATGGGAAGTTGGCTATTTGCATTGGTTGCACCCCTATTGTTCCCCTAGGAACAGGAATTTATATCAATTCCGGTTGCACCGACCTATGATATAGAGGAGACGGCAGTGCCATCTCCTAATTTCTAATAATAATTTCTACAATTAGACGATCGGCAATTCCACCACAAAATTTACACCATCCGTGGCTTGAGATGGAAAGGGAAATTGAAACGGAGATTCTACCCAAAGACGCCCGCCGTGAACTTCTACAATAATTTTATTGCAGATCGATAGCCCTAAACCTGTAGATTGGTCAAAAGACTTAGTAGTAAAAAATGGATCAAATATTCGAGTCTGAATTTCTGCTGGAATACTAGGGCCGTTATTAGCGATCGATATAACAATAAATCTCCCTTCGGGATACTCGACAACATCTGTTTGAATTACAATAATTGGCTCGCAATTATCCATGGTATTCATAGCATCAATCGCATTACTAATGATACTAGCAAAAACTTGATTTATTTCACCACGGTAGCACAACAGCAGCGGGATATTGTTGTACTTCTTAACTATCGATATTTTGTTTTCCAGGCGATAGGCAAACAACAGCAGAATATCGTTAATGCCTTCGTATATGTTGACGTAGGTTTTGTGAGATTCTTCACGGATTGCAAAATTCTGCAAAGCAATGATAGTCTGACGAATCCGTCCGGCTCCATTTTTTAAGGAATTTATAATTTGTGGCAAATCTTCGCTGACAAAATCTAAGTCAATTCTTTCTTTTTCTTCATCAATTTCTCGCACTGATTCGGGATGTTTGTCCGAATAAAGGCGAATTATATTTAGCAAATCTTTGATATAATCATTGATGTGGAGCAAGTGACCATAAACAAAGTTAATTTGGTTGTTGCTTTCACTAGCTATTCCGGCAGCGAGTTTACCTAAAATTGTAATTTTTTCCTTTTTAACCAAATGTTCTTCGGTTCTTCTGAGTTTGGCAAATACTTCCTCCAAAAGTTTGAGTTGATCTTGAACTTCCCCGTTTAGTTGAGATTGGGAAATTGCGATCGCCAAAGAGTCTGCAACTGCTTCCAAAACTTCCATCTCATTGGGAGTAGCAAAATGTCTTTTGGTACAAGCCAAAAGATACCCCAGGCGATTAGTTTTGGTAAGCACTGGTACTGCTGCGTAGTGAGTTTTTTTGAGTCGCAGGTGAGGTGAATCAATCCCTGTAGCTTTTCTTAGTGTGATTGATTCCCCACGGTGGAGTCGTGCTGCTAAATCTCCACAAGGCCCGGATTCCGCGCAGAATATTCCTAAGCTTGGCGATAAACCTTCCCGGTAATACTCACAGCAGAATTCTAAAGTGTCTTGTCGAGGATCGTACCAGGCGAAAATTGTGCGATCGACATCTAGTATAGTTCCAAGTTCCTCAACGGTGGTTTGCAGAATGCGATCGAGGTTCAAAGAAGCGCGAATGCGACTTGTCAAGCGATGTAGTAGAGTTTCTGTGCGAGTGCGGATGTCATCTTTTGCAAACAATCTTAGTGCCACAATTGCTGCTATAATAACAACTGCCGAAAGTATGGTGGCAACTGCTGCTAATATATTTAAAACGTACAACTCTTTTTCGAGGTTGTCTTGGGGAATTACTAGGGCGATCGACCATTCAGCCTCTTCTAAAGGAAGATAGGCAACATAAACTCTAGCTTTGTTGATTTGAGTTAGGGAAATGCCTGTTTTTTGGTAAACCATCTCGCGGGCTATATTTACCAAATTAGCATCTTTTGAGTCTAAAAAACTGGGAGCTGGCTTATCTATATTTCCGATTAATTTTTCGTCTGGATGAACAATTGGTACTCCTTGAGAATTGAGAACAAAAGCGTAGGTTCTTTCCCCATATTCGAGCTTTTCAACGACTTCTGCTAATCGGTTGATTTTGATCACACCGTTCATGATCCCGATCGGCTTTTGAATCTTTTTAGAAGTGGAATTTCTAGTATTTGACCGCCGCACCGGAGCTGATATGGGAATAATTTGTTCTTTTAGTGTGCGAGAAATCGTCGGATCTGAAACGTATACATCGCCAGCCATTGCTTTTTGAAAGTGTTTGCGATCGCTAACATTAGCCAAAGCTTTTCCGACTTTTGTCGTGAAATAAGAACCATCCGGTTCAATTAATGCAAAATGCTCAAAGTCTTGGAGTCTATTTACCTCGGATTGTAAATATGGTTCTGCAACCAACCAATTCATGGAACGAACGGGAGGTGTGTTGGCGAGAATTTCGATTTCAGCTTTTCTAGTTGCTATCCAACGATCAATATTGTTACCCCGGTTTTTAACTTCTAACAAAGTATTTCGCTCTAAATTTTTGATAATTAAAGATCGAATACTTTGATAACTAATATAACCAGTGATGCTGGCTGCGATAATTGTGCAGCACAAAAATAGCAGCGCAGCGATGTATTGAAGACGATATAAATGATTAAATCGTGCTGGCAATAGTCGAATTAATTTCCAGCACTGCTCTCTCGCAAAGCTTCGCATAGTTTGACCAATTTGTAAGATTGAGATCTTAGCTGACCTGCGATGCACCCTGAATCTAGAAGTAGTATTACACTACTTATTGAAAACTGAAAACTGATTTATTTAAAGAACTTTGTGGGTATGTTCGTGTTGTTTTACATTATCTTCAGTGCTAACTACGCGCTGGGAATTGAGCACTCTTTTGCGTTCTAGAGAATAAGTAAAGTCGCTACGAACTGTTCCTACAGGAATGTGAGATTGAGCTTGGGGGCGGATTTTGTAAGTGCGGGCGGCTGCGATCGCCCGAAAGCCAAATTCTTCGCTAAACTCGGCTGATGTGGGGAATTCGGGCAGCCTTTTTGGTGATTCACCGTCGAGCACTGCTCCCAAGGTTGTCCCCCAAGCCATTTGATAAGATGTGGGAATTCCCTTGACAATTGCTTCCAAAGCTGCTGAGGGAATAGCCTCGATTACTTGTACTTGCAGAACTTCGCCTTCTTCTTTGACGAAGCAGGTTGCCAAACCGACTGCTATATAGTCGTCGGTAGAGAGTTCGGGAGCGTTGGGATAAACTGTTGCAGTTGCCATATAAAATCTTTTGACTAGGAATTGAAAATCTGGAGTGAAGGTCAAGCCCCTGAGAGTGGATCAGACCTGTGTGTCGATAGTACCACATTCAGCTTAAAGTCAAGGCTTTGACTGCAAACAAACGGTTAAATCCAGATTGGCTAATTGTTCAAAAGCTCGATCGATCGAACCTTTTCCGCGTAAAAAACCAGTGTTCGCACCAGGACAAATATATTGTAAAGTTTCCCGCGAAAAGCGATCAACAATTGATTTAACACTGTTAATTTGTCTGGGCCAATGAAAAGTTTTTGCTGTTCTGTACGGTTCAGGGGCGCTTTCTCGATTGGGAAGCAAGTGTCTGCCAGAAAACAGAACTCCGCCACTACGGGTATCATAAAGACAGGACGAACCGGGAGAGTGGCCTGGAGTCCAAAATGCCAAAGTGCGATCGGTCAAAGCAAATTCTCGCTCAAAAGCCGTCACCTTCAATCCAGGCAGCAAATAAGCTTCCTGCTCTTGAATCAGGATATCGCACCCTGTGGCTTCCTGAATCTCCCGCGCCTTGCCGATCGCGCCACGGTGCGTCAGAAACAGCAGTCGCACCCCGCCGTGTTCCCGCAAAAATGTTTGGTTAATCTCATCCCAAGCGGGACAATCCACCAAAATGTTAGTTTGGTTTTCTACAATGAAATAAGCTGTTGCACCCAGGGTGTCACGGTTAGGGGGGAAAGCAAAGATATTCTCCAGCACGGGCTTGGGTTGTTTGGAAGCTGAACTTTGTTGTTTCAAGGAAGTATGATAATTAATGTATCTGGAATAAATATTATGTTCTTTTTATGCTTGTTTATACTGGGATTGCTCTCGTACTTCTTGTTGCAGACTAGCATCAGTCCCATCACGCGCACTCCGGTATGGCTGCTGTGGCTGGTCATCATGGCTCCAGCCCTGATTTATACCACTTGGCTTCTAGCGAATAGTGCGAGTAAAAGTACACCGCCAGACTGGCTAATTATACCTTTTTTTGTTTGTCCTATTTTGTACTGGCTGCTCGTACAGTTGGGGCGCAAGAAAATTACCAGCGAAACTGCTGAAATAACGGCGGGCGATGGGACTGAACCTGCAAAGGCCAAGCCAAAACCTGCTTTACGCCCGATCACTCCAGAGGAAGAAGCGAGTTTACGAGACTGTTTTCCTTGGTCTATCTACTTCTTGCAAAATTTAGAATTTCGGCCCCAGGCTGTCATTTGTCGCGGACATTTGCGGACAAACCCGGAGGTGGCTTACCAGACGATTCGGGAGAATGTAGAAAGGCATTTTGGCGATCGCTTTTTGGTGGTATTTCAAAGCAGTTTGAGCGACCAACCTTTCTTTGCGATCGTTCCTAATCCCAACCGCCAATCTGCGGAAAACGCTGTTAAAGATGCACCTTTGAGCCGACCGCTGTTTGCTTTGGGTTTGGTGGTAATCACCCTGTTTACAACTACGATTGTGGGGGCGCAACTTGCCGGAGTTACGGAACAGATTGCCCAATCTAATCCGTCAATGTTAATTAAGGGTTTGCCCTATGCGATGACCTTGATGGTGATTTTAGGTATTCACGAATCGGGGCACTATTTAGCTGCTAAATTTCATAAAATTAGAACGACTTTGCCTTATTTTATTCCGGTTCCATTTTTTTTGGGGACTTTTGGCGCTTTTATTCAAATACGGAGTTCGATTCCTAACCGTAGAGCTTTATTTGATGTCGGTATTGCCGGGCCATTGGCAGGCTTAGTTGCGACATTGCCGTTTTTAATTTGGGGTTTATACCATTCGACAATTGTGCCTATTGCTAAAAATTCAGGGATGTTAAATTTTGAGTCTTTCAATCCTAATTTTTCTCTGATGATGACTCTTTTGAGCAAGTTAACTTTGGGTGCTACTTTAAATTCGGCAACTGCGATTAATTTGCACCCGGTAGCGGTAGCAGGTTATTTGGGCTTGATTGTGACAGCATTTAATTTGATGCCGGTGGGACAACTTGACGGTGGCCATATTGTGCACGCGATGTTCGGTCAAAAGGCAAGTATGGCGATCGGGCAAGTTGCTAGATTTTGTATGTTGCTGCTTTCTTTGTTGGAACCGGGTTTTTTATTATGGGCGATTATTTTGTTTTTGACACCGCTAAACGACGAACCAGCGTTGAATGATGTCAGCGAATTGAATGATTGGCGCGATGTTTTGGGGTTAGTTGCGATCGGGCTATTATTGGCTATTCTCTTACCAGCACCCAGGATACTTGTTCAGTGGTTGAATGTTTAGAAGAAGGAAGTTCGGCAGCGGATTCTGTAACGGATGTAACGGATATCAGGAAGAAGGACTCAGAGTACATTAATTTTTCTTTTATTTAGTTAAATCAAAAATATGTCTTACAAATCATTTACGTTCAGTCAATTAAAAGATCAGTTTGGATTAGAACCGTCCATGAGTCCTATTTTTACTAATACCAAAATTATTCCCTTAGAACCATCCGAATGGCTATGGAGAACGCTAGAAATTGCTTCTAATAATGCTTTGAAAACCGAAAAAGAACGTTCAGAACGCATTATCTCTCCTATTTTATTAGAATCTATGGAACGGAACAACAGACGATTCTCTCTATTTTCCGGCTGGGTCTTTGATGTAGATATTTCTCAAGAATTGAAGGGAGAGTGCGACTTTTTGCTATCTTGTTCATCGTTTAATTTGGAAATTCAAAGTCCATTCTTTGCACTGAGAGAAGCTAAAAGTGGAGAAATAGAAACTGGTTTGTCCCAGTGTGCTGCACAAATGGTGGCTGCTCAAATATTTAACCAACGCCAAAACAATCCCATACCAGTAATCTTTGGCTGTGTGACTACGGGCATTGTTTGGCGCTTTCTCAAGTTGACCAGCAATGATTTAATTATTGATGGTGATATTTATTATCTCGATAATGTTCCCTTGCTCTTAGGGGTTTTGCAAAAAATAGTTGATTCATACCATTAAATAAAACTCTGACTCGCGACAAAATACATACTTTTTAAGGTTAATATTGACACTGAGGTGATAGATGTGTTATTTTTTGGTGATTGTGTAATATATATATATCTATCAACGAGCTATGAATATTTTTGTACTTTCTTCACGGGCTTTATGTTCAAGAGTCTCCTTAGACCCGGTTTTTGAATTAGAAAATATCAATGAAATTTTGGTATGCCGGTATCACTAATTCCTTGATGCTATTTCATATGCTCAGACATAGCAAGATTACCTTAGCATTTGATACGCTTTATCCTGGTATGCGTCCGTTTCCTTACTCGTTTATTACACTGCGTTGGTTTTACGGTGCTGCGACTGGTGGTGCGGTGGTTGGGAAGCGTCCAACGACATATCTAATGGATGATTTGCTGAATTGGGAAGATGCTACTATTGAGTTGCCGGATGACCCGCAAAAAAGTGTTGAATTTATTGATGAACTTTTACAGGATGAGGTGAGGCTTAATTCTATATACAAACGCAACTATGTTGAGAGTTTAGCTCGTCATGATTGGAGACATCGGATTCAGAGTATGCTGGAAACTGCGAAAATTCCCCTACCACAGGGATTGCAGGAAGAATTGTCACAGATCGAGATGATTCATCACGAAATGGTCGGTTGATTTTGGATTTTGGATTTTGGATTTTGGATTGGGGAGACGACTTAGTTTATTGTATTAGACCTATCGATTCCTATCGATTCAATAGCTTAATTAAAAAGTTTAATTAAAGTATGTTCATCCTTGGCTAAAGAAATCAATTAATTGTAACAATACTTTGGTAGGATATACTCTGGCAGTTAAAGTCCAACATCTTAAATCTAAAATCCCAAATCGACATGAGCCAGCATCCAGATCGCATTGCCCCTCACGGTGGCAGCTTGGTTAACCGCATTGCGACGCTAGACCAAAGACAAGAATTTTTTGACAAAGCAGATGCTTTGCCGCGTGTTCAGCTTTCAGATCGATCGATCTCTGATCTGCAAATGATTGCGATCGGTGCTTTCAGTCCTCTTGAAGGGTTCATGGATGAAGCTGATTATCGATCGGTCGTTAAACAAATGCGCCTCTCGAATGGTCTTCCTTGGTCGGTTCCGATCACTCTGTCGGTAACAGAAGAAGTCGCATCCCCTTTGACAGAGGGTACTTTGGTACGCCTGGACTCTCCGAACGGCGAGTTTGCTGGGATACTCCAATTGACCGAAAAATATCGCTACAGTAAAGAAGAAGAAGCGATTAATGTCTATCGGACTGATGATCTCAAACATCCGGGTGTCCAAGTATTAGACAATTCTGGTCCAGTTAATCTTGCAGGCCCAGTTTGGCTGCTGGAACGGGAACTCGATCCTCGGTTTCCCCAATACCAAATTGACCCGGTGAAATCGCGAATGCTGTTCGCAGAAAAAGGATGGAAAACTATAGTTGGTTTCCAAACTCGAAATCCGATTCATCGCGCTCATGAATACATTCAAAAATGTGCTCTAGAAACTGTAGATGGTTTATTCTTACACCCATTAGTGGGGACGACTAAGGGCGATGATATTCCGGCGGATGTGCGGATGCGTTGCTATGAGATTTTGCTAGAAAAATACTATCCGCACGATCGCGTAATTTTAGCCATCAATCCCGCCGCAATGCGCTACGCTGGGCCACGGGAAGCTATTTTTCATGCTCTGATCCGCAAAAACTACGGTTGCACTCACTTTATTGTCGGGCGCGATCATGCGGGTGTGGGAGATTACTATGGCACTTATGATGCTCAATATATTTTTGAGGAATTTGAGCCGGGAGAATTGGGAATTGTGCCGATGAAATTTGAGCACGCTTTTTATTGCAAAGTGACGGAACAAATGGCTACGACTAAAACAAGTCCTAGCACTCCCGAACAGCGGGTGCATTTGTCGGGAACTAAGGTGCGGGAAATGTTACGGGCTGGAACATTGCCACCCCCGCAGTTTTCTCGGCCGGAAGTTGCTGCTGAATTGGCAAAGGCAATGAATATTTTCAGTTATGAGATTTAAATCTTAAAGCTTGTTGTTGGCGACACTTAGTCTTTGGCGTAGGAGTGAGAAGATTAAGTAACAGCAGGACGATCGGGAATCATCAATGGGACTCAAGCGGCGGAATTTTTTGCAGCAAGCGGGCTGGGTGTTGGCGGCCATCGGTATCAGCGAGGCTGGATGGGAACGGTTGGGCGATCGCTATCTCCAGGCCCTGGCCCAGCCGACAGCCCGCAAATTGGCACTGTTGGTGGGCGTTGACCAATATCCGGGATCAGGGCTTAACGGCTGTGTCACGGATGTGGAATTGCAGCGGGAACTACTGGTATATCGGTTCGGGTTTCAGCCGTCAGATATTCTGACTTTGACTGACTCTCAAGCTACCAGGGAAAATATTGAGACGGCTTTTGTGACTCACTTGACTCAACAAGCCAAGCCCGGAGACGCAGTGGTTTTTCACTTCAGCGGCTGTGGTAGCCGATTGAGTTTGGGTGAGTCTTCCACGGTGATGCAAAATAGTTTGGTGCCGGTGGATGATGTTGTGCCTACTTCAGGAAATCGGGCGGTGAACGATATTTTAGAGGAAACTTTGCTGCTGTTGATGCGATCGCTCGCAACGGAAAGTGCGATCGCAATTCTCGATACCAGCTACAGCTATCCGGGCTTTGATGGTGCGGGTAGTTTCCGTATTCGTTCCCGCCCTCGCCCCATAGTCGCGAGTCCAAGCATCGGCGAATTAGAGTTTCTCGATCGCCTCAAACTTCCCACTAATCAAATTTATACCCCAACCACTATACTGACAGCGGCAGCCCCTGCTCAATTCGCAGCCGAAATTCAGTGGAACGGTTTTACAGCAGGTTTATTTACTTACGCCCTGACTCAAACTTTGTGGTGTACAAATCCGGCTAACAATCTACAAGTCAGTTTTAGCCGCGCCGCTGGTCAAGTTGAGCAAATAACCAACTTCAGCCAGCAACCGCAAATTCGCCATGACGATTTAAAAGCGCGATCGGGGATTGTTGTCAATTCGATGCTAAATTCCCTTGCTGCTGACGGGGCGGTGTCTGCGGTGGAAGATGGTGGCAAAATTGTGCAGTTGTGGCTAGGAGGCTTGCCACTAGAGGTTTTGGAGTCCTGTAGCGGTTCTGTGTTCAGCTTAGTTTCTTCAAAGGGCGATCGTGTGTTGCTGCTGCGACGCACTGGTCTTTCTGCTAAAGCCCAAGTTTTAGAGGTGCCAATCGCAGGACAACTGACTGCGGGGGACTTGGTGAGAGAAGAAATTCGGGTTCTGCCCCGAAACATCGGTTTGACAGTAGCTTTGGACTCTGGTTTAGAACGGATCGAGCGAGTGGATGCTACCAGCGCCTTTGCGACTGTGCCCCAAGTGTCAGCGGTGGCGGGAGACCAACGGGCGGACTATCGGTTTGGCAGAGTGCCAGAAACGACTCTAGCCCAAACTCCCTTGGCCTATGAGCCTGGTTTGTATCAAGGACGTTATGGTTTGTTTTCTTTGGGTGAAACCCTGATTCCGCATACTGAAGGCGATGGGGGAGAGGCGGTGAAGGTGGCTGTACAGCGCTTGACTCCGCAATTGAAAACGCTGTTGGCGATGAAGTTGTTGCGACTGACTGCCAATGAGGGATCTTCGCGTCTGAAGGTGCGGGCGATGCTGGCAACTCTCTCGCCTCAAGCCCGGACTGTGGCAGAACGATCGCCTGTGCGAGGTACCGGTGATGATCGAGTATCATCGCTGAGGGGAGAAAGTGAGAAGTCTGGGAGTTTGGGTATATTAAGTGTGAAGGCTGGGAGCCTGATTCAGTATCGATTGTATAACGATGGCGATCGCCCGGTTTACTTTATGGTGTTTGGTTCGGATAGTTCTGGACGGCTGCTGGTATTGAATTCTGATGGCGAAACGAGTGTTCCAAGGCCGATACAGGCGATCGCCCCTGGTGCAAATTTGAGTGTACCGCAGGCTGGGGTGATGGGCCAGGAGGTATCTAGGGCGATCGGACTTGCGGAAACTTTGATTATATTTAGTGAGAGTCCGTTCGATCGAACTTTGACCGCGTTGCAGGGAGGAATGCAGCAAGTCAGGGATGCTTTACCAATTCGAGTGTTGTTGAATCCTTTAAATGTGGCACGGGCTGTGCTGGAAGATTTGCACGGCGCTAGCATGGCTGGGGTGCAGAAAGTGGGAATATTGACGGATGATTTAGCTTTGGATGTGAGTGTTTGGGCAACTCTGAGTTTTGTTTATCGGGTGGTTTAGCAACAGAGGACACGGCAGTCAGCAACAGAGGAGACGGCAGTGCCGTTTCCCTACCCACAATCATCTTGTAGGGACACGGCACTGCCGTCTCCTAATTTCCCCAGTAGTAAAAGTAGGTTGGGTTGAGCGATAGTGAAACCCAACACCTTATTTTAAAATGAAGAGTTGGGTTTCGTGACCTCAACCCAACCTACATAATAATGAAGAGTTGGGTTTCGTGACCTCAACCCAACCTACACACATAGTCCCGATCGCCTAATTGCCCGAAACTGCAATAATTCTTTACAATAAAAAAGAGCAAATATTTCTATTGACTTAAACAACCTTCTTTAAAAAATGCCTGTAAACCAACTTTCTCGAACCAGCGCCCCCCTCCAAACAACGGAATTCGATTTTGACATTGCGATCGTCGGCGGCGGGATTGTCGGCGCAACCTTAGCCAGCGCCCTCAAAGATTCCGGCTTAAAAATCGCCATCATCGAAACCCAACTCCCCGCAGTCGCAGCAGCCAAAAAACAAGCTTACGCAGTCACCTTGCTGTCGGGAATGATCCTAGAAAGCATTGGCGTGTGGGAACAAATCTTGCCGCAAATTACCACCTTCGAGCAAATAAGCCTCTGCGACGGCGACTATCCCGGTGTCGTCGAATTCCATCGCCCAGACTTGGGAAATACTGGGAAATTGCCCGTACCAAAATCGGCTTTAGGTTATGTGGGGGAACACCAAGTCATCCTGTCAGCTTTGCAGAAATGTTTGGGGGAAAACCCGAATTTTAGTTGGGTTTGTCCAGCGGAAGTCATAGAGGTAAAATATTTAACTAATTGCGCCGAAATTGCAATTAAACAAAACGGTGAAACTCGCACAATTCGTACCAAATTATTAGTCGCTGCTGACGGTTCGCGATCGCGCATTCGCACAGAAGCAAACATTACCACTCGCGGCTGGAAATACTGGCAATCCTGCCTTGCGATCACCGTTAAAGCCGAAAAACCGCACAATGATGTCGCTTTTGAGCGCTTTTGGCCGAGCGGGCCGATGGGAGTATTACCATTACCAGGGAACCGTTGTCAAGTAGTTTGGACTGCACCCCACGCGGAGGCAAAAGCTTTGCAGTCAATGGACGAAACAGAGTTTTTAGCTTTGTTGGAACAACGCACGGGCGGGCTGTTAGGGCGTTTGGAATTGGAGAGCGATCGTTTTTTGTTTCCTGTGCAGTTAATGCAGAGCGATCGCTACGTTTTGCCAAGATTAGCACTAATTGGAGACGCGGCGCACTGTTGCCATCCCGTCGGCGGACAGGGATTGAATATGGGAATTCGAGATGCAGGTGCGATCGCTCAAATCTTGCAACAAGCCCACCAAAAAAGCGAAGATATCGGCGATTTACGAGTATTAAAACGGTATCAGAATTGGCGCAAAAAAGAGAATCTAATCGTGTTAGGATTTACCGACTTCTTAGATAGATTATTTTCTAATACTTGGCTACCAATTGTGGCGTTTCGGCGCTTCGGATTGTGGTGTTTGCGGACAATTGGGCCAGTCAGGTTTTTAGCTTTGCGCTTGATGACTGGTTTAATGGGTCGGCCGCCAGAATTAAGTAGTTGAGCGGTAAAATACATACAGCATTGCCGTGTCCCTAGGGGGATTTATCGATGTCGAGGATTTGTGGTATAACAACAAACGACCAACACCCTCTCACTAAAACCCAAAGATGAAACGGCGACAATTAATACGTTACGCACAGACAAGTTTATTGGCAGCTTTAGCAACTGGTTTGCCATCTGGATGGGAAAGCTATCAAGCTCAAACTGCTGATTCTTTATCGATTCAGTGGTTGGGACACACTTGCTTCTTGTTTACAGGAGGCGGTGCGAGGGTGCTGGTGAATCCTTTTCGCCCCCTGGGCTGTACGGCGGGATATCGTGCTCCCAAGGTAGCTACAGATTTGATTCTGATTAGCAGTCGATTGCTCGATGAAGGGGCGGTCGATGGATTTTCGGGCAATCCGGGTCTTTTGTATGAACCGGGGACTTATCAGTCAAATGGACTGAAGATGCAAGGCATTCGGACGCAAAAAGACCGACAGGGGGGAAGGCGATTTGGGGTGAATGTGGCTTGGCTTTGGGAACAAGCTGGTGTTAAAATTCTACATCTGGGTGGAATTGCAGGCCCGATCGGCATTGAAGAACAAATCTTAATCGGACGCCCTGATGTGCTGCTGATTCCCGTCGGTGGAGGCCCGAAAGCTTACACTCCTGCCGAAGCGAAGCAAACGTTGCAACTTCTCAAACCAAAGATGGTGATTCCCACACATTTCAAAACCCAAGCTGCTGATGCTGCTGCGTGTGATTTGGTAACACTAGATGAATTTTTGGGGCTGATGGATGGTATGTCAGTACGCCGATCGAATAGTGATACACTTTCGGTGCGATCGGCCACTTTGCCAGCCAGTGGTTCGGTGATTGAAGTTTTGAGCTACAAATAATTTAGCGCTTCAGGATCTTTTTCCTAATGTTGCGTTATATTAAGGAAGTTTTGGTGCGATCGAGAATTTAAGCAAATTCTAGCTCTACTTTAGCCTTTCCAACGATTCCCGATTGTGCAGAACTGGCTAACAAAAGAATTCAAGTTCACTGTTTGATCTTACAAGGAAACACAAGCACAATGAAAAATCAAAACTTACCTACCTGGATGAAACAACTGACAGGTTTCGCAGGAGTAATTGGCGCTAGTGCGCTAATCGGTTTCCCAGCTTGGGCTCACATCAATGCCAACACCACTGTTGCTAATGCAGCGACAACTCAACAAGTGGCAGGAAATACAAAAACCGCTGCATCACCGGCTGCATCCCCAGCACCAATGGCCCAGGCTAAGGATATTGTCGCTATTGCATCTGGTGACGCTCAATTCAAGACTTTGACGAAAGCTTTAACAGCCGCAGGATTGGTTCCAACTTTACAAGGAAAAGGCCCATTCACTGTTTTTGCCCCGACAGACGCGGCATTCGCAGCTTTACCAAAAGGCGCTTTAGAGGATTTGCTGAAACCCGCAAACAAAGCCAAACTTACTAAGATTTTGACTTACCACGTTGTGTCTGGTGCAGTTCTTTCTACCAGTCTGAAGTCTGGTGATGTTCCAACTGTCGAAAAAAGCTCCGTGAAGGTAGTAGTTGCCGGCGGCAAAGTTACCGTGGGCGGCGCTAATGTTGTTAAGGCTGATATCAAAGCTAGCAATGGCGTGATTCATGTAATTGACAAGGTTTTGATGCCGACAGATATGAAGTAAAAACATAGATTATGTAGGGACACAACATTGTTGTGTCCTTATTTTTATGGGAGGCAATTATGAATTGGTATAGATATTGTTAAATTTTGAGTTTTTTTATGTATTGTAAATCTTGCCATGCTTGGATAAGATTACCTTGCAAAAGTGTCGCTACGCCATTCAATACTCTAATTTCTGGTAGATTAGGATTGAGAACAAGAGCAGGTTTTAGTACATTTTCGGCAGTTGTGGGATGCCAAGCGTAAAGGTGGATAAATGCCAGATAAGCATAGGCATAGGGGTTTTGTGAATCTAGTTGAGTGACTTTTTCTAAAGCTGCGATCGCACCTTCTACATTTTGCTGCAATGCCCTAGAAAATGCCAACCCATAAGCCAATTCAACATTATTCGGTTCTTGCTTCAATCGATATTCTAACGCTTGTTCCGCTTGAACAGTATAATCTTGAATTGGATCGTACTGATTAATTCGCCCAATCTGCTCAAATACTGGTTTTAAACCAGGTAATCCTTTCGGTAAATTAGTCGCCATTACCCGCAACTGAGTCACCAAATCCAACTCAGGCTTCTCGTTCCCCGGCTCTGCCTGGGAACGCATATCTAGAGGCTCTGCCTCAATTTTAAACTTTTTGTCATTCTTATTCCCAGACACAGCCTGGGAACGCATATCTAGAGGCTCTGCCTGGATTCTAACACTAACTGTCGGCACATTTATCGGATAAGTTTCGCCAGTTTTGCGATTCAGATAAGTCGCTTCCAGATTGTAACTTCCCGGCGCAATATTTGCAGGAGGAAGCATGGCGGTGCGATCGACTACTCGAAACCCCACAGCAAATTTATTAGCCCCCAGAATCCCCGGATGCAAAGTTGCTTGACCGATCGCGCGATCGTGTAAAATCCGATCAGTCTGACCAGTTTGAACATCACCACCCCGCCCATTTTTCCAAGTCAGCAACACCAAACCCGACTGCAACTCCTGCCAAGGCCCAGACCAAATATATGTCACCGGCAGTGGGACTCCAGGAACAGCTTTTGCCGATAAAGTAACTTGTTCTAATTGTACTTGCGATCGCACTTCATTCAAAGGCTGAATTTCCACAGCCCGCCAGCGCTTCCGATAAAGATTTAAATTAGTATTGTCAGGCAAAAGCCAACTTTTTTGCAACTGAAATTTGTCACCTTTTTCGATAGCCGTCACCGCTGCATTTTGGGCTTTTTTAATCCGTTGGCGAATCGAACCTTGGGGCCCAGTTTTCGTTAGGAACCAAGAAAGCGATCGCACATCTTGCGGCACTTCTCCTACACTTGTTCCTACCTGTCGCCCGTAAACCTGAAATTTCGCCAAAGCACCATAATAATTTAAATTGTGCTGATTAATTTGCGGTGTTGAAGGTAACACACCTAAAGTAGATTGTAAATAAGGTTCTGTCTCAATAATTTCTGCAATAACCTCTTGATGTGGCCACTCTTTCCCCAAGTAAGGATAACTAGAATTGCCCGGACTAACAAGTTGAACTAAGTTATGTCCTAGAGAACCTCCCAAAGGCCACATATGGAACAGCATCGCTAGTATTGCTAAGCCAATTGTACTCCAGCGAATTTGTCGTCCCCATCTTTGAGGCCACAGCGTCAAACAGTATGCCAGAAAAATTGATAATATGGGTAAATACGGCAAAACATAGCGGTCGTCTTTATTAATATTTAGTGAATTAATCAGATAAGCTCCTACCCAGAAAACGGCTAACCAGCCGCAGGATTTGAGATGAATAATTGATAAACTATCTTGCCGATTTCGCCAATAATAGAGTAAAAATCCTACTAAAGGAATGAGTAACAGTGGCCAAGAAATGTGTTCAGGCAAGTGTTGACCGTAGTAAATCCAAGCATTGATTGTATTGAGCGCTGGGTCTCCTTCTGCCATTGCAGAATCAAATGTTGCCCGTTTTCCCCCTGTCAAAATTAACAACCAATTCGTTTTTGCCCAAGGGCCAAACACGGCTATCGACAACAACAAAGCACCAGCTAATTGAGCTAATCTTCCCCAAGCTTTTTGTCGCACAGTTCCGACAGCCAACCAGACAATTGGGGTGAACAGAAATAATACGGTAGTGTGTTTGACTAGGATTGATAAACCGAGGGAGATGCCAAATGCGATCAACCAAAAGTAAGATGACGGAGAGAGGGTATGTAGAGGCGGTGCCGCCGTGTTCGCCCCCGATGGGGAAAATTTCTGCTTCTTTTTGGTTCTTTTTTCCAACTTCAGTCTATCCGCTATATCCGTGACAAAATCCGCTGCCGAACCTTCCTTCTTCCACATTGTTAGACAAAAGAAAGTCAAAGTAATCGCAGCAGTTAGGGGATAGTCGAGTAAAAATTGCAAGCGGAAGCGATAAAGTCCCGGTAAAACTACACAAATTGCCGCAGCCCACAAACCGACTTGCCGATCGAACAATTGCACACCCAAACCGTAAACTGAAGCGAGGAGAATCGCACTAAATAATAAAAAAACTAATGTTGCTTGATCCGGTAGAGTACCAAAAACTTGCAGAAATGGCGTAGTTAAGATAAAAACTAAGGGTGGAATTTTCGTTGAAAGCAGCCAAAAGTGTGACCACCATTCCCCGGATAACCACTGCGGATGTTGGAGCACCTGCCAGTAATTCAGGGTTCCAGTCAGGTATTCTGCTTGATCCCAGGCGGGTACGGTGCGATCGAATGCAAACCAGAGGCGATCGCTAATTGCCCCCAGCAGCCAAATTATCCCTAGGACAAGCAGACTCTTGTCCCCATTGTCCCGATGTAGCAGTGCCATTGCGATTTTGGGTTGTAAGCGTGTAGCTTTTAGCTTACAGGCGGGGGGTTCTCGTGCGAACTAAAAATTAATTTGCAAAACCCCTTGCTAAAATCCCTATGTGTCTGCTAAGGTTGTTAAGCGTGAAAAAACAAGCCGAGATAGCTCAGTTGGTAGAGCAGTGGACTGAAAATCCACGTGTCCGGAGTTCAAGTCTCCGTCTTGGCATCGCAAAACCCTCAATTTATGAGGGTTTTTTTTGTGCATAAATTTTGTTATTTGGGGTAGGGAAACGGCACTGCCGTGTCCTCTATCATGTCTGACACAAATCCCTTTTTTAAGAATAGCGCTAGTTTCACGCCGGAGGTGCGATCGAGCCTCAAGCCGATCGCACTTCCGATGTGTGCAGTCTTATTCTTGAGTCAAATAACGCACTAATTCTGGAATTTCACCCGATCGCACCCACTCAGCTTGTCCCCGTCGCACCTTGGTTCGCGCTGTAATACTCTCAATTTCCCATAACTGCAATTTAGTATAGGGCCCCTTGGCTTCACCGCTGCGAAACACATACCATTCCGGCACTTCAGGAGTTGGCGACTTCTGCCTCACAGTTTTGATCCGATTCATTCCACTTTCAGTTTTGAGCCGATTGAGTTCTTGTTCAACCTGATTCGGAGGCTGTGACTTAGAATTGGTCGATCCTCTTTTCTTACCTTCCGGCTTACCACCAGCAATTTCTACTTCGCTGCGCCACCCCCAGAAATACCACAACGCCACCCAAGCTAGCAGCGCCACCAATCCTAAAATCCCTTCTTCTATTTGTGTCCACTCCGACGCATCTCCAAACATCAAATAACCGAAAAAACCGAGGATAACTGAGATCGCATTTAGGTAAATTAAATTGGTAGCATCGTTAGCCGCTAAATTCCAACTGGTTGAGTGTCGAATAAAAGATTGCTTCTTTACTGTTTGATTGTGTTTCCAAGCTATTCGAGTTTGGAGATGGCTGTAACCAGGAGATTCCGTCGGCCACCATGTTGCGACCCAATTAACTAAATGTACTGACCAATATTGCATAGCCGCATATCCCACTATTCCACTCAGCAATACGCAAACAACTAAGCAAAAAGTTGTGAGCGGTAATAGCTGTTGTGGTATAATGTTTACAGTCGAAATAGTTAGTATTAAAAATGGACTACCAGTTACTATTGGAACTAACAAAAGTTCAAATATCTTGAGCAGATTTACCACGAAAACCCATAGAGGTCGAATAATATTTTTAAGCAGTTGCCCAAAACGGAAATAATAAAGGTAACTAGATGCGATCGCAGTTCCTAGAATTAAAGCAATCAGCGCCCCCGAAGAACTGTTGACAGGTAGCATGAAAATTGCGATCGCCGGAATTCCCATCAAAATCCCAGCAGGTATTGTCAGAAATGCGATAATCCCTTCCCGACCGTGTTGCCACTTAGATACTGCCACTAATGGCTGATTTCCACTCCGTATTTCCACCCATTCTGTTACCCTAGTTACTCCCCAGTGATAGAAAGCAAATAACCAAATTTGGCATAACCAAGCAAATATCATTACATTTTTAAAATCAGAGTTCCTGATTGTATACCAGTACATCCGATTAAATCCATAGGAGTAGTAATAAGCATGAGGCCACAGCACAGAAACAATCAACCAAAAGCTAATACTTAAAGCAAACCCTCTTGCCCACGCTGTAGGATGGGGTAGAAATTTCGGCCTGTTATTCATGGCTCTGAAAATTTGATGGGATATCAATAGTATCTCACCATGCGGAGTTTTTGAATTAGGATTTAAGGTTTATGCTATTTAGTTTAAATTTGATTATTTGATGATGCGTGTTCATCTCAATTTTTCCAAATATCTGCGTAGGGTTCTCGCATTCGGGTAGTAAATCTCTAGCGATCGCTAATAAATTGTCTCCCGAAATGCTTCGCTATCACAAATCCTTTTTGGTTGACAAAATTCAAGATTTATAGTAAGTAAGCTCAGAGATAGTGTCAAACTAATCGCGATCGCGTGTCCGTGCCCGAAGCAACAGGTTACAATCAAATCACGTTGGCTTTCGATAACAATACTGTTTATAGTTTGAAATTCTCAGTGCCCAATAACCACACCTCCACACAATCCTTTCAATTTGACTCCATTGACAGCGCCCTCGCAGACCTGAAAGCAGGTCGGATGCTAGTAGTAGTCGATGACGAAAACCGCGAAAACGAAGGCGATGTCATTTGTGCCTCCCAATTCGCCACCCCCGACAATATCAATTTTATGGCTGTGCACGGGCGCGGCTTGATTTGTCTGGCTTTGACGGGCGATCGCCTCGATCGCCTCGAATTGCCCCTCATGGTGAGCAAAAATACCGACAACAATCAAACCGCCTTCACTGTCAGCATCGATGCTGTCAACGGCGTTAGTACCGGTATCTCCGCCGAAGACAGAGCTCGCACCATCCAAGTATCCATCCATCCCGACACCAAACCTCAAGACTTGCGTCGTCCCGGTCATATTTTTCCCCTACGCGCGATCGATGGCGGAGTCCTCAAACGCGCCGGCCACACCGAAGCATCAGTTGACCTTTCCAGACTCGCCGGCTTGTACCCCAGTGGCGTGATCTGCGAAATTCAAAACCCCGATGGTTCAATGGCTAGATTGCCGGAATTAATCGAATACGCCAAAACCCACAAGCTCAAAATCATCAGCATTGCTGACTTAATTACCTACCGACTCAAGCACGATCGATTTGTCCGCCGCGAAACAGTCGCCAAATTGCCAACTCAATTTGGTGAGTTTATGATTTACGCCTATCGTGACACTCAAGACAACTCCGAACACGTTGCCGTCGTCAAAGGCGATCCAGCAGAATTTAAAGACAAACCCGTGATGGTGCGAGTGCATTCCGAATGTCTGACTGGTGATGCTTTGGGTTCCCTGCGTTGCGACTGTCGGATGCAATTGCAAGCCGCACTGAAAATGATTGAAAATGCCGGTTCCGGCATCATAGTTTACTTGCGCCAAGAAGGTCGGGGCATTGGATTAGTAAATAAACTAAAAGCTTATTCCCTCCAAGACATCGGATACGATACCGTAGAAGCTAACGAGCGATTGGGCTTTCCCGCCGACTTGCGGAACTACGGCGTGGGCGCGCAAATGCTCAACGATTTGGGAGTGCAAAAAATTCGGTTAATTACCAATAACCCGCGCAAAATCGCCGGGTTGAAAGGTTACGGAATTGAAGTGACCGATCGCGTCCCTCTACTCATTGAAGCCACAGATTACAACTCGATCTATCTGGCAACAAAAGCTGAAAAACTTGGTCATATGTTGCTGCAAACTTATTTGATCACAGTCGCAATTCAGTGGGACGAAACCAAGGCAGTAAGCAGGAAGCAGAAGGTAGAAGCGAAAGAGGAAGATGTGGCCATCCAAAACCGGTACGAGCACTTGGAAAAACTTCGGCATTTGGCTGCAAGCCGCGATTTATTGCTGCAAGAAGAAGCGCGGCCTGTGGGTATAGCCCTGTTCGGACAAAACTCCTTAATCGTTCACCTAGGCTTCGATCAAGCTGGACTCGCAGCCCCCGATTGGTATGAACAAACAAACCATCCTTACACAGAGGCGATCGCCCAAATTCTCTCCGAAATCAGCACCTGGCCAGATTTGCAAACACTAGAATTCATGGTTTCCGCCGGTGCCGATCCGCTCAAACTCCTGCAAGTACAGCTCGATCGCCAGACATTCGCTTTGTCGGAATTAGTCGGAATTTGCGATGATCTCAAACCTCAAAAAATCTATAGTTTTGCCTCTATTCCCGATTAAACTCTCGAAATGTCAAGGTAGGTTCAGGAATAAAGGTTAAATTATATGGAAATGAACGGTGGTGATTTTCTCAATCGGCTCGACCTCAGAGGACAGGCTCTCAAAGGCGCTAACCTCAGTGGCGCAGAACTCCGAGGAGCAAACCTCAGAGGCACCGACCTCAGAGAAACCAACCTGAGCGAAGCTATTCTCAGGTATGCAGACCTGATAGAAGCCGACCTCACCCTTGCCAATCTCAGGGGGGCGGATTTAGCAGAGTCATTTCTCAATTTAGCCAACCTCACCAAAGCCGATTTGACAGGTGCCGTCCTCAGAGAAGCTACTCTGGTAGGAGCTGAACTTTTCGGGGCAAATCTCCAACAAGCAAGTTTGATCAAAGCCAATCTAGTTGGAGCGAATCTAGCTGGAGCGAATCTAGCTGGAGCCAATCTCAGCGGGGCAGATTTACGGGGAGCTCAGTTGCTTGACACCATTTTAGACAAAGCTGTCTACAATAACCGGACTGTGTTTCCCGATGACATTGACCCCGCTGCAATGGGAGCATTGTTACTAGCTCCCAATGTTTCACTCCCAGGCTTAAATCTGTCTCTGGTAGATTTAACCGGAGTCGATTTAAAAGGAGCGGATTTGCGGCGGACAAACTTATCTAACGCTATATTATTTGGAGCCAAACTCGATCGGGCAAACCTAACAGGAGCCAATCTCAGCGGAGCCGACTTGAGGGAAGCCAATTTGAACGGCACGATTTTGGAAAAAGCTGTTTACAGCAACAAAACATTATTTTCAGAAGGCATTGACCTCGGTATCGCCGGCGCTTATTTAATCGCTCCCAATGTGTCGTTGCAAGGATTAAACTTGACTGGAGCCGACTTAAGCGGATCAGATTTAAGCGGAGCTAATTTGAGCGGAACTAACTTAAGTTCAGTAAACCTCAAAAATGTAGACCTCAGCAGAGCTAGCATGAAAAAAGCTTACCTCAAAGGTGCAAATTTGGAGGGAACAGATTTGAGAGGAGCGGATTTAAGTGGCGCAATTTTGCACCAAGTAAACTTGATCTCTGCCGACCTCCGAGGTGTAGACTTAACAAGGGCTGACCTCAGTGGCGCTAATTTGAGCGATGCCGATTTAAGGGAGACAGATTTAACTGGGGCTACTCTGTTATTCGCTAATTTGAGCGGAGCCGATTTGAGAGGTGTAGACTTGACAAAAGCCGACCTCAGCGGGGCTAAATTAAACGAAGCCGACCTCAGAAAAGCAGATTTAATGAGGGTAAATTTAGCAGGAGCGGATTTAAGCGAGGTAGATTTAAGCGATGCTCATTTATTTCGAGTGAATCTCAAAGGTGCTAACCTGAAAGGTGCTAACCTAAAAGGGGCAAGTTTTAAATTAGTGTTTTTGAATGATGCTCATTTAAGTGAAACGGATTTAAGCGATGTAGAGTTGAGTCCGAGTTTCTTTGAAATGCCGTTGGAATCAGAATAGTAATTGGTAATTGGGCATCGGGCATCGGGCATCGGGCATCGGGCATTGGTAGCAAAAATGAGGAGACGGCAGTGCCGTGTCCCTACAATATTATTGTCGGTAGGGA
>JAYSVM010000083.1:0-19490 GCA_043718495.1 Oscillatoriales bacterium | reverse complement strand
CCCAAAGTTAAATACTACACGCCGGAATCCTGCGTGTCTTGCCATCAAAGTCGCTTCGTTGTTATTCAATTTTAGCGCTCGTTTAACAGCAAACATATCACTTCCTCAAGCGTGATTAACTATGAATAAGTTTAGCAAACTATTTGGCACTTAAGTTTTGCTCTTCTTCCTCCTCTTCCTTCGCGCTCTACCCTACGGGAACGGCTTCGCCGAACGCGCCTTCGCGGTTCGTTAATATCGAAAAAATCAGCTTCCCACCTTTTTAGGCGCAAAAGGAGAACTGGAATCAAAGGCACTAAAACCGCCAGCAAAATCCTCACCGTAAGCCTCTTCACCGTGCTCGCCAATATCCAAACCTTGGTCTTCAGCAGATGACGGAACTCTCAATTCCATAAACGTCCCCAGAAGTTTCAGGATGAGAAAAGTGCCGACAGCAGCAAACACGTAAGTAGCTGCAACGCTTATAAATTGCGTCAGGAGTAGTCCCGGATTCCCGGCAAACAGCCCGTCATTTCCCGCAGCATTTACTGCTTTAGTCGCAAACACGCCAGTCAGTAACGCGCCTACTGTCCCGCCGACTCCGTGAATTGGGAAGGTATCCAAAGAGTCGTCAAATCCTAGCTTGACCCGGAAGCTAACGGCAAAGAAGCAACAAACTGAAGTGATCGAGCCGATCAGCAATGCCCCGATCGGCAGCACGTAGCCAGCCGCAGGAGTGATGCCCACAAGTCCGGCCAGGAAACCACTAGCAATGCCGACTGCTGTCGGTTTGCCTCTGAGTACCCATTCGATAATTGTCCAAGTTAAGCCGCCGGCTGCGGCAGAAATCATGGTGGTGACAAAGGCTACAGTTGCTAAAGAACCGGAACTCAGAGCACTGCCGCCGTTGAAGCCAAACCAGCCGAACCACAGGATTCCAATCCCCAGCAGCACGTATGGGACGTTGTGGGGGGTGTGGGGCTTGTTTTGAAAGTCTTTACGAGGCCCAATTACCCAAGCTGCGACTACTGCTGAAACCCCGGAACTGATGTGAACGACGGTGCCGCCGGCAAAGTCTAGGGCTCCGATCGCACCTAGCCAGCCTCTGCCCCAAACCCAGTGGGCTAAAGGAGAGTAGACGAAGGTGGACCATAGCAGGACGAACCAGAAATAGGTTTTAAATGTGACTCGTTCGACGATCGCCCCGGAAATCAATGCTGGAGTGATGATGGCGAACATCATCTGATACACCATGAATACTTGGTGGGGAATTGTCGGTGCGTAGCCGACTGGGTCTACTTTGTCGGCTGCGACACCGTTCAAAAACATCCAGTCTAAGCCGCCGATGAAGCTTTCGAGTCCTTGCCCAAAACCTTTAGGATTCAGGTTGCTGGCGGTGATGTCAAAAGCTAAGCTGTAACCCCATAGTGTCCAGGTGACACCGACGAGTCCCATCATCACCAAGCTCATCATCATTGTGTTGAGGACGTTGCGCGATCGCACTAATCCTCCGTAAAAAAACGCTAGCCCTGGTGTCATTAACAGCACCAGTGCTGAGGAAACTAGCATCCAAGCCGTATCGCCAGAGTTGATCGGGTTTTCGACCACAGCAGCAGCGGCTGGGGCAGCTTCTTGAGCTAAGGCATTATTCATCAGTGGCCAGCTTAACAGCCACAGTGCAATTAGCCCGATCGTTAAACCTTTTTTGAACACGTTACTTTTACCTTTTAATACTCAGTAATTTGCAGAGTTGACCGAGCCGATTCTAGATGTGTAGATGCAATAGTTATTTGGTTTTAGGCCCCTGTATGAGCGGAACGAATCTTAAATAGATAATTCCCGATCCTCAATTTTGCGCCTGCTCATAAGCAGGCTCATCTAAAATCGTCAATCTTTAATTGCAAACATAGTTACCTTTGGATTGCACCATTTGTAACTGAGGTTTTTCTGTATTCAAATATACTAAATTTTTTAGTATTATATTTTCTTAATCTATCCTTGGGTACTTGACATGACTCCTGACTTTGGAGTATTGACCGGAGATGGTGAGAGTGGGGGGAATGGGAAAATATTCCTTCTGATTAATAACCAATAACCAATAACCAGCACTAATTTTTTAATTGGATCTGACCAAAAAGCTGTAGGGCCGATCGCCAAACCAAATAGCCTTGATCGTTGAGGTGTAAACCATCAGTGCTCAGTTCGGTTTGCAAATTGCCGTCAGCATTGGTAAACATCGGGTACAAATCCAGATATAAAGCATTTTCGACATTGGCGATTTCTCGAAGTCGTCGGTTAAGTTCCCGAATCCGACTGTTAGAGATAGCCAACAGCCGATCGCGATTTTCCCAAGTAGCCTGTTCTCCGCTGTGTGGCAAAATCGACTGAACTACGATTTGTGCTTTGGGGTGTGCCCACCGCAAATCGCGAATAATCTGTCGCTGGTTGTCCAAAATCCCTTCGTCGCTTGCCCCCTTGAGCAAATCGTTAATCCCAATCATCACAAAAACAGCATCCGGCTGAGTGCTATCGAATAACTGCAACCGTTTCAGTAAACCCACCGAAGTCTCTCCCGAAATCCCCTGATTCAGCCAAATTCGATCGATCGGCAACAGCTTAGTCGGAAACCACATACTCAGAGAATCCCCAACCAAAACAGTCAGTTTTGAGGGGCGATTCATCGCCACTGCCTCAGCTTCCCGCCCCAACTGAGTGACCCACTGCTGGTACGTCCACTTGTGTCGCTGTCCCGAAATAGGCTGATCTGAGACGGATTTTGTATAATTCCGCTGGGGAATTATTTCTTCAAGCCTAGCAGCACTCACCGCAGCACTGGCAGGGGAGCTTTCTGGCAATTCTTGCCCCCCCACCATAAGCTGAACTACTGTTACTATCAGTACCCCGTTTGTCAGCAAAGATAGCAAAGCCCAAAACGGAACATTTCTCGATCGTTCCCTCGCGAATATGGGTCTCTGAACCCTACGTCCGCTAAATCCTCCAAACTTCTCCATAAACTCAGGCGATTTGCAGGCACCACAACAAATAATTGGCACGTATTACTGCATCAAATTTCACCACTTAATTTTGGTCTCAATTCTGGTCGGAATTAAGCACTGTGATGTGTTTGGCAAGGGTGGCGATGCAGAAATTTGCTTTTGGGGACTACTCTACCACAAAAAATCTACGTGCCAAAGTTTCTGACTCAAAAATCGGATTTTTACGAGTTGTACTGGCTGCTACCTTTGTTTGTGCTGCCAAAGTCTGTTTCTTTGACAAAACCGCTGTAGGCTTCCATCCCGTGTTCTCCGATATCCAAACCTTCGGCTTCTTCTGCTGCACTCACTCGGATGCCTAGCAAAACCTTGAGTGCATACCAAAAAATCGTACTCAGCAGCACGGTCATCCCGCCTACAGATATAATCCCGATCAACTGTGGTATTAGTTGATCGAAACCTCCCCCTACCAGCAATCCCGCTTTCGGGCCTGCTGTATAAATTCCCGTTGTCGGGCCATCAGCAAATAAGCCAACAGCCAGAGTTCCCCAAATCCCGCAGACTAGGTGAACCGAGGTTGCCCCTACAGGGTCGTCAATTTTCAAGTTGTCAAAGAAAGTTACGGCGAAAACGACTAGGATACCTGCGATAGTCCCGATAATCGCAGCATTGGGTACGTTTATATAAGCGCAACCAGCAGTAATTCCGACTAAGCCAGCCAGGATGCCATTAATCACCATCGAAAGGTCGGGTTTGCCCAGGTACAGCCAAGCTGTGATGGTTGCTGCAACTCCTCCGAAGGCTGCTGCGGTGTTGGTGGTGATGGCAATGTGGGCGATCGCATTTGGATCGACTGCCATTGTCGAACCGGGATTGAACCCGAACCAACCCAACCACAGAATCAAACAGCCTAGGGTAGCAATACTCATATTGTGTCCCGGCATCGCCACAGTATCGCCGTTGCGGTACTTGCCAATTCGTGGCCCCAAAAATGCTGCTCCCATCAAAGCAGCCCAACCGCCTACAGAGTGAATCGCTGTCGAACCTGAAAAATCGTAGAAACCGGCTTTTGCTAGCCAGCCGCCGCCCCAAATCCAGTGTCCGGTAATCGGGTAGGCAATTCCTACTAATAACAAGCTGAAAATTAAGAAATCTAGGAATCTAATTCGCTCTGCAACCGCTCCAGAAACGATCGTGGCGGTAGTTCCGGCAAAAACTAATTGGAAAAAGAATTTAGCATTAAGAGGTACTCCTGTCCAATTTAGGGCGCTGAAAATACCTTTGTAAGCCTCTCCTGTGGCGGGGCTGTTGTCAGCTACATTCCATAGGAAAAATCCGCCGCTTGTGCCAATCAAACCATTGCCATCGCTGAACATCAATGCAAAGCCGATCGCCCAATATGCGATCGTAGACAGCGCAAACACAATCAAGTTTTTTGCCAGCACGTTGACTGCATTTTTCTGGCGACAAAAACCGGTTTCTAACATCGCAAAACCAGCATTCATAAAGAACACCAGCATCCCAGCAACCATCACCCACATGGTGTCCATGCCCACTTTGAGGCTTGCCAATTGTTCCTCGGTGCTCGGCTTGGGCGGAGTTTGAGCTACCGCCGCATATCCCCAAACCAAGACGATGATTGCAGCCAAAGGTATACAGGCTTGCCAACTGGGACTGAGGCGGGCGATCGCTATTTGTAATTTCTTGAATCTGTTAACCGTAGTCCCAGATTTAGATGTTGCCCAATTTAAAGACCCCTGCCTGACTGTTTTTGACTTTTTCCTTCCGACATTCATTTTATTCACTGTCACCCTCTCTACAACTAATCAGCTAAACTATAATCCGAAAATTTTCCAATTGTACTACAAAATTTTCTCGGCTATTTTTTGAGATCCAGATAGTTATGATAGCCTAGCTCTTCTAGCTGATTTTGTTTTTTCATGACAGATTCCGACAAAGTTTTGCGGTAATCCAGAATTCGCTCTAGCAAATCAGGCTGGTAAACTGCTAAAATCTGGACTGCCAGTAACCCTGCATTTTTAGAGTTGCCGATCGCGACAGTTGCTACCGGTATCCCCGCTGGCATTTGGACGATCGAGTACAAAGAATCTATTCCTTGTAAATGACGGCTCGGTACTGGTACACCAATCACCGGCAAGGGTGTTAAAGATGCTACCATACCAGGTAAGTGCGCGGCTCCCCCAGCACCTGCGATAATCACTTTCAATCCCCGTGAGTGCGCGGTTTGGGCATATTCTACCATGCGCTCAGGGGTACGATGAGCCGAGACGATCGCAACGGAGCAAGGTATATTGAATTCTTCGCAAACTGCGATCGCATCTTTCATTGTGGGCAAATCCGAATCGCTACCCATGATAATTCCAACTGTCGGTTGATTCATGTAATTTTAAAATTTGAAATTTCCGCTCAATGCTAATTTTAAGTCTAAAATTGCGAAGCATTGCGAGCGCAGCGCGGCAACCTCTAAAATCTAAAATCGGATGACTGAACCCACCACCCCAAATTTATCCCCTATAAATATTCTCAATGCAAAGCTCCCTGGTTTCCAGGACTTGCAGATGCTGGCTGTTAATGAAACTGGGATAATTCAAGAAGTTTATCCGATGGATAAAGTCTTTAAACGGATTTCTACCCCAGATTTACAAATCCTCGATGCAGCAGGAGATTGGCTTTCTCTCGGCGGAGTAGACTTGCAAATTAACGGAGCCCTAGGTTTAGCTTTCCCAGATCTAGAAAGCAAGCATATTGAATTTTTACCCACAATTTGTCAATTTTTATGGAATCAGGGAGTTGATGCTTTTCTACCAACTTTGGTGACAACTTCACTAGACAAGTTTAGACGATCGCTCTCGACTATTGCTAATTTTATCCGCACTACAAAAACGGCTACTTCCCCAACCAATCAACTCAAAACAGCCGAAATAATCGGTGTTCACCTCGAAGGCCCTTTTCTGAACCCCCACAAGCGAGGAGCTCACCCATCACAATTTTTGCTACCACTAACTATAGAAAATGTCAAGTTAGTTTTAGGAGATTGTGCCGATATTGTCAAAATAATTACTTTGGCACCGGAGTTGGATACCACTGGCGAAGTAATTTCTTATTTGCAAAGTTTGGGTATTACAGTTAGTCTCGGACACTCCCAAGCGACAGCAGAACAAGCGCAGGAAGCATTTGCTCAAGGAGCATCAATGGTAACTCACGCTTTTAATGCTATGCCGAGTTTGCACCACCGAGAACCGGGTTTGTTGGGCGCGGCGATCGTTTCTCCAGGCGTTAAGTGTGGTTTAATTGCTGACGGAAAGCACGTTTCTCCGACAATGATTGATTTTTTGCTGCGGGCTGGTAGATACGAAAAAGGTATTTTTTTAGTTAGTGATGCTTTAGCTCCTTTGGGTTTGCCTGATGGTGTTTATCCTTGGGATTCTCGCCAAATTGAGGTCAGAAAAGCTACGGCTTGGCTAAGGTTGGATTATCACTCGCCGCTGGAATCTGGTACTTTGGCAGGTACAACGCTATCACTGTTGGCGGGAGTACAGAATTTGGTAAGATGGGGGATTTGTGACGTGGAAACTGCGATCGCCCTAGCTACTGATTCTCCCAGAAAGGCGATCCTCTTCGAGGGCTTCGCTAACGGGCTTTCAGGAATAATCGGTAAATCTGCCACTCAATTATTGCGCTGGCATTTGGATGAACCGACAAAGGAATTAACTTGGCATCGGTTGTTTTAAGTTATTTGTTATTGGTTATTTGTTATTTTTTGGTTCCAATGCCCAATGCCCAATGCCCAATTCCCAATTCCCAATTCCTAATTCCCAATTCCCAATTACAACCCCAAGGCTTTATAATGATTAACCGTTGGCAATAACTCAGCAGCAGGCAAATCGATGAATTTGGTAGACGACAAGACTATAGTTAAACAGTATTTTAACTCGACGGGCTTCGATCGCTGGCAACGCATTTACGGCGACGGCAAAGTTAATAAAGTTCAGCTAGATATCCGCACCGGACACCAGAAAACCGTAGATACAGTCATCGAATGGCTGCAAGCTGACGGCAATTTGCGCGGGCTATCAGTCTGCGATGCTGGCTGTGGCGTAGGATCTCTCAGCATTCCTCTGGCTGAGGCTGGGGCAATTGTTTGTGCTAGCGATATCTCTGAAAAGATGGTAGCAGAGGCTTATGAGCGATCGACCGCCGTTCCGGGTAAGCTTTATAATATATCCTTCGCAGCCCAAGATTTGGAAGCATTGACGGGCAAATTTGACACCGTAATCTGTCTGGATGTGCTGATTCATTATCCTCAGAGTAAGGCTGCGGAAATGATTGCTCATCTAAGTTCGATCGCCCAATCCCGACTAATTCTCAGTTTTGCCCCCAAAACTTTAGCCCTCACCGTGCTCAAGAAAATCGGCGAATTTTTCCCTGGCCCCAGCAAAGCTACTCGCGCTTATCAGCACCGCGAAGCTGATATTATCAAAATCCTAGAAAGCAACGGTTTTGTTGTTAAAAGAACAGCCATGAATAGCACTAACTTTTACTATTCTCGCTTGCTGGAAGCTGTTCGGAAATAAGGCAAAAACATCTGTAAATTATGATGCCAGTTTAGATAATTTATTGGCGGTTCGGGGCGGGTTTTTATAATTTGTCGGCTGTGTGGGGCGGGTTAGCCGATAAATTTTGTCACCCATCAATAATCTTGATAAACCCGCCCCCACCCAACTAATAACCCCGCTCAAACCGCCCACCCAACCCTAAAATTAAATAAAATTCAATTAATCATAAAAATATGTCATCACTAATCGTAACGCGAATTTTCATAACAACCGCAGCCATCTTCGGAGGCTTATCTGTCGCTGGTGGCGCCTTTGCTTCTGATGCTTTAAAAAATCAATTGACCGATCGCGCTTTAGGAATATTTGAGACAGGCGCACGCTATCAAATGTATCACGCCCTCGCTCTATTACTCGTTGCATTACTCTTGAGCCGCGCCCAAGAATCTCAAAGCTTCTTTGCAATGGCTGGATGGGCTTTTATTGCCGGCACAATCATCTTTTCAGGCAGTTTATACGCCCTCAGTCTGACTGACATCAAATGGCTGGGCGCAATTACCCCCTTCGGAGGAGTTGCTTATATCGTCGGTTGGGGCTGTTTGGTAGTGGCAGCTTTGAATTTCAAATAAGCAATTGGTAAATTTTGAAGCAATTCCCCATTCCCATTCCCAAGGATGCGTCGCAGCTTATAGTTAGCTAGGTACTGGCTTGGTACGAAAAGTACACGGCCGATACGCCTCGACAGGATAGGCTTCTAGTAAAATTGATTACATCTAAAATCAAAAGGAGTGGCGAAGATGAGTACCAGCAGCAATTCAACAGAAATCAAGTTCGGAACCGATGGGTGGCGCGGATTGATTGCCCATGACTTTACTTTTGCTAACGTGCGAAAAGTAACGCGGGCGATCGCCAGTTATCTCGAAACCGCTTACACAAAAGACCGTCCAGTTCTAGTATCATACGATACTCGCTTTTTGGCAGACGAATTCGCCCGCACCTCCGCTGAGGTACTCGCAGATTTGGGATGGACTGTCATGGTGGTCGATCGCGATTGCCCCACACCAGTCATCGCCTACAGCGCCAAGCATTTACACTCCGCCGGAGCCCTGATGTTCACGGCTTCACACAATCCCGCACCATATTGCGGTATCAAATACATCCCAGACTACGCGGGCCCAGCCACCCCGGAAATTACCGATACAATTGTGGCAAACATTCCTGGCGCTTCTGATGCCCCAGCGATCGGCAGCCACAACGATAAAATTTCTACTTTTGACCCGAAGCCCGAATATCTCAAGTTTCTCTATACTTTGATAGATGTCGATCGCATTCGATCGGCTAAATTGAAGGTAAAATATGACGCTCTCTATTCGACTTCTCGCGGCTATCTAGACGAAGTTTTGGAACACTGCGGCTGCGATTTGGAAAGTTTTCACACCTACCGCGATGTGCTGTTTGGTGGCGGAATGCCTGAACCCAAGGGCGAACAGTTGGTTGAGTTAGTCGAAGCTGTTAAGAAAGATTCGGCAGACTTAGGTTTGGCGACGGATGGCGATAGCGATCGGTTTGGGATTGTTGACGAGTTAGGAAATGTCTTGACTCCAAATACAGTCCTGTTGCTGCTAGCGCGTCACTTGGTGAAGAATAAAGGCTTGACAGGTGCGATCGTCCGTACCGTCGCAACTACCCATTTACTAGACAATATGGCCGCCAAATACGGCTTAAAAATCTACGAAACCGCCGTCGGATTTAAATATATCGGTGAAAAAATGCGCGAAACAGCCGTACTCATAGGCGGCGAAGAATCCGGCGGTTTGAGCGTCTTAGGTCACATCCCCGAAAAAGATGGGATTTTGGCTGATATGCTAGTCGCAGAGGCGATCGCCTACGAAGGCAAACCCCTGTCTCAGCTAGTCGAAGAAGCCATCCGCGAAGCCGACGGCCCCCTGTACAACCAGCGTCTTGACTTGCACCTCGAAGAAGCGCATAAAGCAGCCGTTTTAGCATCTTTTACTAACAATCCCCCCTCCGAAGTAGCGGGTATTGGTGTTAAGGAAATTGGCCGCAAAGACGGCATTAAACTCTATCTTGAAGACGGCGGTTGGATACTTTTAAGGCCATCTGGGACTGAACCTTTGATGCGCGTTTACATGGAAACAAATTCTGTGGAAAAAGAAGCCAAAATCGCCGCACACATGAAACAGGTAATTTCTCAGTTAGAACCTGTTTAACGAAATCGCCGACTCGTAATCCAGGCAGAGATTATTGGTGATAACTTAGTCCGTTGTCACCAATGGGTAGAAACACATCCCTCAACCGGCATTGGATTGGCGATCGATCTCACAGCTAGGAGTGTCCCTACAATTAATCATGGTAGGGACACGGCACTGCCGTCTCCTCTATATCGTTCCGGTGTAACCGAAATTGATATTATTATTGTTGAAGAAGCTTAAAATGCTAAAATACCCAAAAACTATGGTAATTAGGTGGACAGACTTCAGGCAGACATAGAAGCATTTTGCTCTCAGATTGAATCACTGCGACGGGAACGTCAGCAGATTAGTGTTGCTGCCGCCGCCCCAGTCGGAGATTCGCCACAAGCGATCGCGGACGCCTACCGCCGTCACGCCAGGGAAACAGCACAAGTGTCAGCAGAACTTAAGGGGATAGATGATGCGATCGCCGCTTTGTCCGCTCAATTGAGTCAAAAACAGCAGAAGTCGGGAAACTTGCAAAAAATGAGTTCGATGGAGCAGCAAGTTGAAGAGGGCAGAACCCTGGCTCGCGGACACGCCGAGCGGATTAATGTACTGGCTGCGGAACTAGCCTCTGAGGTGAAGGGACTTAAGGCGATCGCCGATCAAATCAGCCCCAGCTACTGGCAGGTCTATTATAAACCTTTTATTACTGGTTTTAAGAGTATTTCAGTGCCTTACGTGCGATCGGACGGAGATGTTTGGACGATCGTCAATCGAGTAGTTTAGTGGGATTGCGGGTGCAGAAATAGCAAATACCAAAAACGATTGATCGTTCCAATCACTATCTCCGTTCGCCTCAACCCCGCAGCAGTTGCTTGATAGTCCCCACCAATTCCTGGGGGTGAAATGGCTTAGCGATATAAGCATCAGCTCCTTGCTTCATTCCCCAGTAGCGATCGAACTCCTCGCTCTTACTCGAACACATTACCACAGGCAAATTCTGAGTTTTGGGGTCACTTTTAAGCCGGCGACAAACTTCATAGCCGTTCATCCGCGGCATCACAATATCCAAAACCACTAAATCCGGGCGGTTTGCCTTGATTTGCTCTAAAGCTTCTACCCCATCACTAGCTACCGTGACGTTCAGTCCTCTACCTTTGAGCAAGTCAGCGATCATCTCCCGCAGAGTTACGCTATCATCAACAACCATAACTGTACTCATAGCAATACACTCATAAAAATACTCGGTAAGTGGGAAACTCAGAGTCTTTAGAATCTGAGAGAAATTGTTCAACGTAGCCCGCGCAAGTCACAACCAGGGCAGTTTTAGTTTTAACCGCAGTAACCATTCAATATGGCTTCCTTGCTCTTGCAAACGAGCGTGTCTTTACACCTGGGTAACAGACATATTTCTACCTAGTTTCAGCGCTGAAACTTTTACGAAGTTCTGGTAATCTACCAATATACACATTCCCGTTGTTGAGCAAATTTTAACTTCTTTTCCTGTATCTGTCTACACAGATTTGACTCGATGTTTTCAAGCAAAACTTAGACCCAACTAAGTTTCACACTAATTGATTACAACACTTGGTTAAATATAACCTACCCACTTTTGTTGACTATCTTGCTTTTTATTAAAATTACCGAGAAATCTCGGTTGACAGAGCTAGCTCTGTTGGCTAGTTTATCACTCTTATCCCAAAAATAGCATTTTGCGTCAAAGTCTGATCTTATCGCTATCCTTTTCCGTGCTAGCAGGAGTCTCAAAACCCATTGGTCGAGGCGACCAGACTTGCTTAGAGCCTTTAATACCATTAACAACAGTGCCTAAAACAGAAGCACCAGAAATTTTTAATCCTTCTAATGCTTTGGCCACAAGAGAGCGGTCAGTGCGATCGATCTTCACCACCAGCAGCGTGCCATCAGTCTGAGCAGCAAGAATATGCGCGTCTGCCAGCCCCACCAGGGGTGGAGTATCATAAATTACCAAGTCGAAAAATGTTTGAAATTGCTCCATCAAATAGAGCATTTTTTTAGATGACAACAGTTTAATCGGGTCATGGGGATTATGGCCAGCAGTCAGCACAAACAGGTTATCTTCTTCTGGCGATCTTTGAATCGCGTCATTCAGGCTGAGATCAGTGGCAACCACATCACTCAGTCCCCGCACGTTTGGCAAACCCAACTGGAGGTGAAGTTGAGGTAAGCGCAAATTTGCATCTACCAGCAACACTCGCAGACCAACACTCGCCGCCGTCTTCGCCAGATAAAAAGCAATAGTAGACTTACCATCGCCTTTTACCGCTGAAGTGATCACCAAAGAACGCATCGAGATCCCTGGACTTAGCAAACGGAGATTTGTATAAAGGGAGCCAAATGCCTCTAAAAAATAATAATCTAAATCGGCACGAAACTTACTGCCCCCCTGCAACTGCCGATTCTTCACCGGATCGTCAGCAACATTCTTCACCAATGTGCGACGATTCGATTGTTTGGTGATTTTCTTGAGTTTTTGCGATCGGGGTACCACACCTAAAATAGGCAGTTTAGTTCCCCACTTCACTTCTTCGGGAGTGTGGAAAACCTTATCCAGAACCTCAACAAGAAAACCCACAGCCAAACCAAACAGCATACTCAAGACTAATGCGATCGCTAAATTTTTCCCCTTATTTGTAGCAGTCACCGATAAAGGACTGCCCTGTTCATTAGTCATGATCGAAGGTTCATTGATCACCGTCCACGGCGTATCCTGCTGCCCCACACCTAGCTTCAGCGTTTCTCGTTTAGATAAAAACACCTTCAGGCTCTCTGTCGCCACCCCTAACTCTCGCTCTAAATCCCCATACTGTCGCATGACAGAAGGCAAATCTTTGATCGTTTTATTCAGATTATTTTCACTTGTCCTCAAGCTTAGCTGCCGAGCTTCTAGCTGCTTGATTTGGCCTGCCACAGTCTCAATCGTCGATTCAACCTCTTTCTCCAACAGGCGGCGCATATTTTTCTGCTTTTCTCGCAAAGACTGCATCGGCGGACTGTCTTCACGATATTGGGTAGAACTAACTGCCAGTTGAGTTTCTAGCACCTGTAGCTGACCTACTAATCCCTCATACATTTTAGGATTGATCGCCACTACTCCGGCTGTATTTCCTTGACTTAGCTGCTCCTTAAGATTTTTGTACAATTTCCTCGTTTCAGCAAGTTGCGCTTCGAGAGAAATTTGCTGAGAGCTAATACCGCTCGCTTGGTCAGTGAAGCTTTTACTCGTCTGATCTGGCAAACTCAAGTTAGCTTGCTGTCGTAGCAATTGCAATTGCCGCTGGAGCTTATCTACTCGCATCCGCAGCGCTGGAAGCTGGCTATCAATGTACGCCATACCTCTTGTCGTCTGCTTCAGGCGCTCTTGGCGGCTATACTCCAGATAGTATTTGGAAACAATACCTAAAATAGACTGAATTTTATTCGGATCTTTATCCTGGTAAGTGAACTCTATAATTTTTGTGCCAGCTTCTTTACCATCTTTGGCATAAGTAATGCGACTAATTTTTAACTGATTATTGATTTGCGCGTAAGTGATATCTCCATAATTAGCTTGCACTTTCTCTAATAGTGGTATCAAAAGTTTGGGACTCTTGAGAACTCGTAATAGAGTCTGATAATCCACCATACTGCTGTCTTCGACAGAGGAACCAACTTTGTTAACTTCATCAGCACTAAAATTAGCACTCTGAGACTGGATCAATAATTGAGACAATCGACCTTCAGCCGTGATTGGTTCTACTACAACCTGAAACCCCCCTTGATAGAATCTAGTAATTTTCTTCGTTTTCCACAGTACCAGCGACCCAGAAACTCCGCCCAGCAAAAGCGCGATCGCCACCATAATCCCCATTCTTCTTTGCACTACGGCAAACAGCCAGCCCAAATCCAAAGGCTGTTGCTCATCACTAATTTCGGCATTCCCTGAAGAGATGCCATGCGCTGCTTGAGTCTGGACTCCATTGCGCTTGGAGACCGTTGGCTGAAAATCATATCCTGTACTCATATTTTTTGGTTACTCCTACTGTTGATCAATCCTCACTAACAATTTTTATCTAGGCAATCTGATAAGTCCCAAGTTGTTCAGGAATGATAGGATCGCATTGCCAGTGCTGGGTACTGCCAGAACGGCAGCAGCGGGACTTAAAATCAGATTAACAGTGTCTATTACTCCGGCTGTAGCAGAGCGCCTGACTACAATGATATCTTTACTGCGGACAAGGGGGTTGCTCAGCTCACTGATTCCTTGAGCAAAATCAATGTCTACCATGCGCCGAGTAACAGTGCCATCAAAATTGAGGCGAATCAGTTCCACAGAAGTCTTTTTCGCTCTACTACTATTGAACCCTCCTGCCGCCATCAACGCTTGGTTCAGCGTGGTGTTGCTTGCCACCTCCACAACTCCAGGCCTGACTATTTCTCCGACCACGTTCACTTGAATCTTCGCCGGAGAAAAGCTAGCCTCCGCGATTTGAGATACTTCTGCCGGATTGATTTCCGTTGCAGTCAGAATGACGATGGAATCTCCATCTTGTACGATCGTATCTTGATTAACATCACCGCTTTCCAAAAGTTGCCAGAGATTGACAGTAAAAATTTTTTCTTTACCAGCACTGGTGGGGCGACGCACTAGAACTTGGCGAATGTCAGCTTGAGGCTTGAGACCTCCAGCTAGCTGAATCGCCCGCGTCACAGTTGGCAATCCTTGGACGCTTTGGCCCGATAAAGTGTCTCCTCCGACTACAACATAACGCCCCGGTCGGACCACCTCTCCTACCACTGCCACTGTACGAGGTTGATTGGTGGGGGAGGCAAAGGTAGAAACAGCAATTTGGCGGGCTTCTGCTAGATTTACGGTCGTGGCAGTGGGTACGAAAATGGCATCTCCATCCCGTAAAGTAATATCTGCAGGCACATTGCCTGTCTGTAAGTATTCCCACAGATCAAATGTCGTGATTTGCACTCTCCCAACTCCGCCCACTTTTCGGCGCAGCTCGACCCGACGAATGTCAGCGACTTGGGTCACGCCCTGAGCTTTTTCCACAGCTTGCACTAAAGTAGGAAATTGCACTGAAGGAACATTACCGGCTCCTGAGTTGAGCGCAACCGTATAAGACCCTGGGCGATTAACCTCTCCTGAAATCCAGATGTTGAGAGGTCGCGTCGCCTGTAAGCTGACTGTGACCTGGGGGCGCTTGAGAACCAGTTTGTAGGCTTTGGAAATAGCCGTACTAGCTTCTTCCAGGGTCAGTCCTTGGATAGAGATACTGCCAATTAGAGGTAATTGGATGACCCCACCAGCCGGAATCTGGTAACTACCACTAAATTGGGGCAAGTCGAAAATATCAACCCGGATATTGTCTCCGCCTCCTAGAGTGTAAGTGCCACTTTTGTTTGAGGGTCTGACTCTCACGGGAGCGGGAGTCGTATTTCGTAAATTTGGCTGCTGGGCGATTGTTGCCTGCGGAGAAGCTACGTCAATTATAGCTAAAAGGCTCATACCAGCCAGTATTGGGATTATTTGTCTGGGCAAACTTGCGTTCACGATATACAATGTAATTTGATTAGTTACTCTAACCTAACCTAGTTGATAAAAAACGCCAAACTATAGGTTATAAGTAAAAGGCAGCAGGCAAAAAGCATTTATCAAAATCAAACATACTTAAGTTACAGGCTCGATCGCTTTGGCAATATTCAAAAACGTTGACTATTGTATAAATAAGAAAAATATTTAAGGTCGTTACTATAAATGAAAGAAATTCTCCGCGATCCTTTATTTTTGCTACTTATTGTGGCGACGGCTATTATTGTACTGATGTTAATGTATAACACAGTCGGCAGGGATAAAAAATTTGGAATTAATATAGAAAAAATTCTGGCTGGCATATTTTTGTTTGCTATTTCGGGGGCGAGCGGTGCAGCAGTGATGCCTTTTATGAAGCTGCACCCGGCGGTGATGGCTGGCCGTGAGACAACTGCACCCACTGTGATTGGATATATAGCGATCTATGGTGCTTTCCTATTTATATTATCTCCCCGGCTGCGTTCTACGCTGAAAGATTATTTACAAGCATTATTGATAACTATGAGTAGCGATCCGCCTTTAGCGCTGCTTTTGTTGATGATCTCATTTTCAGCGTTGTGGTCAGAGTCTACTGATATTAGCTTGAAAAATGGTTTAGTGATTTTAGAAACAACAGTTATTGCTATTTATATAGGAAAGCAATATAGTTGGCAAGATTTATATCCTTGGTGGCGCACGGTTAACTTATTAGTTCTATTTTGGAGTTTGTTCAAAACTAATGGGGATGCGGCTGGGTGTTGGAATGGAATATTGGGCCATAAGAATCAGTTTTCATTTTTCATGGCTCAAACATCGGTTTTGTGGTTTTTGTTTGCCTTTTACTCTCCGAAAAATCGATATTTGGCGATTGTCTTCGGTTTGTTGGCTTCCTTGGCAGTCCAAAAAGGATGTAGCGGAGCAAGTCGAATCTTGGTTGTTATTTTATTAGGTCTTTGGTTTTATCTCAGCGTCATCAAAAAATTGCCTGTGCAGTGGGCTGTAATTTCAGTTATACTCTTCCTGATTATCAGTATTGCTCTGGCAATTGTGGTAATTAATAATCTGGAGGCGATCGTTGTTGATGGTCTCAAAAAAGATATGACATTGACCGGGCGAACGGAATTTTGGCCACTAATCATAAATAAAATCAATGAAAGGCCTCTGTTGGGGTATGGAGTTGCTAGTTTTTGGCAATCTTGGCGTGGCTTGGAAAATCCCGCTCACAGTATTATCATAGTTAAAAGCCAATTTGTCCCGCCGCATTCTCACAATGGTTTTTTAGACTTAGCCTGCGATTTAGGTTGGGGGGGATTGATCTTATTTATGTTTTCGTTTTTAAACAATATTGTGAAGGGAGTGGTGTATTTAACCCGCGCGAAATTGCCTGAAGGTGGCTTGCCTCTTTTCATCTTGACGTATACACTAATGACAAACCTTACGGAAACAGGTCTTTTTGGAGCAACCAGCGTTTGGTTTTGGTACATTGTTATGTCAGTCCGCCTTAGCCTAGACATTTCAGAAAAGACTTGAATGAAAAGAAAGCTCTTTGAAAAAATCACCTGCTGTAATAAATCGAAAATTTATGATATTTGACAAGATCTTTGCGTTTATCGATCGACTCAGCCCAGGACTGCGTAAGGTGATTGCTAACACAACTTGGCTATTTGCTGACAAGATATTGCAGCTAGGTATGGGTTTGCTAGTGGGGCTTTGGGTCGCTCGTTACCTAAAACCGGAGGGATTTGGCTTGCTGAACTATGCGATCGCGACAGCAGGACTATTTACTCCGATTGCTAACCTTGGGTTGAATTCGATCGTGATTCGTGATCTATCTAGAGATTCATCTAATAAGGAAGAAATTCTCGGTACAGCTTTTGTCTTAAAAAACATCGGTAGTTTGATAGCTTTATTTTTAACCGTAGGAACAGTAATTATATTGAATCCTACGGAACCAGATACTCAATTGTTAGTAGTGATAGCAGCATTCGTCACCCTGTTTCAGCCTTTTGAAACCATTGATTTCTGGTTTCAGTCGCAAGTACAATCAAAATATACTGTTGTGTCTGCGAATGTGGCTTATTTAAGTATGAGCGTAGTTAAAATTATGCTGATCAATTTTCGAGCTTCACTGATCGCATTTTCCTGGGTGATTGCCACGGAGTCTGCTTTGAGGGCTTTGGGAGCGGCGATTGTTTATCAAGTAAATGGGAATAAAATATTAAGGTGGCGATTTAGCCGGAAGCTTGCTGTGAAACTGCTTCAGCAAAGCTGGCCGCTGATTTTGTCTAACTTCATGATTTTCATTTATATGCAGATCGATCAGATTATGATGAAACAGCTTAGTAGTGCTGAAGAATTAGGATTATATGCAGCAGCCGTTAAGGTTTCTGGACTATGGTATTTTGTGCCTATGGCTATAGTCGGGTCTGTTTTTCCATCAATTGTTAAAGCTAAAGACATGGGTGAAACTGTTTATAATGACCGCCTGCAAAAACTTTTATATTTAATGGCATTAATATCATACGGAGTAGCAATTCCTGTGATGCTGTTCGCGGAGCCGATCGTGAATATTCTCTATGGAAAAAACTACCTTGGTGCTGCCCCTTCTTTAGTAGTCCTGATTTGGGCTGGGCTGTTTGTCTGTTTGGGAATTGCCAGAAGTACATGGCTAGTCACAGAAGGGTTGTTGAATCTTTCAGCCGCTACAACGTCTGTGGGTGGAGTTATCAATGTTATATTAAATTTGATTTTAATTCCCCGCTATGGTGGTTTGGGGGCAGGTATTGCGACTCTGATTGCACAAATGGTGGCTTCTTATGTGGCTCACATATTTTATCCAGAAACTAGAAAGATGTTTTGGATGCAAACAAAGGCTATTTTTATGATCGGTATTATCAAAGAAATACGTGAGTTGTTATCTAGAAAATAAACAAGATATGATGTATAGAACCCATTTGAGATCGTTGGGGCGATCGCGTAGAATCAAGGCAGAGTAGGTAAATTCAAGTAAATTGGGGGGCAAAATGGGGTATTCAAGCGATGTGACAGACAAAGAGTGGGAAATTATCGAGCCATTACTACCCCATAAAAAGAAAACTCGACCTCCGGTTTAGACAACGGCTATCACCCTGACAAACTGACTCAAGCACTGGAGGCGATTTACCCGCTCGATTATGACTAAGATTCAATTTGAACTCTCTGCCAAACCATCAAAAGCCGAGAAAGAGGCCAAAGGACAATTTGGATTTGTGCCTGTTGTGGCTAGATGGGTCATCGAAAGATCAAATGCTTGGGTGGAAAGGTGTAAAAGCTTAGTCAAAAATTTTGACCGTACACTTAAACGCTCTAATGCCAAGCTTAAACTGTGTTTTATCAGGCTTATGGTTAAAAGATTAGCTGCGACACCTGTCACCTAAAAAGATCTCAAATGGGTTCTATAGCGGTTCTCGAAAAAGTGAGGTATGCCCTATGCCCTGTGCCTTATGCCCAACAGTACCTCATCTTTCTGAAAAAGGCTATACTTATCTTATTAATTGAGATTGTGGCGAGTCAGAGAAACATCTGAAGCAAGACGGGCATACAACGATCAAAAAAGTGGAGTATGTAAATGTCAGAAATATCATTGAAAACCCCTGTAGCTTTTATTATTTTCAAACGTCCTGAAGAAACTCAGAGAGTATTCGCTGCAATCCGGAAGGTCAAACCACCTAAATTGTTAGTGGTTGCTGACGGGCCGCGGCCAGACAAGCCTGGAGAGGATATGCAATGCGCTGCTGCTCGTGCTATCATCGATCAGGTGGATTGGGAATGCGAAGTTTTGCAAAATTATGCAGATACTAATTTGGGTTGCCGCGATCGCGTTTCTAGCGGGCTAGATTGGGTGTTTGATACGGTTGAAGAGGCAATTATTATTGAGGATGACTGCCTGCCCGACCCGACATTTTTCCGTTTCGCTGAAGAATTGCTGGAACGTTACCGACATGACCAGCGGATTATGTCAATTTCTGGTCAAAATGTTCAATTGGGGCGGAAAAGAACTGATTACAGCTATTACTTTTCTCGCTACAATCTCTGCTGGAGCTGGGCGAGTTGGAGACGAGCTTGGCAATACTATGATTTAGATATGAAGCTGTGGCCAGAAATTCGC
>JAYSVM010000082.1:0-51505 GCA_043718495.1 Oscillatoriales bacterium | reverse complement strand
TTTGATTGTTCTATTTTACCATGTATTACTGATATAATTAACAGGAATGAAGAGAATTAAAGCCGTCCTATAAGGCGCTGTGCTGAGCGTAGTCGAAGAAACGGGGCTTCAGACCCCGTTTCTTGGTGAATATTGTTTGCCGTCCCTACGAATTTTGTAGTGTGCTTCCATCCATCCGTTGCAGCTATACGCATTATCTGAATTCCACCAGTTTTTGACTGGTTTAATTTCCCCTACAACAGACTCTACAATTGTTTTTGGAATTTCCCCTACAACAGACTCTACAATTGTTTTTGGGTTAGGGATTTGGTTAGTTTTATTTCATCAGGATATAAAAAATCCCATTGATTGATATGTGGGTTCCAGATTCTGACGCTTCCGTTTTTTGGGTGAACGGCGTTGACCTTGAAGCATTCGCCGCGTTTGATATGTGCGGCAATGGCTGGTTTTCGTTTAGTTTTTACCCAGTCGCCGGGCCGGTAGATGTTTCCAGTTGCTGGTTCGGAGAAAAGTTCTAGTTGCTGTGCTGCGGCCATAGTTTTTGCAGTAATGCACTAAGCAATTAAGGAAAGCGGCCGTTGTCCCACTCGGCGGCGTGGTTTTATCCCAGTGGTGTGGGGGTTGGTTATTGGGGGTTGGTTTTTACGAGTATTGACTGTTTTTGTGGACCTAGGTTGTCTGGTAATTCTTCGATTTTTTCGATTTTCAACTCTTTGCACAGTGCTTTTAACTGACTTAATGTTAGTTTTGCTTCTGTTTGCCCGGATATCCAGCGCTGATACGTTGCTCGTGGAATCCCACATCTAAAAGCAAGCTCATCTTGAGAAAGCTCTGTCTTTGTCAATCTAAGGGTTTCCAACGTTGAATCACTCTCCTGTTTTCTTTTTCTTGCTCTCATTATTATATCATTATTGTATCTCATTATGAGATGTCATTCTCTTGACACTTGAGAATTGAGATGTCATAATGAGACATTGGTGGACACACAAAGGTTGTTAAGCGATTTGGACTGGATAGCTTACTCGCTGAACTACCTGCGTATAGTCTGTCATGACTGCATTCGCATACCCTGTTAAATTTCATGGGGCTTATATCAATCTGTAAGCCCTTTATTTACAACTATGTACACTGTTGAGTGGTTGGAACAGAAGAGTTTTCGAGAATCGTAGGCGATCGCCTACGATTCTCAGATTGCACCCGTTGGCGATTGCCGGTGCCGCCAAACTTGGATTGATGCTTTGGTCGGACTTCCGCCGTTATTAGCTGCGTTGGCAGTGATTGAAAAGGCTTCCGGTTGCGATCGCGTCCAGGAGCCGATTGAAAATTTCCCCGGTGTCGAAACTGATTTTCTTAAATCATCTGACGCTTGGAATCCTGCTGATTTTGGCGAAGTGATGCACAAAGCTGATGCTGACGGCCAACTTAATTTATTGGAGTGGGACATTGACGAGCCGCCAGACCCGGATGATTTTGAGTGCATTGATGCGTTTCGTGATGCGATCGCACTTTGGGATGCTCAATACTTTGAACCCTCCGAAGTGATGGAATTCTCACTGGCGATTGAAAGTTCCGACACTTTGGAATTTTCTATTCTTGTTTTTGCCGATCGCACAAATAGTAACGATGAACCTCCGATTACTGATTTTGGTGTGCGTCGGCCTAAACCTAAGCTTCCCAGTTTCCCGCCGATGTATTGTGCTGAAAGTCGTTGTCTTTGTGGGGCTATGCCTGCTGCTCAATGTGATGGCACGACGGCAACTCATATTTATCCTGATCGCATTGTTTTTACACCTTGTTACAAGAATGACCTGGCTGGGCTGGTTTTGTGCGATCGGGTTGGCGCTCGATCGCCCCCAGGAGGTGATGTATTTATTTGACTGTGGATGATTCAGGTTATCTTTTTTCCATCATTACGCAATCGCTTTTGAAGCGTGAAGGCGATTGCTTTCTCTAATCAACTAACCAATAATTTATGCCTACCTTAAAGATTTCTCTTCCTGTTTACAAACTTGGCACTTATTCTAAGCTTGAAATTGACGGTCAAATTGAAGTTTTCAGTAGTTGTGACAATTTGTCTGACGCTTATGAACAGCTTCTTCCTCAAATAGATCATTTGATTGACAAGCTTCAATCTCAGGCTCATATTGCTGAATCCATCCATAAATTAGAGGTTAAACTTAGCCAGACACAATACGACCTTAAGTCTGCAACACATAGGTTGCGACGTGCTACCAAGCAATATGAACGTTTGAAGGTTTTTTTACAGCAATTTGGTGTTAGTGCTGCGGATACTTCTTTGATTATTAATAACAATGTTCTGTCGTTAGATTTACCTGTTAAATACAGAGTTGTGTTTGCTGACGATGATGACGATAATGATGATGATGACCATGATTTGATTCCTGAGTTTTAACTTTTGACTATTGTTTATGGGATTGAAAAATGAACACTGAAGAAGAATTGTACCAGCTCAAGTTGCAACTTGACCTTGCTAATGCTGAAATTAACAGGCTCCATTCTTTGAACCAACAGCTTGAAAAAACTGTTCGGGATAGTAATTTAACGATTCGTCAAGCTAAGGATATTACTTCGGTTATGCGCCCTAGCTTTAAAAGGGTTTTGCTTCTTGCTAGAGCTGCTCTTTTGGATATTTCTAAGATTTCTAATATTGAAGGTGGTGGCTGGCTTCTTAGTAGGGGCTCTTCCCTGTGTCGCAAATTTAAATCTCTTCGTCAAATTTGGGATTTGTTGATTGTTGATGATTGGGTTTTAAGTGAATTATTTGACGAGCAGCAATCAATTAGCAAGCCCTTGATTAAACCTTTTTGGTTTAAAAAGCGTGAATTTGTTGACCAGCAAGTTTTTTTGGCTGCGATTCCATTTGGTGATGATGTTCAGTATGATTTGCCTTATATTTGATATTTTGTTTTGCAACCGCCTGAAGATATTGTTAGCTTCGACAATTGAAACTTCTTTTGACGACAGAAGTCGCGGATTGAGTCCAAATCATCCGTCAATCAATCGAGTTGTGACTTAGGGCTTTTACAAGGAAACAAGCTGTTAGGGCTTTCGATCTTTCATAAGCTCAGCCATTACTTGATTGTAATTCCCGGCAATTTATAGCTTTAAGAGTGAATTAGGCTCATGTGGCCTTTGGGTGATTCATAAGCTTTGCTATGGGGATTTGGAAAACTATCACCTAAAAAATTAAATGCAAATTCTTGGACTTGACATTAGTAAGGCCTCAGTTTCTGCTTGTCTTTTGACCGAGAAACCAACCGAACCTCGACAATTTTATTATGATTGTGACTTCCATAAATTTGAAGCTACAGCTTTTGGGATTCGTGGATTGTTGGCATTGATTGGTTCTGATTTGACGAATACGATTGCGGTGATGGAACCTACGGGGGTTAACTATCAAATTTTGTGGGGGACTCAACTTGCCAGGGCTGGTGTAGAAGTTCGGCTTGTCGGACATAAAGAACTTCGCTCTTTTCGTGAACACCATCTTGCACTGCCTGACAAAGACGATGATGCCGATGCTTTGGCCCTGGCGATTTACGGTTGGGATTATTTGGAAGTTCCTCGTCGGTTTGTCCAGGTTCGATCGCAAACCATTGTCGAAATTCGTCGGCTTGTACTTCGGCTTTCTCATCTCAATCGCGTTCAGTCACCGATTATCAACCGTGCTCGTCAAGATTTGGCTTGGCAATTTCCAGAAGCGGCATTTGTGCGATCGGTTCGATCGGGTGAAAAAGTACCGTTGTTGTGGGGGTGGCTTTGCGGTCAGCGTCAGTCGGTTAAGTATGATTTGATGTTGGAGAAGTCGATCGGCCTGGGAATTGCTGATGAACTTCGCCGTCATGCTGCTCGTGTTTGTGACATTCAGCGTGAGGAGATGATTCTTGAATTTGAGCTTTCTAAGTTAGTTAGTAAGCCACAGTTTTTGTCGTACCGTAAAGTTTTTGCTCGTTTTGGTTTTGGTCGCAGAGTTGAAGCTTTGTTGCTTTCTCAGATTTATCCGTTTGAAAATTACCTTGCAGCCGATGGCAAACCAGAAATTAAGATTCGCAAAGGGCGCAATTCTGGCAAACCGACCAAGCGGCATTTGTCGTTGCGCCGATTTATGAAAGCTCTTGGTTATGCACCATCTCAAGAAAGTAGTGGTGATTTGCAAAAATCTAGAGTTACTGGTGGTAGTGATTTGTGCCGTAAAGCTCTTTGGCAGTGGATATTTACTAGGATTGAACCACAGCGTTGTCGGCTTGCCAACGATATTGGCGATCGGCTGGGTGAAATTATGGATGCAGAAAAGTTGAGTGGTCGGCCGGTGCGTTTGGTGCGATCGCGTGTGGCGGCTAAAGCAGTCAAATTGTTGTTTAAGGAACTTGTTCGTGAGCTTGTTTTTTCTCAAGATTTGCTAGAGTGAAAGATCTATGCCCGATGCCCCATGCCCCATGCCCCATGCCCCATGCCCATGAGCGCCTTATTTACCTGAGAAAGGCTACGGCACCCTTTTATTGGTTATAAACAAAGGAAAAATAATTTAGTGTAGTTTTGTCTAAAAAGCTCATTTAATTATACAATGAGTTTGAATTATTTTGAATAAAGTAAATGATGTCTTCTTCTGTCGCACCATCTTTTTTGCAGGGATACTGGCAAGATACTTTCAATCTCAAGCAGCATCTACAGGACTTTTTAAACTTAGATTTAGAGACAATTGAAAAAGAGCTAGAACTCGGTCAAAAATCTCTCAAAGAAATAGGTAATCGGGATTTTGATTGGGAAAAAGCGACCGAATTCTATCGAGATCAAGTAGGACAAGCTTACCTGTTTGACCTGGGAGCTTGGCATATGTCCAATCAAGATTATATAGGAGGTACTTTAACATTAATCTCCGATATGGCAACGGGTCGAGTTTTGGATTTTGGTGGCGGCATTGGTACTCATGCTATTGCAGCAGCTCTTTGTCCTCAAGTAGAACAAGTAGTCTATTGCGATATTAATCCCACAAATTTGAACTTTGTGAAAAGCCGGGCTGCCAAGTTAGGATTGAGTGACAAAATTTTTTGTTGTTCTGAAGTGTCTACCACCGAACTTTTTGATACTGTGATTTGTTTAGATGCGATGGAACATTTGCCAAATCCTAGTCAGCAATTACTGGATTTCCACAAAATGCTGACTCCTTCAGGAAAGATTATCCTTAACTGGTATTTTTTCAAAGGTTTTAATCAAGAATTTCCTTTTCACTTGGAAGATGAGAAAGAGGTGAACGCATTTTTTTATCAACTTCAGTCAAATTTTATGGAGGTTTTTCATCCTCATTTAATTACGGCTCGTTGTTATCGCAAATTAACATCAATTCTGGTTGTGCCGGAATGAAAGAGGAGACGGCATTGCCGTGTCCCTACCCAAAATAATATTGTAGGAATGAAAGAGGAGACGGCATTGCCGTGTCCCTACCCAAAATAATATTGTAGGGATACGGCAGTGCCGTATCCTAATTTCTTCCTTCTTCCCTCTTCCCTCTTCCTTCTTCCTTCTTTTATATGTTTGATGTTGCAGTGATTGGTGCGGGTATGGCGGGGCTGATTTGTGCGAATCAGTTGCGCCTTGCGGGTTATTCTGTGGTGATTGTTGAAAAGTCTCGCGGTGTGGGTGGGAGAGTTGCTACTCGCCGCGTTAATGATACTAGGGCGGATCATGGTGCTCGCTATCTGGAACGGCAGGGAGATGCGGTGCAGGGGTTAATTGATGTTTTGCTCGATCGCAATATCCTGCAACTTTGGACTGATACTGTCTGTGAATTCCGACAAGGAGAACTTTTTTCTAGCCCTAATTCCTGTTATGTTGCACCTGCGGGAATGAATGCTGTAGGAAAATATCTGGCTGAGGATTTAGAAATTTGGTCGGGCCGTCGAGTACAAGCTATTTCTGCTACTGATAGCCAATTGTGGCGGCTTTCCCTGGAAGTAACTGATGATAATTTAGAGAGACCTCAAGAATTGTTTGCTAAGGCAATTGTAGTGGCAATTCCTGCGCCACAAGCTTTGATGTTTTTGACTGCTGAAATAGGTTTTTCGCCAGATTTTCTTGACAAATTGCGATCGGTTGAATATGACCCTTGCATTACGGTTATGGCTGGCTATTCTGCGGAATATGAACAAGATTTAAGTAGCCTAAGTTCACAGTGGAAAACTGTTAGTTTTCCCGATGATTCTGAACTCGCTTGGATTGGTTTCGATAGCAGCAAACGACTGGAATCACCTCAGCCTGTGTTTGTGGTGCACAGTAGCGCAAGTTTTGCAGAATCTTATTTTGAAGCTACGGATTTGTCTGGTGTTGGTCAGCATTTGCTCGATCGCACTTCCGAACATTTAATGCCTTGGCTAAAAGAGCCTGAATGGTTCCAGGTTCACCGCTGGCGCTATGCTTTTTGTCGTAATCCTTTGTCTGTTTCTTGTTTGCCTGCTGCGGGGACTTTGCCGTTGGTTTGTGCGGGGGATTTGTGCGGGGAAGGTCAAATAGAAGCTGCTTTGCGATCGGGTTTAGCGGCGGCTAATTGGGTGAATTCCCAATTGGATAATTTGCCGTTAGATTCCACCGTGAAATAGACATGATATAGAGGAGACGGCACTGCCGTGTCCCTACAGCAATCAATTGTAAGGAGACGGCACTGTTGTCTCCTCCATCTATTCCCTTTTCCAAATTTTTATTTTTGTGCTGTTTCCTGCTTTTTTGAATCTTGTTTCTGCATCTTTAATAATTCGGGAACTGTTACGAATATATACCCTTCTTTTCTCAATTTAGCAATAATCTGGGGCAAAGCTTCTACAGTCTTCGATCTATTACCGCCGCCGTCGTGCATCAGCACAATACCGCCCGAATCTGCCTGCCGCATCACATTTTCCATCAACGATTGCGTAGCAGTGCGCCAATCTAGAGAATCAGCAGACCACATCACAACTGTATAATTTTTCTTTTGAGCGTAAGCTGCTAATCCATTGTTTAAAATCCCTCCAGGCGGGCGGAACATAGATGTTTTGATACCTGTTACTTCTTCAATTAACGATGTCGTGCGATCGATCTCACGAGCCGCGCCCTCTTCGTTATACTTAATATATTGGTGGTTCCAAGTATGATTGCCGATCGCGTGACCCGCAGCAGCAACTTTTTTGCCTAGTTCTGGATAAACTTTCAGATATCTTCCCACCCAGAAGAAAGTACCTTTAATATTGTTTTTCTTGAGAATATCGAGAATTTGTGTCGTTGTTTTTGGCCAGGGGCCATCGTCAAATGTCAAGGCGATCGCCTTTTGGTGCGAGTCGAGTTTTGCCTCACGAATCGTTGTACCCTTAAACTGGGATGGTACGGAAGACTGAAAGCGACTTTCCTGCAATTTATCGATCGCCTTTTGGGAAAACTCTACTCTTTGCCCGATCGCCAATTTCAAATTAACATCAGATTTAGGCTTTTTTTCTTGTGACTCAGATACCGTCACGATTTGCGTCTGCGATGATAGCACAGGCGACTGATTTTCTGCCGAGTTCATCGGTAGCGTCACGCCCACAATAAAACTACCCAAGGCAGCTATAAAAGCAATGATTAAAGTTTTTCGGCGCCTCAACAGCCGTTTAAAGTTTTCCACGTTTTGATATCTCCTCCATATCTGACACAGTTAATTTTAGATTTTAATTGGGAATTGGGAATTGGGAATTGGGAATCGGGAATTGGGTTATCAACTCTTTAATCCAAAATCCAAAATCTAAAATCCAAAACCCAAAATCCAGATGACTACCGACTACTGACTATTCTGTCTTTGTATAAACCGACAATTCGATCGATCACTTCGGCAATAGTCAAACCATCTGTTTCAATTTCCACAGCATCCGCCGCTTTACGCAAAGGAGAAACCTCGCGGGTACTGTCCTTTTCGTCTCGCAGGGCGATGTCCCGTTCCAACTGTTCCAAACTGGTTTGTGCCCGATCAGCATCTTTGAGCTCCAACAGCCGTCGGCGCGATCGCTCTTTTACCGAAGCTGTTAAAAAAATCTTCAATTCCGCATCAGGAAACACGTTAGTACCTATATCACGACCTTCTGCCACAATTCCGCCTTTTTTGCCACAACATTGCTGCTGTTCAACCAAAAATTGTCGCACGGCAGGCACAGCAGCCATTTCTGAGACGCGGGATGTCACTTCCAAACTGCGAATTGCTTCAGTGACATCTTCGCCATTAATCTTTAATGTCAAACCCGATAAAGGATCAAGATTGTATTCCAAATAACTCGAATTGACTAATTCGGCGATCGCAAATTCGTCGGAAATCGGCGTGTTTGTGGTCATCGCCAGCCACGTCACGGCTCGATACATCGCCCCCGTATCCAGATAAGATAACCCTAGAACTTGAGCAACTTGCCTCGTGACTGTAGATTTGCCAGATCCTGCCGGCCCGTCGATCGCCACAATTGGCAGACGATTCTTCATAATTATGTTATCAATCAACCGAGTAGAGCCGATTTTGGCGGCCACAGCTAAAAGTCCCGCCGTTTCCACAACTTCTAATCGTATCAGAGAGTTGGGATCGACAAGTTCTGCATACTCAAGCTTGATTGCTGACTCCCGATCGACTTCTGCTTTGACTACAGCGAGTATTACTTCCGCACCGCGATCCCCTGAAGAAAAACTTTTCAACCCTTGTTGTAGAGCGCGATAGAGTACCGAGGCTTGCTGTTTTTGCTCTTGTGTTAAATATTGATTGCGAGAACTCATTGCCAGTCCCGAAGCTTCACGGGCGATCGGACAAGCCACAATTTCCACAGGCAAACTCAAATCTGCCACCAATCGCCGAATAATGGCTACCTGCTGGGCATCTTTTTGACCAAAATAAGCTCTCGTCGGCTGCACCAAACTCAAAAGTTTAGTGACGATTGCTGCTACGCCTTGAAAATGACCAGGCCTGGATTTGCCACATAAAACCGATGTCATCGCCGATGGTGGCACAACTTGAGTCAAACATGAAGGATCGATCGGTTTGGGAACAAGATCTGCATTGATACCGGACTTCCCAAACATTTCCAATTCTGAAGGAGCAAAAATTACATCAACTCCAGCTTGTTCGCACAACAGCCGATCTTGCTCCAAATTGCGAGGATAATCTTGAAAATCCTCTTTGGGCCCAAATTGCAGCGGGTTGACAAAAATGCTAACCACCACGATCGCATTTTGTTGTCTAGCCCGCTGGATCAAGCTCAAATGTCCGCTATGCAAAGCTCCCATCGTCGGCACTAAACCAATTTGTAAAGGCGATGTAGCAGACTTTTCTGAATTTAAGTAGCAGCGTAGGGCTGCGATCGTCGTAAACAGGCGCACGGATCAACTCCTGAAGGCATTAGTCTGTATTTTGCCTTACTTTGCATCAACATTTTCTGCCGATTTTGGTCCCATTACTTCTATTTCCACTCTCGCCACACCGCTACCCATCATACCGAGCACGCTGGCGGCACCTGCGGATAAGTCAATCACGCGATCGCCCACATAGGGCCCACGGTCATTGATTCGGACGACGACTGTGCGGCCATTATCTAGATTTCTCACCATTACTAGAGTTCCAAAGGGCAAGTGGCGGTGGGCTGCGGTCAAGGCATTTTGGTTGAAACGTTCGCCACTGGCGCTGAGGTTGCCATCAAATCCTGGGCCGTACCAGGAAGCCAAGCCATTAATCCGAACTTGCACTGACCCAATCGATAGCACAGGCCGTTCTGGTTGGGGTTTGCCTGGGATTTCGGCCAACGGTGCGGCATTTCCCAGAAGTCGCCGTAGCCGATTGGTTGCTTGAAGCGCATCTCGGCTAAAGTCGCTTGTGGTGTCGGGGAGGATGGTTTTGGCATTGATATTTACCAAGTCCTCGCCATTTGCTTGGATTAGGTAGCGATCGCCCTTTTCCCACTTGACGGTAATACTGTTTGGGTCAACGTTGTTGCGCGCTAACTGATTGAGTTTTGCTGCTAAGCTTGATGCCCGCCACACTGGGTCGGTTTCTTGAGGGTTAGAATTATTGGACTTTTTGCTGTCCGAGACATTTGCTCGATCGCCCGCTGCTTTCAACTGACTATCGGCATTTGATGCCTTATCATCAGTTTTTTCGATACTTTCGTCTAGAAAAGTGATAACTGGAATGTTCCGCAGGTAGACTGTCGCTGCTTGTCGCCCTTCTAAGTCATGGGACTGAATTTTGGCGATCGAGTTAGAATCTACGTCAGCTCTTGCTTGGTATTCTCCAACTTTTTGTGCTTCGATCCGAGTCACCTTTAACTGCGGAGACGGTTGGGTGAAAACTACTTGCTTGTTTCCCTGAAAGTTTTGCCGGGAGGCATCAGTTGCTTGTGCGTGACAAGATGAGGCGGTTCCTAATGCAGGAACTAACAGAACAGCGAGTAGACTACCAACAAATTTTTCCTTCATACGTCCATTTTGGTGAAGAGCCATTGCCAACCGAGGTTAGGGGATTGACTATTCGGCGATCGGGCCTTCGGGATTTCCCTTGTACCCTTCGCTATTCCCCCGCGAGTCGAAACAAATTGTCGGGGTGCATTTTTGCTTTAATGTTCCAGTCAATAACAAAATTTTCTGAAACTTCCCTGACACTTGACAACTCATACTCAATTCGCAATTTGTGTTTAGTTGAGGAACTGCAACAGACTACCACAAACTTTTGAGCTTGGGGATCGCTGATCCCACGAAATTTGCCAATAATTCATCGAATCTGCACTGTTATCGGTCTCAAAAAATGCTTTAATGGTAGTGTTTACAGCGTTTTTGACAATTCCCGAAAACTTTACAAATATTTACAAAAATTTACAGAATCTGGCAATATTTTGTGGGCGCTAAAATCTAAAACCTAAAATCTAAAATCTAAAATCGCTAGACTTAGCCATACACTAAAACTGGAAATCGATGCAGGCGGACTTATGGACTATCGAGAAGCAGGTGTGGATGTTGAGGCGGGCAGAGCTTTTGTCGATCGCATCGGCAGTATGGTCAAGAGCACCCATCGATCGGGCGTTTTAGGCGGATTCGGCGGCTTTAGCGGGTTTTTCAGCGTCCCAGAGGGTTTAAAAGAGCCGATCATGGTTTCGGGTACTGATGGTGTTGGCACTAAGTTGAAATTGGCCCACGAGCTCGATCGGCACGACACGGTAGGCATCGACTTGGTAGCAATGTGCGTCAACGACGTGCTCACATCCGGGGCGGAACCGCTATTTTTTCTCGATTATTTGGCGACGGGAAAGTTAAATCCTGAACAATTAGCTGCTGTGGTTGCTGGCATTGTGGATGGTTGCAAGCAAGCTGGCTGTGCTTTGCTGGGCGGGGAAACTGCGGAGATGCCGGGTTTTTACCAAGAGGGAGAGTACGATTTGGCTGGGTTTTGTGTGGGTATTGTCGAAAAGAGCAAATTGTTAGACGGTTCGCGGGTTAAAGTCGGAGATGTCGCGATCGGGCTGGCGAGTTCGGGCGTCCACAGCAACGGTTTTAGTTTGGTCAGAAAAATTGCGGGCGATCGCGGTTTTGACTGGCATTCCCAACCAGAAAAGTTAGGCGGCAAAAGTTTAGGAGAAGTCCTATTAACTCCGACTACAATTTATGTAAAGCCAGTTCTCGAAGCAATTAAGAGTGGTTTAGATATTCACGGCATGGCGCATATTACTGGCGGCGGTTTGCCGGAGAATTTGCCCCGCTGTTTAGCCGCCAATCAATCTGTGAAAATTGACACTAATAGCTGGCCAAGTTTGCCCATTTTTGACTGGATTGCTGAATCTGGTCAAGTTGCCACCCCAGATATGTTCAATACTTTCAATATGGGGATTGGATTTGTCCTGTTGCTCGATCGCCGGGAAGTACAACAAGCTGTTAAATGGTTTGAATCTCAGAACATTGCGGCCTTTGAAATTGGCGAAGTGATTGAAGGGAAAGGAGAATTAATCATGGGGGCGAATTAATTTTTTTTGATTGGATTTAAAAAAAATCGCCCTTTTTTTTAGGGTAAAAGGCTTGACTTTGCCGAGCCAATGAAGTACAATCTAATAATGGGAGTGGTGACTAAAATAATTATTTTAGTCACCACTCCCATTATTTAAAATATACCACGAGAATCCCAGCCCTGTCAATAGGTAATCCTGCTTTTTTAAAGCAAATTTTTTTAACAAGATTTTCAGAAAGCGCGATCGCATTCACGAATAGAACTAAGGCTAAAAAACCCGGTTTCTGAGACAAATTCTGCATCTCTGCGACAAATATTCAGGTAGAAACCGGGTTTTTGGTCGCCCACAAGTCCTGATTAAATTATAATCAAGATTAATGTGTCCGGTTAATCTCCCATGACTACACAATCTGCTTCACGTTATGTCGCACGTCACCCTGAAATCTTACAAGGGGAACCAATTATCGCAGGAACGAGAACTTCCGTTCGTGCGATCGTGGAATTGTGGCGTTTAGGTATTATTCCTGAAGAAATTCCGATGCACTTACCTCATCTAAAATTAGCTCAAATTTTTGACGCACTGAGTTTTTATTTGGACAACCAGGAAGAAATAAATACTTATATTGAGCGCAATCGAATTCCCGAAGAATTGATTCATCCTGCTGTGAAAGCTGCAATGAAAAAACAGTGAAATAAGCTTAATAATTAAAAAGTGAAGCTTAGATTATGTTAAAGTGTAATCAACAAGATTATTTTTGCACTAGGTCACATTGGAATCAATGTCATGTCTATTTCCCAACCTGAAAAGCCACAGTCTTTAAAACCAATTAATCCCCCCGATCTTCAAATGCGATCGATCGCCTATTGAAGCTATTTACAGTGCTGATGGAATAGTTGCTATTACTGCTTATCACGTTTAGACTTGTAGTTCAAACTCAGAAGTTTTTATTGATTGATGAAAGGGCGATCGCGCTTTCGGAAAATAAGGGCGATTCCCTGTAAGGTAAAATAATAACCAGAAGTAAATCAGTTTCTGAATATAGAGTATGAATCTTGAGCGATCACAAAAGAGAATTAACTACTTGATGTCTCTGTTCGTAACCCAAATTAAAGGTTGTACGGCAATGGGACAAACAGACCTTAATAAGGTGGCTGAAAATATATTGATACCTATCATTGCAGAGGTTTACGGCTATAGAAATCTGGAAAATTTCAATTTTACAAAAGGGAGTAACTTTCCTAGCGTTGATTTGGGTGATGAAACGGCAAAAGTTGTTTTTCAAATTACAGCTACGCCTGGCCTTAAAAAAGTTAAAGATACATTGACGAAGTTCATTGAACATAAAGATAAGCTGTACGAAAAGTACGATAAGTTAATTATTTATATTTTGACAGAAAAGCAACCTTCTTACTCCGATACAGAAATTAATAAAATAATTAATGGGAAGTTTAGTTTTGACACACAAAAAGATATTTGGGATTGGCGGAATATCCTTGGAGAGGTTAGTAAATTCCAAATTGAGAAAACCCGTGAAGTTGAAAAAATTTTAGAGGCAAACTTTGGTGAAGAAAGAAGAGAACCTGACTGGGAAGTAGTTGACAAAGTTGAGCAAATCATCAACGAATCCACTGAGTTGTTTGTTGGACGTTCAGAAGAATTCCAAAAACTGGACAATTTTTTAGCTGATAACTCCAGTGGTGTAATGCTCGTGACGGCTGCTGCTGGTTTTGGTAAAACATCACTTTTGGCTAACTGGGTTAAGGAACGGCAGGAAAACGGCTGCTTTATTGCCGATCATTTTTTCAGCCAACAATATGATAAAACCCGCTCTGTTAAAAGTGCTTATTGGAATTTACTACGTCAAATTTATAGATATTACGAACTCTACTACGAGCAACTGCCAAACGAACTAGATGAGTTAAGGAAAAGGCTATACAACATATTAAAAGAGCGTGGCGCAAGGGAAGATAAGCCCTTAGTCATTGTCATTGATGGTTTAGATGAAATAGACGCAGCCGACATACCCTTCTCGCTACCCTTTCTCACTTCTTTGCCTCAGAATGTATTTGTTATTGCTTCAGCCAGAGCAGAGTTAGGGGAAGAGCCAAAATACCTGGAAAATTGGTCAGAAAGATCGCAAAAATTGCACCTTGAGCATTTGCCTCGTTGTGCGATTGCAGACTGGCTAAAACAAACTGGTGACGGTGAGTTAGCAGTATTTGCCGAAGATAGCAATTTCGTTACCAAATTAGATAAAATTACTGAAGGCTTTCCGCTTTACCTGAGTTATCTAATTGACGAATTGAGTCAAGCAGTAAAACAAAAACAAGATATACGACAACTACTGGAACAAACTCCCAAGGGATTTGAGAATTATGTGAAGCACCAGTTAAAGCGCTTAGAGGCACTAGACTTGCCTGATGAAAGGTGGCAGTTTTTTGCACTGTTGGCGGTAGCGAAAGGCGTACTTGAAAAACAAGATATTAAAGCAATTACGGGAATGCGCGATCGCTCTTTACGCCAGTTGCATCAGTGTTGGCAAGTAACGCGCTGGATGAGGATTTCAGAGGATAAATTCTACGCTTTTGCCCACCCACTCTTGGGAACGACGTTTGCTATCGAATTGGGTGAGGATGCTGAGGATGCCTTGGAGAAGTTGATTAACTACTGTAGTCATTGGCAAGAAAAGTCTATTCCTTATGCGTTGCGATATTATGCAGAACACTTGCGGGATGTAAAGCACTGGGAGGAATTGTATGCGATCGCACGTAATGAAGATTTTTACTCGCACTCCATTGAACAGTTTCCCGATGAGCCTGACTTGCCTTTGAAGACAGTGCAGACTGCCTTGTTAGCGGCCGCTGAGGAAGAAAAAGCAGGAGAAATGGCAGAATTTATGCTGTTACACGCACGGCAACTGTTGCATACAACAGCGCAAGATTTACCCCTGGAAGCACTGCGAAAAGGTAGCTTAGAACGAGCTTGGAAACTGGCAGATTTGTATGAAATTGAGCGCTCTGTACTGTGGTATTTATTGCTGGCTTGGGAATTGAAAGATACAGGCAGATTGGAAGAGTCACGCGAGACACTGAAGCGGTTGAAACTCAAAAATTTGCCTCGTTTATCTACTCATCCGGCTATTGATTGGCAAAGCGAGTATGCTGCTTACCTACTCGCGCATCTTTTTGACGTGAATGAGGATGTCTGTACTGTTTTGCAGCAAAAGCTTTTGGAGAATGTCTACCGCAACATTCTGTGTCGAGATCTTAGCGATCGCGGTAACTTTGCTGCTGCTCTGAAAACTGTGTTGGGTATTAGCTCTAACTTGGAGCAAATGTTGGCATTGATAAATATAGCAAAGAAACAGGTTCAAAAACGGGATGCAGAAGTAGTTGCTTCTTTTGCTAATGTTCTTGAGAACGCGCAAAAACTTCTGCCAAACTTTGGGGTGGAATTTTTGATTGGGAAAATAGCAAAAACTCAAAGAGAATTGGGGGATAGGGAAGCCGCACGAGTTACCTTAACTGAATCTATTGAAACAGCATACAAGATTGAAAACGAACAGCGTCGAGTAAATGCAATTGTTGCTCTAGCAAATATTCAGGTAGAATTAGGAATGGTTGCGGAAGCTCTCGACACCCTTCAAAAAATCGAGGGACGATTGGAAGGAGAAGATTGTTATTGTTTCAAAAACTTAGCCAAGTTACAAACAAAACTAGGACAGAGCGAGAAAGGACGAGTCACATTTGTTCAAGCGAAAAAAATAGCACATGGGATTGAGGATGAAAACAGCCGAGTCAATGCCCTGCAAAAAATAGCAATAGCGCAAGCTGAGGCTAAGGAATTTGATGATGCAATTGAGACTGCTGAAGAAATCAAAAATCAACAGGATCGAGCAGATGCTTTTAGATCCATTGTTTCTGTACAAATAAATGCCAAGGATTTTCCTGCTGCTCTTGCAACCGCAAATCGGATTGAGGAACCCCTAACAAAATCACGATCTCTGTTGATAATAGCTCATGCCCAAGTCTCGTCAGGAGATTTTACTGCGGCGCTCAAGACGACTGAAGAAATTGAAATTGAATCAGATAAAACAAATACTTTAGTAGTTATAGCTAACGCCCAAGCCGGGGAAGGTGATGTTACCGCAGCGCTCAATATCGCTGAAAAAATTGAGGATCGATTCCAACAAATAGACATTTTAGTAGCAATAGTAAAAGGACAAGCAAGAAGCAAAAATTTTACGGCAGCACTTGAGATGGTTGAAGAAATTGACAATCAATTGGAGCCGACTGAAGAGGTAATGGGAGTTATGCGATTAAACGTCACAAGAGGGGAAGTTTCTCTTCGTAAAACCGTTGAAGAAATTAAGAATCAGAAGCAAGGAGAGGCTTTGGTAGCTGTAGTGGAAGCTCTGATAGAGATGGGAGATTTTACTGCTGCCATTACAACCAAAAATAAGATTAAGGATAAAAACCAACAGCAAGAAGCCCTATCAGCAATAGCGAAAGGATATGCCAAAACACAAAATTTTACTGCTGCTTCAGAGATAGCGAAAGAAATAGAGAGTCCACCAACGCGAGCCAAAACTTTAGTAGTCATAGCAGAGGCACAGGTAGCACACGGGAAAACTGAAGCAGCACGAACTACTTTTGCTACTGTTCTTCAAGCTGAAAAACAAACACAAATCTCAATCTCATTGTTGATCTCGTCAGCCTTAATACAAGTAGCAGAAGTTCAGGTAAAGAACGGACAAAAAGAATTAGGAGCCGCTACTACCAGTCTTGCCTGTGAAATAGCACAAAGTATTGATTATGTTGCCGAAAAAGCGAATGTGTTAGCGATAGTAGCACGGATATTGGTAGAAGCAGAAAAGATAGAAGAGGCGAAACCTATCTGCGATAGCGCCCTTGAAATTGCCCAACAAATTAGTAATAATCGAGAACACCATCGATCGCAGAGTTTCGCACTAATAGCACAAGCACAGGCAATGATGGGAGACTTTGACAGCGCTATTATAACTATACGAAAAATCTGTATCCCATCTTCCCAAGCCTATGCACTAAAAACCCTAGCAAACTTGCAAATTTGGCAAGATTCACAACAAATAGAAAAATTCAAGATAATCCTCAGTAATGCTCATGAATTCTATAAAAATGCAGACGATCGTTTTTTCTTGTTTTTGTCAAACAAGGTAGATGTTTTGACTACTATAGCAGTGGCACGATCGACTGTTGGAGAAACCGAAGCAGCCTTAGCCACTTTAGCCGAACTGCTTGAAGATTCACTAGCACAAGAAAGTCATAAACGTAATAATCGCAATGATGATTTATTCACAATAGCAGCAGCATATGCAGAAGCCGGAGAGCTTGTCACCGCACTTAATATTACAGACAAAATTGAAGATGGATGGCTTCAATTGAGGGCGCTAAGGATAATAACCTGGGAGCAGTTCAAAAAAGGAGAAAAAGAGGCACTGTTAAAAACTTTTGATGCTGCTCTTCAGGCTAAAGATAAAATTGAGGATGAAAAAAAGCGCGTAGAAGCGCTAAAAGCGATCGCCCAAATACAGGTACTGGCAGGATGTGGCGAACAGACAGTGAAGACTGTAGAAGCAATTGTTACTAACCGTAACCAGTATCTTCCAAAAGTTGCTGCATTCCTTGTTGAAACAGGCGATAAGCCAAACTTCAAGAAGCTATTAATTCCCTGTGCTTACTACTTGGATTCTGCTTATGAAATGTGTGGATATTTAGCGCGGCTGTATCCAGAGCAAGCATCAGCAGTGGCAAAAGTTTTGAGCGAGTTGAATGGAAAGGAGCGGTAGTTTGCGATCGCCCGGACACCAACCAATATAACTGAAGGGCGATCGGTCTAATAAGACTATCAAGAGTAAAACTGACTAAAAAGGAATATACTCAACCGCATTCATCCATTCATCAGATTCCGAAGCTAAAGCAATCAGTTCCAAATCCTTAACAAACTGTCCGATTGTACCGCCTAGCTGATGTCCAAATATCAACCCAGCAAACTGTTTTTCCTGACGCTGCCAATCTTGAGCCATTGCCTTAAAAAGGATATCGTGAGTAAATAATACTCTTCCTAACTGAGTGGCACGTTCCAAAAGTTTGTCATCTGGCAATTCTGTCGCATCATCTTCCATCGCAGTCAAAACATCCACACCACGACGACGCAACTGCTCGGTAATTGCTTGCGGAATATGAACGTCCATGTATAGAGAAATTGCCACTTACAACAACCCCTTAGCTCGCATTTTCACGAAAAATGGTGAAGGCGAAAGCAGAGATTTTTCCTGTTGTACCTGCTCCCATTCTGCACGAATCTCCTGCTCAATTTCAGCTTGAAAATCGAAGTAATAAGCCATCGCTGCATGAGCCTCCGACTGCATCAAATAAGGATGCTGGCGGCACATTTCTTCCACTGACCAACCGTAAGCTAGATAATCCATCACAATCTGAACAACTCGCACGCGGGGTATCCGCTGCAACCGTGCGGGTTGACCCGCTACTTTCTCGATATGAGGATAAATTATTGATAGCATGATGATATCCCAAACTAAAATCGCTCAATAGTTAAGTTGAAAAAAGAAGCACATTGCACAATCTTGTTTGATTATAGCCTAAGAAATTAGGAGACTGCACGTGCCGTGTCCCTAGATAAGCCGATCGCGCTTTCGATCTATCTTAGCCAACGCAGCACCGAAAACATCCGCTAGAATACTGATAATCCGATACAAAGCCACTGAACTCAGAATTATACCCGTGGAATAGCGATCGGACAAAAGCGCGATCGCCGTTGCTTCAAATACTCCCATTCCCCCCGGTGCACCAGGCACAACTAAACCCACCACAAATGCAAAACAAAAAGCACCGAATAAGTTGGGAATTTCGCCTAAAGGGACGATGGTTAAAGCCATCACAGTTAGCACAAAACCGCTTCCCCGCAATCCGATAAAACAAAGTTGTCCAATTAACGGCACTAAAGGATAACGTTTAATTGGTAAATTAATTTTGCGTTTAGACTTGACACTCGATGTTTTTTTCGCTAGACTGGAGCTAGACTCTAAACGCAAAATGAGTCGATCGCCCTCAGCCTTTGAAATTTCCCCATCATTCTTCTTTAACTTCAACTTCTCTACAAATAGAACAATCGGATTTAAAGTTTGAGGACGAATAGCAATCAAAATCGCAGCCAAACCAGCAATCCGCAACCACCAATAAACGGCCCCAAAACTGATCAACCCCATCAGCAAGCCTGCCGAAGCCATCATTAGCGGTTCCAACAAGACGCTGAGAGTCGCAACTTTGGGAGAAATGCCTGCCTTTTTTGCATCCGATATTCGACCCCAAAAATGCCAAATATTCCCCGGTAAATATTTGGCAATATTAGTTTTGAGAAAAACTTGAATCGCCCACGCCGCATTGACACGTTGACGAAATTCCCGCAAAATCAACATCCAAACCCAGCCGACAAAAATCAGCGAAAATAAAGTGATACCCAGGGCGATGGCTAACAACGGAAAACTTGTGGCGGCAATGCGGATATTCGCGACTTCTCGCCAGTGAGTAACAAAAGCTTGGGCGATAAATAAAAATGTCCCACCCAGAATCAAATAGCGTAAATAAGGTTTGAGACGCGATTTTGCTAGCTGGAAAAAATTCTGAATTTGACGCAAGTGTTGTTTTCCCATTTCCTGATATTGATGTGTGAATTTGGGATTATTGATTTCTTAACCACAATTTCATGTTTTGAATTTAGAATTTAGACTGATCGCATTTAAGGAGTATATTTTTATGGCTGGCCCAAGTCCTGACGGTCTTTCGTATCTTTTAGATAATAACCCCAATAGTTTCACTTTAACGCCGGGCTTTTTAACTCCTTACCCAGAGGGACTATTTGCCCTGGGCGGCAACGATTTTATTGTCGGGAGCTCGGATGTGTCACGCATCAGTGGTGGTGTGGGGAATGATACGTTGGTGGGTGGTAAGGGAGATGACTTCCTCAACGGTGGTAAGGGGGCAGACATCCTCACCGGCGAGGGTGGCAAAGATACTCTGACAGGAGGTTTGGGCGCTGATACGTTTGTGCTCCGCAGCGATTCGGCAGTGACTAATCCCGCTGCTGCTGACATAATTACCGATTTTAACAGTTCTGTGGATGCGATCGCACTAACTGACAATCTTACCGAAACTGACTTAATTATCGAACAAATTGCGATCGGGCCCAACACTTCCAATACATTAATTAAAATTAGATCGAACGGTGCTATTTTAGGCTTAGTTACGAACGCATCTCCACAAGACATTACGGGTAAATTTATCTCTGCAACTCCCACAACTATTTCTGCCAACAATATTAGCAACTCAGGAAGTTTTGATTCTCGCTTTGGATTTGGTTTGGTGAATGCCGCAGCCGCAGTTGCCAAAGCTAGGGGTGTTGCAACTTTTCCTGATGTTCTCGACTTGGGCGGCGACGAGTGGGGCAGAGATTTAATTAAAGCTCCAGAAGTTTGGGCTCAAGGGTTGACTGGAGACGGCATTGTGGTAGCAGTTATTGACAGCGGCATCGACTATAACCACCCAGATTTAGCCGGGAATATTTGGAGTAATAGCGGAGAAAATGGCGTTGATGCCCAGGGTCGAAATAAGGCTAACAACGGCTTTGATGATGATGGAAATGGCTTTGTTGACGATTTCCGGGGATGGGATTTTGTTAACAACGATAATAATGCGATCGATGACAACAATCATGGCACTCATATATCGGGTTTGGTAGCTGCAAAAAGGGATGGTGTGGGGATAACTGGTGTGGCTCCCACTGCCAACATTATGCCTTTGAAAATACTCGATAAATCTGGTTCTGGAAGGATTAGGGATGAAATTGCTGCGATTAATTATGCAGTCGCTAATGGAGCGAAGATAATTAATGTAAGTTTGGGTGGTGAACAGTTAAATAACGACGAATTCAATGCTATTCGAGCAGCAGAAGCTAAGGGCGTAATAGTAGTTTCAGCGGCAGGAAATGATGGTAGCCCGCAGGTGGACTATCCAGCTAGATTTGCTAATGAGGTAGGAATTGCTGTCGGTTCGATTCAGCGAAACAAGCAGTTTTCTGATTTTTCTAGTCGGGCTGGAACTGAAGTAATCGATTATTTTATTGCTCCTGGAGGTGACGGCGGCAGGGCAGATTCTGGGGATATTTATTCAACTGTAACCCTCTCAGTACCGGGAACTCCTTATCGTTATTTCGCGGGTACTTCGATGGCTGTGGCGCAGGTGTCTGGTGTGGTAGCTTTGATGTTGCAGGCCAATCCCAATCTGACTCCGGCCCAAATTAAGAGGATTCTAGCAGAGACGGCAAATCGATCAGACATCATAGTCTGAAGTGAACCCAGGACACGGCAGTGCCGTTTCCCTACAATTTATTTGGGTAGGGAAACGGCATTGCCGTGTCCTAATTTCGGCTACTAATTTCGGCTACTAATAATTCTGATGCAACCGAATTTGATATCAATTAGGGCAAATCCGTGCTCCCCATCAGATAAAGGTCGCACTCACGGGCCACACCGCGCCCTTCATTAATCGCCCAAACTACCAAACTTTGTCCCCGGCGACAGTCCCCAGCCGCGAAAACTCCCGGAATGCTAGTTGTATATTTTTCGTGATCCGCTTTCACATTGCTGCGGGCGTCGCGTTCCAATCCCATCGCATCCAACAAGGGTTGTTCCGGGCCGAGGAAGCCCATCGCTAGCAATACAAGCTGAGCTGGTAGGACTTTTTCGGTGCCGGGGATGTGTTTAGGAATGAACTGTCCTTTTTCGTTTTTCGCCCACTCCACCTCAACGGTGTGCACGGCTTTGACATTGCCGTTTTCGTCGCCCTCGAACTTGGTAGAAGTGGTGAGATAGCCGCGCGGATCATCGCCAAATTTGGCTGCGGCTTCTTCTTGTCCGTAGTCGAGACGGTAGACTTTTGGCCATTCGGGCCAGGGATTGTTGGCGGCGCGTTCCGAGGGCGGTTTAGGCATGATTTCAAGCTGCACGAGGCTGTTGCATCCGTGGCGAATGGAGGTGCCCACGCAGTCGGTGCCGGTGTCGCCACCGCCGATAATTACCACATCTTTGCCGGCGGCGGAGATGAATTTATCGTTGGTGCTCTTGTCGAGAACCGATTTGGTGTTGGCGGTGAGAAAGTCCATTGCGAAGTGGATGCCTTTTAATTCACGGCCTTCAATGCCCAAGTCGCGGGGCTTTGTGGCGCCGGTACAGAGGACAACGGAGTCAAATTCTTTCAGCAATTGTTCTACTGGTAAGTCTTTGCCGACTTCGGTGTTGCAGACAAATTTTACGCCTTCGTCTTCAAGGACTTTGAGGCGACGCATGACGACTTGTTCTTTGTCTAGCTTCATGTTGGGGATGCCATACATTAGCAGGCCGCCGGGGCGATCGGCTCTTTCGTAGACAGTTACCCAATGACCGGCTTTGTTGAGTTGGGCGGCGGCGGACAAACCGGCGGGCCCGGAACCGATGATGGCGATGTTTTTGCCGGTGCGTTTGGCTGGTGGTTCGGGGGTAATCCAGCCTTCATCCCAGCCTTTGTCAATGATTGAGGCTTCGATGTTTTTGATTGTCACCGGCGGGTTGTTGATGCCGAGTACGCAAGCGCCTTCGCAGGGTGCGGGACAGACTCTGCCGGTGAATTCGGGGAAGTTGTTAGTTTTATGGAGTCTGTCTAGGGCTTCTTTCCAGAGTCCGCGATATACTAAGTCGTTCCATTCGGGAATCAGGTTGTTGACCGGGCAGCCACTCGCCATGCCGCTAATCAGGTTTCCGGTGTGGCAAAATGGGATGCCGCAGTCCATGCAGCGGGCGCCTTGGGTACGGAGTTTGTCCTCGTCCATCGGCAGGTGAAATTCGTCCCAGTTGTGGACTCTCTCGACTGGTGAGAGTTCGGAGGGCAATTCGCGCAAGAATTCGATAAAGCCTGTTGGTTTTCCCATAGTGCTGTTTTTTGTTAGAACTTATTTGTGGTAGTTTTTCAAAGGTGAAGCTGGCAGGCTTCTGAGTTAACTATTGTGACTTAAATTATGGGCGATCGCGAGTCTTCTGTAAAATCATCTATGCCCAATGCCCTATGCCCAATGCCCAAAGAGCGCCTAATTTATCTGAGAAAGGCTATATATCTTCTATTTACCTTGTATTAGCAACTGTTCAAAATCTGCTGCTGACAAAGGAGGGCTGAATAAATATCCTTGCATGACATCACATTCTGAACGCCAGAGAAAATCTTTTTCTGTTTCCGTTTCTACTCCTTCTGCAATTACTTCAAGACAGAGACTATGGGCCATTTCAATAATAGCTTTCACAATAGCTGCATTTCGACAACCATCTGTGATATTATGAACAAATGAGCGGTCTATTTTTAGGGCATCAAAGGGGTATTGTGTCAGATAGCTTAAAGAAGAATAGCCTGTTCCGAAATCGTCAATAGAAATAGAAATTCCTAGTTTTTTTAATTGGGTCAAAGTTGCGATCGCACTTTTCACATCCTCCACCATCAAACTTTCAGTCAACTCTAATTCTAAACTGCTCGGTTCTAAACCAATTTTTTCTAAAATTTGGGCAACTCTGCTACTGAGATCCGGTTGGTGAAATTGACCAGGTGATAAATTAACCGCCATCCGCAACCCAGAAAAACCATCGTTTTTCCAAGCCAGTACCTGCTTGCAAGCCGTCTGCAATATCCACTCGCCTAAAGGTATAATAAAACCAGTTTTTTCCGCAACCGGAATAAATTCTGTAGGTGGAATCAATCCTTTTTCATGGTGTTGCCAGCGCACCAAAGCTTCTGCACCCACAATCTTACCCGTATCCATACTGATCTGTGGCTGATAGTAAACCAGAAATTCTTCTCGTTTTAAAGCACTGTATAAACTTGTTTTTAACTGGGATAACTTTTCATCCGCATTTTGTTGTATAATAAATTCGTTGCTTTGTATTTGTAAAGTATTGTATAGCTCAGCAAAGGCTTCTTGTTTTTTCAAACGAATCGCGATCGCCCCAACCAGTTCAGCTTTGGTAAAGGGTTTAGTCAGGTAATCATCCGCTCCCAATTCCATACCCCGCCGCATTTCAGCCCGATCGGTTTTACCAGTCAAAAACACAAAAGGTACTGTCGCAGTAGCAGGATTCGCTCGCAAGGCCATCAGCACCCCATAACCATTAAGTTCTGGCATGAGTACGTCGCAAAGAATTAGATCCGGCAAGTTTGACATCGCCAAAGATAAACCCTGCATTCCATTTTCTGCCCCCACGACTTCAAAATGTTCAGTCTTGAGGATTTTGAGAATATGATGCCGAATTACATGATCGTCATCGATTACTAAAATTTTTTTCATATACTATTCCTTGAAAGTGGTGTAATTCATCATGTACCTCAATATCATCTAGTCTAAACAAGTTAGAATGCACCCCTGAGAGAATAGCCAAATAGTAGCGAAAAAAATGACCTACACCATAAAAAACGTTAACTTTCAATGATAATTATATTAATAATTATTTAATCTCCTAGCCTCATCTGTATTAATATCAGATTGATTAACAAATCTCTAAGTTAATTATAAGTGCAATACTCAACATCTATCTCGATAAATGCTAAAATGGTGATCCGATTTGTTAAGGCTAAACTCGCAAACAATGTCAGCTTATTTACCCAGTGGATTCCCTGAACCCGCAGAAATTGGTGCTATAGAAGTTAAGCAATATCCTCAGTATCGTGCTGTCACCTACACCCACACAGGTGATGTGCGACAAGCGACTGGGATTGCCTTCAATCCCCTATTCCAACATATCAGCAACAACCAAATTGCGATGACAACCCCCGTAGAAGCACGCTACACAGCAATTCCAGGGCAAATCGATGTTGTTCCCCAAGTCGAAGTTTCCTTCCTTTACCCAGCACCAAATATCGCTCCCAGCAATGTTAACTCGGCTGTCACTGTCACTGATACGCCACCCATGACGGTTGTTAGTATCGGCGTGGGCGGGGCTTACACTTGGGAAAGCTACGAAAAAAATCTTCAGAAGCTGGAAGATTGGCTCAAAGAGCATCCCGAATACGCAATAGTTGGGCCGCCACGCCGCTTTTTTTATAATTCTCCGATGACACCGGAAGCAATCAAAATTAGCGAGGTGCAAATTCCGATCGAGCTTTCAAATGAATGAAGTCATTAGTCAGTAGTCAGTTGGCAGTAATTAATTGTTATTTGTTAGTTGTTATTTGTTGTTTGTCAAGGGCTGCGAATGCCCAATGCCCAATGCCCAATGCCCAATTACCAATTACCAATTACCAATTACCAATTACCAATGCCCGATGCCCCATGCCCAATTCCCTTTCTCAAGTACCACTGATATGAACTACGAGTTCACGAATCTGCCCCCGCTGACGATGTTCCCACAAGTAAATTCCCTGCCAAGTTCCTAAGAGTAGTCTATTATGTGCGATCGGGATTTGTTCAGAAGTATGAGTCAACGCAGTGCGAATGTGAGCGGGCATATCATCGGGGCCTTCCGCATCGTGAATATAGGTTGCAGTCTCCGGTACCAGTTTAGCTAAAAAATTGGCTAAATCCTTCAATACATCGGGGTCAGCATTTTCTTGGATTAGCAAGCTGGCAGAAGTGTGGCGTAAAAACAAGGTACAAAGTCCTGTTTTAATACCGGAATTAGCTACCACATTTTCTACCTGATCGGTAATTTTGCACAAAGATTTACCTGTAGTTTTAACCTTGAATATCTGTTGGTAATGAGTCATGGGATTTTAGATTTTAGATTTTGGATTTGATTCGCCCAATTGCTATTAAAAATAATCTACAACAGCTTGAGCGATCGCCTCCGTACCATTTATTGCCAATTTATCAGATAAACGAGGTGGAGTCATCGATTTTAGCAAAAACTCCCAATCTCCCTCAAAAAACTCCCCAGCCGTCACAATTTGATGAGATCCATAATTTTGAATTCCTTCCAATAATATCTCAGCTTCTGCAAAACCTTCTCTCATGATCGAAACAACAGGTATTTTCAAACGCAAAGCTTCCGAAAAAGTGCTATATCCAGGTTTAGAAATCAATCGCCCGCAGACAGGCATCACATCAACAGGACGTGGTAAAATTGGGAAAGATTTTGCAAACTCCTGACTCTTGACTCTAACTAAATTGGGTAAATCAGGGGCTGCTCGATCAAAAGTGATAAATTGGCGATCGCTAAATTTGTCCAAATTGTGATAGGGGATATCCTCCAAACCCAGTCCACCAAAGGTTAGCAATACAGTTTTTTCTGGCGGTGTTTCGATTCTGAATACTTCCCTAATTTGATCCTCACTATATCGAGGATTACCACCCGTCAAACCAACATCTTCAATATTGGGAAAAAACGGCATTTTTTCGTGCAAAGGTAGACGAAAAAGCCGATCGCACTTTCCGAAACATTCACCAATCCAATCCACTATTTCGTCAAACTCGCCGCCCCAATCACGATAAATAAAATCCCAACCAAAATTGCTCATCATCCAGCAAGGAACACCAGCAGCCCTAGCAATTTTTGTCATCACAGGCGGAATATCTGCCAGTACCAAACCCACTCGATTTTGTTTGATGAAATTAACTTCGCTAGCAATTAGGGAATTTTGCTTTTCCCGAATTTCCTGCAACTTTTCCAGTGTTGAGTCTAAATCCATAGTTAAACTATCAGACTGCACAACACCAACATCAAAAGCGCGGGGACGGAGAATAAAATCACCTGTAATGTAAGATTCTAGCAACCAACGAGGCGCTGTTGTCGCTATTATTAATAAAATCTCTGGGTTTAATTCCTGGATTTTTGCTGCTACTGAGGAAACTCGGACGGCGTGGCCGAATCCATGATTGGTGATAGCAATATATAATGTTGGTCGAGACATTCTTATTGGGAATTGGGAATTGGGCATCGGGCATGGGGCATCGGGAATTGTTAGCCCATCACAAAAATCTAAAATCTAAAATCTAAAATCTAAAATCGCCTGACTTGATCGATAATTTCCTTAGCCATTGCTTCCAAGGATATCACGCGATCGGCTAAACCAGAATTAGCCACACTTCCTGGCATACCCCAAACTACACTGCTAGCCTGATCTTGAACAATAATCTGACCGCCAACTTCCCGAATACCCTCGCAGCCGTGGAGTCCATCTTGTCCCATCCCAGTCAGCACTACAGCTAAAACACCAGCACCATAAATTTTAGCAGTCGATCGAAACAACACATCAACCGCAGGGCGACAAGAATTTTCTGGCGGTTCTTGATTAGTGCGAAGTTGCACAACCAAGCCATGTCTTTCTAACACCATATGATAATCGCCCGGTGCTATCCAAGCAACTCCCGCTTCGACAACACCTCCTGTAACACCTTCCTCCACCCGAATTTTACACTTTTGGGCAAGTCGTTCGGCCAAACGCTTCGTAAACACAGGCGGCATATGCTGCACAATCACGATTGGTACCGGGAAATTGGCCGGCAACTCCGACAAAATAGCCTCCAAAGCATTCGGCCCTCCCGTCGAAACTCCTACAGCCACAATTGTAATCTTAGACTTGATACTAACTGGGCAATATGGGTAAACAAAACGTGGTTTGACGGGTATTTCTTTAGTGTTAGAATCATCTAGTAGCTGCTGATTGTCTATTTTAGAAAATCGCTTAATCTTCGGAATCAATTGCTCGCGAATATATTGTATTCCTACATCATCGCCCTTCATATTCTCAGGTTTAGTTAAATAATCCGTAGCACCAAGCGAGAGAGATTCCAAGGTAGCAGAAGTACCCAAATTTGTGAGTACGCTAAATATAATTATTGGAATCTCCTTATCCTTTTCCCTGATAGAAGTCAGGGTTTGCAAGCCTTCCATATCCAGCATTTCCACATCCAGTACAATCAAATCTGGATTTACCTGGGAAATCTTAGCCAAAGCAATTTTACCATTAGGCGCAGTACCCACAACTTCCAATGCTGCATCAGCATCGAATACATTAGCTAATAATCGGCGTACAACTACCGATTCATCAACAATTAAAATTTTAATTTTGGGCATTTATCAATTAAACTCTAAACATTAGATCGAGGAGTAAACGAGCTGGAAAAAAGAGAATAAAATCACCTTCTACGTGAAAATCCATAATTTTGAAATGAGACATAAATAGTATAATTGTTGACCTCATATTAAAATTAATCGCACTAAATATTTCCTCAGCAGAACCTTCTATATAGTTGGGGACTACATAATCCAGATTGTACTTCAATGTATTGCTAAATGTGCCGACAATACCACTAATCGCTAAATTTCCCATTTCCCCCATGATGTCGGCTTTATCTTGCTTGAACTTATCACTTCCGACATCACCACCGCCGTTGATTGCCAAAACAAGAGCATCCGCAGCCTCGTAGGAAAATAACAACTGAGCCGAACCGGATAAATTGCCAGTAAAATCAATTTGAGCGACAGATACTAAGTTTGTTCCCAAGGTTTGAATCAAGTTTTTTCGCAAAAATAGAGGTGAAAGTGCTTGAAAAGAAGGTGGTTCAAATTCTATTTTGCAGGCGATGGTTTCGCTCACTTGAGAAAATGCTGTTCCGATGGCTTTGTTGACGACATCTTGCAATTTATTGTGTTTGCCTGTTTGCAAATTTGCTAAGTCAAAAATCTGACTTGGCGAATCAAGTGCATCCACATAGTCGGGATAAGCAGCCATTGCTAGGGCGCGGCGCAATTCTAATTCATTGTTAGTTTTTTTGAGAGTTGCAAATATTCCCGCCAGCGACAAATACTGAATCATATTTCTAGCTAAGTCGTCGCTAAGAATGATGGTGGGTATTTGCAAAAAATGTAAAAATTGGATTATTTGCAAGTAATTGTGTTCGATAGATGCAAAATCTAAGAGTACAGCTTTGGGATGGTGGCACTCGGCAATGTCTAAGCAATTGTACAAATTAGTAGCTGTAGCGAATACATATTCATCGGCTTTTAAAATTTTGCATAATCTGTCATTTTCTAAGTCTGAAGTGCCACCAATCAGAATTAAAGCTATCGGGTGTGAGTAAGTGTTCATGGCTATATTTTTGCAATATCTTACGTTTAATTAAGAAATTAGGAGATGGGAGTTAATGAAGAAATTAGGATAGGGCAGTGCCGTTTCCCTACCCCGAAATAGTATTGTAGGGAAACGGCACTGCCGTCTCCTCCGTATCCTCCGTTGCCCACTACTGAAAATTGACAAAATCAATATTTGAACTGATTAACAAGTCCTTGTAACTCCGTTGCAGTTTTTGACAATTCGATGGCAGAATTTTGGGTATTACTAGCACTGGCTGTGGTGCTTTCGGCAGCATCTGCTACGCTGGTGATATTGCGGGCAATTTCGGAAGAACCGATCGCAACTTGATTCACATTCCTCGCAATTTCAGTAGTTGTAGCCGTTTGTTCCTCAACCGCACTGGCGATAATTGTTTGAAAATCGCTAATTTGGTTGATAATAGAAGTAATTTGAGCGATCGCCTTCACAGAACTCTTAGTATCAGCTTGAATCGCCTCCACCTTTTTACTGATATCCTCTGTCGCAGCGGCAGTTTGTTTCGCCAACTCCTTCACCTCATTTGCCACCACCGCAAAACCTTTGCCCGCTTCCCCAGCCCGCGCCGCCTCAATCGTAGCATTCAGAGCCAGTAAATTAGTCTGTTGTGCGATCGAAGTAATCACCTTGACAACATTACCAATTTCTGCACTACTAACACCAAGTTTAGTGATAGTTTCATTAGTAGTTTCCGCCATCCTCACTGCCGAATGAGCAACCGTCGCAGCTTCCGCAGCATTCTTCGCAATCTCCTTAATGCTAAAATTCATCTCCTCAATACCCGTAGCCACCGACTGAGTATTGCTGCTAACTAAATCCGCCGCCGCAGATACCGTCCCCGCTTGAGCCGAAGTTTCTTCAGCAGCAGCCCCCATATTTTGGCTTTCGCAAATCAATTCCTCCGAAGCACTACTAACTGCGATCGCAACTTGCGAAATCTGCTGCACTTGATCCGTCAAATTAGCCGCCATCAAATTAACATTATCCGTCAAATCTTTCCAAGTACCACTGATATTTGGTACTATCGCCTGTCCACCCAAATGTCCTGAAACCACCTCTTTTGCCAGCTTAGTCACCTCATCAGCAAAATTATTTAGTTGGTCAACCATTGTATTAAGAGTATCCTTCAGTTCCCGAATTTCCCCTTCAGCTTCCACAGTAATTTTCTTAGACAAATCTCCCTGAGCAACAGCCGTAGAAACCTCCGCAATATTGCGAACCTGTTCTGTAAGATGAGCCGCCATAATATTCACATTACCCGCCAAATTTAGCCAAGTACCAGACAAATCTGCAACTTGTGCTTGACCTCCAAGTTTGCCTTCGATACCAACTTCTTGAGCAACACGGATAACTTCTGAAGCAAACTCATTGAGCTGATCAGTCATATTATTAATCGTATTCTTCAGCTCCAAAATTTCCCCTTCCGCTTCCACAGTAATTTTCTTCGACAAATCACCATGAGCGACAGCCGTAGTCACTTCAGCAATATTTCGCACTTGACTGGTAAGATTAGTCGCCATTAAATTAACATTTTTGGTTAAATCTTTCCAGACACCCGCCACGCCGTGTACTTGTGCTTGACCACCGAGTTTCCCCTCAGTTCCAACTTCTTTTGCTACCCGCGTTACCTCTTTGGCGAAGTCATTAAGACTATCAACCATTTGATTGAGAGTATCTTTCAGTTGCAAAATTTCGCCTTCGGCATCAACTGTAATTTTTTCATTCAAATCACCGACACTAATCGCAATCGCAACTTTGTTAATATTCCGCACTTGATTAGTAAGATTTGCGGCCATCAAATTGACACTTTCGGTAATCTCTTTCCAAATACCAGAAACCCCTTCTACATTTGCTTGCGTTCCCAATTTACCTTCACTACCAACTTCGTGGGCGACGCGGGTCACTTCCAAGGCAAAAGCATTTAATTGGTCTACCATTTTATTCAGAGTAGTACCGATGCGACGGAATAAGCCTTTAATTGGTTTGCCTTCAACTTCTAAATTAAATTTCTCAGATAAATCGCCTTTAGCTACAGCGTGTAACACCCTTGCCATATCTATTGTCGGTACAATTAAGCTATTGAGAGTCACATTTATGGCATCAATATTGCTAGCCCAAGAACCTTTGAATTCTTTAATTACTGTTGGTTTAGGAATCTTACCTTCTTCGGAAACTACTTGACTTACTCGGTCTACTTCGTCAGAAAACTTTTCATTTATTGTCACCATTTCATTGAAGACTGTAGCAATTTCACCCAGTCCGTTATCAGCAGGTAAGCGAACACTAAAGTCGCCATCTCTAACTGCTGCTAGAGCCTGAATTAGTTGCTGATGGTACTGAATATAACTGAGTTGTGCAACTTCTTTGTTTTCCAAATTTCCGTCATCCACAGGGTTAATATCGGAAGATTCTAGGGAAGTTGATTGATTTTGGTAGTCCATGTTTTTGATTTACTTTATAAGAGTATGTTTTGCAGATTATTTGAACTCACATCGTTTCCGGTTGCATCGGAATTATTAGTAGCTGAAATTAGGAGATGGCAGTGCCGTGTCCCTACCCAAAATAACATTGTAGGGACACGGCACTGCCGTCTCCTCTATATCATTTCGGTGTTACCGGAATTGATATCATATCATTTCCGGCAGGATCGGTATTCTTCAAACAGTTAACGAGTCAACACTTAACAGTTAACAGTCAACACAGTCAACAGTCAACAATGGTACAACATCTCTTTTTTAACAGCTATTAGTATTACGATACTGCTGCGATCGCATTTAATAACAGCTTGAAGGAACCTACATCAAAAAATAGCATAATGTCTCCTTGGATTTGTAATTCTTCTATACTAAAATGAGCCGGAGCTAACAGTACAGTACCATGGTCAAGAGACTGTTCTTTTAATAACAATTCCTCAATTTCTTCCTCTGCATAATACGGAACCGCATAGTCTAAAGGTTGGTCTAAAATATTGCTGATTGACCCCATAACGCCGTTAATTACCATATTCCCTACCTCGCTGATCGTACTAATTTTGAGAGAATCAAGGTCGGGACTTGCTTTATCTTCACCAGTCAGAACAGAAACCAGATTGACCGCACTCTCAGTTGGGAAGAGTAGCTGAGCGCTGCCGGAAAATGAACCGCTGAAGGCTAATTGCACAACAGAAAGCAACTCTATACCGAAGCGTTCCTTTAATTCTATTTGCAAGTCACGAGAGGATAAAAGTTCAATATCTGGAATCTCTAACTTGATGGGAAATTGAATCATTTCATTCAACATTCCAGCAGCATTACCCACACCAATATTAATCAGCTCCTTCAAAGCATCTAATTCATCGGCTGTTAGCTCCACTCTTATATCTGCTCCATAAAACTAAGATGATTCTCGACCAAGCCGAGACTTGAGGTTTACTTTCTACGCTACTATAATGCTATTTGCTATCTAGAGCTTTTTGGATTGCATCCAGAATTTCTGGGCCTTTTGGGGGCTTTTTCAGCATCATAAAAGCTCCTAAACCTTCGCACTTCTGCCGTGCACTGTCCTGAATGTCTGCTGAAAGTACGATTACTGGAATTTTAGATCCTTTTTCACCCAGGGCTTTCAGCAAGGCAAAACCATCCATTTCTGGCATTAACAAATCTGTCATAATACAGTCTGGCGAATGGGAAGCAACCATATCTAAGCATTCTTGTCCGTTGCCAGCTTCTATGACTTCATGTCCGCCTGCTTCGACAGCTTTGCGAATCATCCGCCGAGCAAATGCTGCATCGTCTGTAATTAAAATTAAGCCCATTTTTTCTTCCTCATTCACTTTGTTGATTATTGCTAAGGTAGCGTGGATAATTTGGTCTGAAATGATCTCACATTTTCCATTTAACTTTACCGATTTATGCGATCGATCTATTTAGATGCTCTGAGCAATCCAGCAGATAGGTTTTCATCTGCCCTTTGCCCTTAACATCAATCATTCCTCTTTCTGCAAACAAATGTTTTTTTGACAACTGCTTGTAGGTGTCTTCTGTGACTTGAATACAGCCAGGAAAACTGTACTGTGACCTGCGGCTTGCCGTGTTCACTGTATCACCCCAGAGGTCGTAGCTGAACTTTTTTGTGCCGATGACCCCTGCAACCACAGGCCCGGAATGGATGCCAATTCGTAGGCTGTGGAATTCTTGTGTTTGCGTGTTTAACCGTGCCATAGCTTGCTGCATGGCTAGGGCTATTTGCACGATCGCATCGGCATGATCGTCGCGGGGTATTGGCAATCCCGATGCTACCATATAACCGTCGCCAATTGTCTTGATTTTTTCTAACCCATAATCCTCAGTTAGTTTGTCAAATTCGGAGAAGATAGAATTAAGCTTGAGGATTAATTCAATCGGAGAAATCTCGGATGCTAACTTAGTAAAGCCTACCATATCAGCGAATAGGACACTGACATTAGGAAAGTGATCGGCAATCACTAAGTCTCCGGTTGATTCTGCTTGTAGTCGTTTTGCGATCGACTCTGGTAAAATATTCAGTAATAATTTTTGAGTTTTCTCTTGACTTTCAATCAACTCCCGATCAAGTTGCGACTGTTGAATCAAGCGTCGCACTCGCTGGATCAAAACTGGCCCGTGAATCGGTTTAGTCACATAATCTGTTGCTCCCACTTCAAAAGCTTGATTGACCGATTTTTTGTCATCTAGTGCTGTAATCATCAACACGGGAACTTTTTGGGTTTTAGGATTTGCCTTGAGTTGAGCACAGCAAGTAAATCCGTCCATTATCGGCATCATGGCATCTAACAAAACAATATCTGGAGAATTTTCTTGAAAAATTTCCAAACATTCTTGACCGTTTGATGCTTCGAGTACCAAATATCCTTCTTTTTCCAAGACTTTACGTGTAAATAACTGCTGTATTTCTTCGTCATCCACGATCAGAATTTGGAGTATTGTTTCCGGGTTTTTTCTAAATTCAGCACTAATCATTTTTTTTGATTTTTTCTGTGTATCATAGGATTGCAGATATTCTATACTTGTCTCATCGGCTAAATGACTTAACAACTATAAAAAATTTTGGGGAGCATTCGCGGGATAAAAAATTAGCTGATTTTACATCATTTATATCATGCCTGGTCAAAGGTTATCAACTAGATTTCAATGCAGCCTTTACCCGCTGATATTCAGCTTGAATTTTTGACATGATTGCCTCACTATCTGCGATAGTTTGATTCCTAGCCATCTGTTCAAGTTGCGTACACAATTGAAACAAAGGCATAGCTCCCACCGTGCTACAAGCACCTCTAAAAGCGTGGGCTGAAGCTTTGATTTCTGCACAATCGGCTCGAATGACTGCATTTGACATCGTTTCTAATTTTGGCTGGGCTCCTTCTAAAAAATTTTCAACTATCTCTAGCCAAAATTCCTCTGCTTCTTCGCCCAATAAATCCTTCAATTCTTCAAAATTTTGGCTATCAATTGGTGGTATTTCTATTTCCAGTTTTTCTATTTTAGGCGCACACTTATCCGCTACTAATGCTAGTGAAGTTTTTGATTCTTCTTCCTCTAATTTGGTAATTTTCAAGGTTGGTAAAATCGGAGATTTAACATTCCCATCGTTCGCTAAAATTCGATCGTTACTTAGTGTCAATGTAGCATTTTCTAATTGAGCTGTACCTTCAATTTGTGAAATCAAAACTCCTGCACGGGCGATGATTTTTTTCAACTCTTCAAAAGCAGATTCGTCTCTTGCTGGGGCACATAGTTTTTCAGTGAGAGTCGTCTTTGCAACATCAATTTCGTTCTCTAAATCTCCATGAAAACTCGATTCAGTTGGATCTGTATCTTGATTGTGAAGACTGGAATTTAGTGAATAGCGATCGTATAGGCTGAGCGCTTGAACTATAGCCTGGACTCGCACTGGCTTGCTGATATAATCGTTCATCCCAGCTTCCAAACAGATTTCGCGATCGCCCTGCATCGCATTAGCCGTCATTGCAACAATCCAAGGACAGACTGATTTTAGATTTTGGATTCTGGGTTTTGGATTATTAGATTGCTCTTCAGTTGCGATAATTGATGATATTGATTCTGGATATTCTAGATTATCCAAATTCAATACTTCTGACAGTTTGTCATTATTTTTTAATATTAATTCATCTGAAAATTGCTGGCGAATGCGGCGAGTCGTTTCCAGTCCGTCCATCTCTGGCATCTGCATATCCATAAATACAACATTGTATTCACAACGATTTAGAGCATCTAAGGCTGCTTGTCCACTACTTGCAACATCAGGACTATATCCTAACTTACGCAACATCTGCGCTGCTACTATTTGATTAACTTCCACATCGTCTACTACCAGAATTTTTAAAGGCAATCTTTCTGCCATTTCTGAATTAAAATCAGCCGGGGAAAAACATGGGAAATCATTATTGCATTCACCGCTAATAATTCGGATTAAAACTTCATGAAGTTGTGCTTGTTTAATTGGCTTATAAATGAAAGCTGCAAATTCAACTCGCCCTTGAAGTTCTTTGCGAGATGGTCTACCACCAGAACTAAGAATGATTAAAGGTAAAGTTTGACCTTTGGGGAATGTGCGAATTCTTTCTGCCAAAGTAATGCCGTCCATTTCTGGCATATGAAAGTCTAAAATTCCCATGTCAAATTGACTTTCATGTTGCAACACTCTCAGTGCTTGAACACCCGATTTAGCGGCGCGGACAATCATTCCCCAAGACTTAGCTTGCAGGGTAATAATCTTGCGGTTAGTGGCATTATCGTCTACTACGAGCAGCCGCAAACCTGCTAGTTGGGGCTGGGGTAAATCTAGGTTTACACTCTCATTGGGAGGAGGTGCTGGTTGGGCTTTTATGGTAAAAGAAAACTGAGAACCTTTCCCGATTTCGCTTTCTACCCACATACCACCGCCCATCATTTCGCTAAGGCGTTTGCTGATAGCCAAACCTAAGCCAGTGCCGCCGTATTTACGAGTTGTGGAACAGTCAACTTGACTGAAGGCTCTAAATAGTAGATTTATGCGATCGGGCGGAATGCCAATTCCTGTATCCTTGACTGTAAATCGAATTTCATAATTGCTAGTTGGCAATTCTTCTGATTCTTCACTATTAACAGGAATCTCAAAAATTTGTTTTGCGGTTACTTTTACTACGACTTCGCCTGTTTCTGTAAACTTGGTAGCATTGCCAAGTAAATTTATCAAAATCTGTCGTAATCTCGTAATATCTCCGTACACAAATGTGGGGACATTCACGTCCAATTCGCAAGCTAAATCAAGATGTTTGGCAGCAGTATTCATCGCTACTAAGTCTAAAGCCTCTTCGACACAGTCTCTCAAATTAAGAGGCTCTTCCTCTAAATCCAACCTACCTGCTTCTATCTTAGAAAAGTCTAGGATGTCATTAATAATTGCCAGCAAAGCATCGCCACTGGTACGAATTGTATTAACAAAGTTACGCTGGATGGGTGATAATTGAGTGTCGAGAATTAACTCTGTCATGCCAATTACTCCATTCATCGGCGTGCGGATTTCGTGGCTCATCATTGCCAAAAATTCGCTTTTGGCTCGGTTGGCAGTTTCGGATTCAACTGTGGCGCGCTTTAATTCTTCTTCGATTACTAATCTGTGCTTAATTTCTTGCTGGTAGGTTTGGATTCGGTGTGTTAGTTCAGAAACATCTTGAATGGCGATTAATGCGTAAAAACCTTCTCCTTTAATCGCTCGGATTGGAGTAACATTAGTATTTTGGAATCGCGGTTTGCCGTTTGGTTGATTTGATGCAATGAAGGACTGATGCAGTTGGGAAGAAAATACGGCTGGCAATCCATTTTTGAATACTTGTTGCAGCCGCCTCTGATATTTAGGTTCGTCGAGTTGGGGAAAATGAGTTTTTAAGTTTGTACCGATGATTTCTTTTTTGGGTATTTTTGTCCACTGTTCTAAAATACGGTTCCAAAATAGCACGGAAAAATCTTGTCCGATTACGCACAAACCAATGGGTAGTCGATCGAGTATGCTGAATTCTTGTTCTGCTTGTTTTATTGTTTCTAGCATTTTTTATCTGATTAAAAGTTGACGTATAAGTCCTGTATCTGCCTGGGAACTGTCTCTGGCTATCCTTGATACAGATATTTCTCTAAGCAGGGTGCGCGACGGAATTTTAATAATTTTTGTGGATTTGTATGAACATAGTATACTATTGAGGTAAAATTTGCAATCGTTTAGTTCCGGCTGTGAGAGTAAAAGAAATAGAAACTGGAACCCACTTAAGTTTTAAAGTATTCTATAATTTATTATTCTCAAATGTAAAACTCACGAAAAAGGAACAGGAGAGATGGAAATCGATGAAGATGTCAAGGAATTCCTGATTGAAGGCTACGAATACCTGAACCAGATTGAAGGGGATTTAGTGGCTTTAGAAAAAAGCGATTCTGATCCAGAGGTGATGAATCGAATTTATCGCAATCTTCACAGTATTAAAGGTAATAGTGGGTTTCTGGGAGTGGAGAAGCTGGAAGCGGTGGCTCATGCTGGAGAGAGTCTGCTGAGTGGTTTGCGCGATCGCACAATTGCTATGACTCCCGATATCACTAGCGCTTTGCTGGAGACAATCGATGCGGTGCGATCGCACATGGAAGCCCTGGAAACCACGGGACAAGAAAGTTCAGCCGATCGCACTTCATTGCTCAACAGACTGGCAAAACTGCAATCATCCGGTGGTTCTGAGTCAGAGTTGGAGCCAAGTGCGATCTGGCAAATACCAATTCCTGCCAGTCCTAATATTGCTTACGAACCAATACCTGTTGCTGCTGATACTGAAGGTGATAAATTTAAGATTGCAGACACCGCAATCCGAGTTGATGTTGGCTTACTTGACAAGTTGATGAATTTAGTAGGCGAACTGGTTTTGTGTCGCAACCAAATCCTAGAATTTGTCAATACACAAACAGCAAATCCACAAAATGACGATACTTTGAAGTCAGTATCTGGTCGCTTAAACCTAGTTACTTCCGAGTTGCAAGAAGAAGTAATGAAGACTCGAATGCAGCCGATTCGTACCATTTGGAACAAGTTTCCCCGTGTGGTACGCGACACAGCATTTAGTTTAGGAAAACAAGTAAATTTAGAAATGGAAGGAGAAGAAACAGAATTAGATAAAACTTTAATCGAAGCGATCGCGAATCCGCTCACTCACTTAGTCCGAAATTCTCTGGATCATGGTATCGAAACTGCGGAAGTGCGTGTTGCTAAGGGCAAACCTGCGATCGGGCGATTATTCCTACGAGCATACCACGAAAGCGGTCAGGTAAACATTGAAATTTCCGATGATGGCGGGGGAATAGATCCAGAGCGCATTAAAAACAAGGCGGTGCAAAAAGGGATAATCTCTGCCATTCAAGCCAGCCAAATCAGCGATAGAGAGGCACTAAATTTAATTTTCTTACCCAGTTTTTCAACTGCCGAAAAAGTCACAAACATTTCTGGCAGGGGAGTTGGTATGGATGTGGTGCTGACGAATATTGAGAAAATCAGCGGCACTATTGATCTTTATAGTCAAGTCGGCAAAGGTACAACTTTCAAGCTAAAAATACCTTTAACTCTCGCGATTATTCCGACCTTAATTATTACTACTGGTGGCGATAGATACGCTATTCCTCAAGTCAATTTATTAGAACTGCTTCGATTGGAAGGAGCGCAGCTCAAGAGCATCGAGATGTTTCATGGAACTCCCGTATATCGATTGCGAGGGCGATTGCTACCTTTGATTTATTTGAACCAAGAATTAAATCTCGATCGCACAAATCAACATGACGACGATCAAATATCGCAAATCCCCATAGATGATGCTTTGAATATAGTTGTTGTTCAAGCTAATGACAAACCCTTCGGATTAGTAGTGGATGCGATCAATGACACTCAGGAAATCGTAGTAAAACCCCTAGGAAAACAGCTCAAATCTCTGTCTTGTTTTGCGGGAGCAACTATTATGGGTGATGGAAAAGTTGCTTTGATTTTGGATGTACATGGCATTGCTCAAAAAACTCACATGAGTAAAGCTCAGGAAAAGGCGATTTTAGCAGACCAAAACAGCATCCCAGAATCATCTGAACCACCGCAGCAGTTGCTAGTATTTCAGGGCCCAGATTGTCGGCGGATGGCGATTCACCTATCGCGAGTCTCCCGGTTGGAAGAGTTTCCCCGCCATCTTTTAGAGCGTGTTGGCAAACAGGATATGGTGCAGTATCGTAACCAAATTATGCCGGTGATTTATTTGTCGGCGGTGTTTGGTAGCGATGGTTATTCGGTTAATTCATCAAATAATGGTTTTGGCGATCGATCGGATGCAGCAGATGATAAACTGTCCTTGGTCGTGGTGTCAATTGATTCAGGACAGCAAGTCGCTCTGGTGTGCGATCGCATTATCGATATTGTAGAACAGGCGATCGATATCAAAGGTGCAGCTACTCAAGCAGGGATTTCGTTTTGTGCTGTAATTCAGGGTCAAGTTACTGAAATTCTTGATGTCGATGCAGTAATTGGTGATAATTTATTCGGGATGCAACAGGTGTTAGCGAGTGCCAGATAATGCCATTAAATTCACATTTTTTACAATTCTCAAAAACAGGCAAGATGCCTGTTCCACAAAGAATGAAAAAGGAATAATTAAAAATGTCTGAAGTAACTCAATTATGTACTTTTTTTGTTGACAGCCTGTTTCTTGGCATAGAAGTTGAAAAAGTTCAAGAAATTACCCGTTACCAACCGATGACGCGAGTACCACTAGCACCAGCAGTAGTGGGAGGATTGATTAATTTAAGAGGTCAAATTGTTACGGCGATTGATTTGCGTCGCAGGTTGGATTTAAGTGATCGCCCTGCGGAAATGTTACCGCTAAATGTGATTGTCAGAACTGCTGATGAAACTGCTAGCTTATTAATAGATAATATTGGGGATATTTTAGAGGTAGATCAAGATGATTTTGAAACTGCTCCTGATACTTTTACTAGCAAGGTACGTCCACTGATTCGAGGTGTATATAAGCTTCAAGGTCAATTATTACTGTTTTTAGATGTTGATAAAGTTGTGGATTTTGCAGGTATTTATTAGTTCTTGGTAATTGGTAATTGGGAATTGGTAATCGGGAATGGAAAATTTCCTGTACCCTGAGCGAAGTCGAAGGGTTATTGGTTATTGGTTATTGGTCGAAGGGTTATTGGTTATTTGCTAGATACTTTGACTTTTACGATAATTTCAATACACTTCGACTACGCTCAGTGTACTATTCCCAATGCCCAATTCCCAATGCCCAATTCCCAATGCCCAATTCCCAATTCCCAATTCCCAATTCCCAGTTCCCAATTCCCAATTCCCAATGCCCAATTCCCAATTCCCTAATTCCAATTATGCCGATAAGTATTGCAGATTTTGATTACATTCGTAAACTTGTGTACGATCGCACTGGCGTATTTCTCTCAGAAGATAAAACTTACCTAGTGGAATCGCGTTTAGGGATGTTGGCCAGAGAAACAGGAGCAAATTCTGTCAGCGGGTTAGTTGCAGAATTAAAACAAACAAAACAAAGGGGTTTTAATCATCTTTACGAGTCTATTGTCGAAGCAATGATGACTAATGAGACTTTTTTCTTCCGAGATATCAACCCTTTCGAGGTACTGAAAATATCCGTAATCCCAGAATTGTTAAAACAGCGACAGGATGAGGGTACTATAAATATTTGGTGCGGTGCTTGTTCCAGCGGTCAAGAACCCTATAGTATTGGGATGCTGCTGCGTGAATATTTTCCGAAAATTAATGGTCAAGTCCAGATAATTGCCAGTGATATCTCTACAGGAATGCTGAAAAAAGCGCGATCGGGACGCTACCAACAGCATGAAGTTATTCGAGGTTTACCAACTCCATTTTTGCACAAATACTTTTATAATTGTGGCAAGGAATGGCAAATTAAAGAAGAGATTCAAAAGGCGATCAAATTTCGTCAGATCAATTTAACACAACCTTTGATATCACTCCCTCAAATGGACATTATTTTTATGCGAAATGTCTTGATATATTTTGATATTCAGACCAAGCAATCTATTTTAGCGAAAGTGCGACAAGTGTTGCGGCCCAACGGCTACTTATTTTTGGGAGGAGGGGAAACAACTGTTAATCTTGACAGTGCTTTTGAGCCTGTACAATTTGAAAAAGGCGTGTGTTACCGATCGCTGGTGACAACTTGATCTCAATCAGTGTATATTGCAGTGGCGGACGGCAACCACACCCCGACTATTCGGCTATCCTCATTGTCGGCATATCATCAGCAGCGATAAATTAGATTGTAGGAAATACACAAAAATTTACATATATAATTTGTGTAATGTTCCAAATCGCTCCTCACCAGCAGCGATACAGCCCTCGCCAACTCAGTAGGATGGTTAAAAATATGTTTGAACGCTTTACAGAACAAGCCATTAAAGCAATAATGCTAGCCCAAGAGGAAGCGCGTCGCCTCGGCCACAATTTTGTGGGCACTGAGCAAATCCTCTTGGGACTTGTGGGCGAAGGCACTGGCATCGCTGCAAAAGTCTTACTAGAAATGGGTCTCAACTTGAAAGAGGCGCGCAACGAAATCGAAAATATCATCGGTAGGGGATCGGGTTTTCTACCGCCTGAAATTCCTTTCACGCCCCGCGTCAAGCGGATTTTCGAGACGGCGCTGAATGAAGCGCGGCAGTTGGGCCACAATTACATTGGCACTGAACACATTCTGCTGGGACTGATCCAGGATGATGAAGGTGTCGCCGCGAAGGTGCTACAAAACTTGGGGATCGATCGATCCAGAGTCCGCACTCAGGTAATTCGTGCAGTGGGAGAAGTGGCTGCGGTATCTGGAGGCCGTCAAAGTACCGATCGCAAAATCCCAACTTTAGAAGAATTCGGCACAAACCTCACGAAGTTAGCCGCCGAAGGTAAACTCGATCCAGTTGTGGGCCGCGAAAACGAAATCGAGCGCGTCATTCAAGTGCTCGGCCGCCGCACCAAGAATAACCCCGTGCTAGTCGGCGAACCAGGAGTAGGCAAAACTGCCCTCGCCGAAGGACTCGCCCAACGGATTGTCAACAGAAATGTCCCGGATATTTTGGAAGACAAACAAGTAATCAGTCTGGATATGGGTTCGCTGATTGCAGGGACAAAATTCCGTGGGGAATTTGAAGAACGCCTGACGAAAATCATGGCGGAAATTCGCGCCGCAGGCAACATTATCCTGGTAATTGATGAAATTCATACCTTAGTTGGTGCAGGGGCTATTCAAGGCAGCATGGATGCCTCCAATATGCTTAAACCAGCACTTGCCAGAGGCGAATTGCAGTGTGTTGGAGCAACTACGCTGGATGAATATCGGAAGTATATCGAACGCGATGCAGCCCTAGAACGGCGTTTCCAACCGATCAAAGTTGGCGAACCGAGTGTGGCTGAAACGATCGAAATATTGTATGGTTTGCGATCGGCTTACGAACAACATCACAAGTTGACGATTTCTGATGCAGCCTTAGAAGCAGCGGCTACACTGTCAGACAGGTATATTAACGATCGATTTTTGCCCGACAAGGCGATCGACTTAATTGACGAAGCAGGTTCCCGCGTTCATGTGCTCCATTCGCAAACCCCGCCAGAAGTTAAAGAACTTAAAAAACAACTGCCGGCTGTCAGCAAGGAAAAGGATATCGCTGTTCGGGAACAAGATTTCGAGAAAGCTAGCAAATTGCGCGATCGGGAATTAGCAATTGAAGCCGAAATCGCCGAAGCGACAATCAACAAAAGCCAAGTCAGAATCTCTCCCATCGTCACCGAAGAAGACATCGCCCACATCGTGGCCAATTGGACGGGAGTACCAGTTAGCAAACTGACAGAATCGGAATCGGAATTGCTGCTGCACATGGAAGACACTTTGCACCAGCGTTTAATCGGTCAAGAAGAAGCTGTCACCGCAGTTTCTAAAGCCATCCGTCGCGCACGGGTAGGGTTGAAAAATCCGAATCGCCCGATCGCCAGTTTCATCTTTTCCGGCCCCACAGGTGTCGGTAAAACGGAACTGACAAAAGCTTTAGCAGCTTATTTCTTCGGTTCCGAAGACGCGATGATTCGGTTAGATATGTCCGAGTATATGGAACGCCACACGGTTTCCAAACTAATCGGTTCTCCTCCGGGTTACGTGGGCTACGATGAAGGCGGCCAACTAACAGAAGCAGTCCGTCGTCGTCCTTACACAGTAGTCTTATTCGACGAAATCGAAAAGGCGCACCCAGATGTCTTCAACATGATGCTGCAAATCTTAGAAGACGGCCGATTGACTGATGCCAAAGGTCGGACAGTTGACTTCAAGAATACGCTGCTGATCATGACTTCCAACCTTGGTTCGCGAGTGATTGAAAAAGGTGGCGGTGGTCTCGGTTTTGAGTTTACTGAAGATGCCGCAGATGGTCAATACAACCGCGTTCGCAACTTGGTAAACGAAGAACTAAAACAGTTTTTCCGTCCTGAATTCCTCAACCGCTTAGATGAAATTATCGTCTTCCGCCAGTTGAATAAGGGAGAAGTTAAACAGATTGCCGACATCATGTTGCAACAGCTTTTCACTCGCTTAACGGAACAGGATATTACCTTGTCTGTCACAGAAGCGTTCAAGGAACTGTTAGTTAAAGAAGGCTACAATCCCAGTTATGGTGCGAGGCCTTTACGTCGCGCAATTATGCGATTGCTGGAAGATGTACTGGCTGAGGAAATGTTGTCTGGTAAGCTGAAAGAAGGTCAAAGTGCGATCGTGGATGTGGATGAAAACGGTGTGGTGAAGGTATTACCCGGTGATTCATCGGAACCCAAATTACCTGAACTTGCATTGAGTGTTTAATTGAGAAGGACACAACAATGCTGTGTCCCTACCCAGAATATTGTAGGGACACGGCACTGCCGTCTCCTAATTTCGAGTTAATATTGAGGTACTGACGGGTCTACTTCTTGACTCCAAGCCGTAATTCCGCCTTTAAGATTAATCCCCTCAATTCCAGCTTCCTTCAAAATGCCCAAGGCTTTCGCAGAACGTCCGCCCATTTTGCAATGTGCAATCAATCGGTGGCCATTCAACAATTCCTTGACTTTCTCAATACCATTGCCGTTTTCAATATCCGGTAATGGTACTAATACTGACCCAGGAATTTGAGCAATTTGATATTCGTTAGGATTCCGAACATCTAACAATACAAAATCTTTCGCATCACTATCAATTAATGCCTTAAGTTCCGTGACAGTCATCTCAGGAATTTGCATTTGCTGATTTGCTTCCTGTGCTTTGGCTTGAGGAATTCCGCAGAATTGTTCGTAATCGACCAGTTTTTCAATTACTGGACGCACTGGATTCGGCCGCAATTTCAATTGCCGGAATGTCATATCTAAGGCATTGTAAAGCAACAGTCTGCCGCTTAAAGTAGTGCCTTGACCTAAGATAATTTTGATCGCTTCTGTGGCTTGAATAGTGCCGATAATTCCACACAAAACGCCTAAAACGCCGCCTTCTGCACAGGAAGGTACCATTCCCGGAGGTGGTGGTTCTGGGTACAAATCTCGGTAATTTGGGCCACCTTGGTAGTTGAAAACGGTGGCTTGACCTTCAAATCGGAAGATGGAACCGTAGACGTTGGGCTTATTTAAAAGTACCGAAACATCGTTCATCAAATAGCGAGTCGGGAAGTTGTCGGTGCCGTCGATGATGATGTCGTAGGGTGTGGCAATTGCGATCGCATTTTCGGAACTCATACGAGTTTCGTACAGGTCAACTTGGCAAAAAGGATTAATTTCTAAAATCCGATTTTTAGCCGATTCAATCTTCGGTTTACCTACCCAAGATGTGCCGTGAATTACTTGGCGTTGCAAGTTGGAATAGTCAACAATATCAAAGTCTACAATCCCAATGCGACCAATCCCTGCGGCGGCTAAATACAGCAGCAGCGGCGAACCGAGTCCTCCTGTACCGATGCAGAGTACGCTGGCTGCTTTGAGACGCTTCTGCCCGTCCAATCCTACTTCTGGGAGGATGAGGTGGCGAGAGTAGCGTTCGTATTCTTCTTTGTTGAGCTGGATCTCGTCCAGATTAGGATTTAGCATGATATTCTGTATAGTGCCAATTTTGAATTATATCTTATCTGAATGTTTCGCAGTTTTGCGTGTTTGTGATTTTTAGTAACTATTTCTTAATCTACTCTGAGAATTTCCTCGGCTTGGAAGTTGCCTTCTGTGTCAAGACTCCAACTGCGGAGGTCTTCTGAACGGCCTTTTTGAACGGAGACGATGATGTAGGAGTATTGTGGCCAGGCGAGGGTTCGATCGCACTCTGAGGGCACTGCGGCACAATCTGGGTGAGAATGGTAGATGCCGATAATTTCTAAGTTGCGATCGCGTGCATCTTTCATTCCCTTCAGCATATCTGCTGCTGACATAGCATATCTACGTTTTTTTGTCAATCCTATTTTTTCTGAGCTATTATCTTCAGCTTCGGCACTCCAGTCATTTTTGGTTGGGCAGACTTCTACTAAGGTTTTAACATTGTTGGCGATCGTACCTAACAACAAACCGCAGCACTCTTCGGGGTAGGTGTTTTCGGCGTGGCTGCGGATGGATGAGATGTGAGTGTCATGAAGTGCGATCGTAAGCATTGGGGAATTGGGAATTGGGAATTGGGAATTGGGAATTGGGAATTGGTGATTAGTTATTAGTTATTCAGTTAAGCTACTTAGCTGTTTGTAAAACAGTATATAGGATGACGCGCTGTTCGATAGCTGGAACCAGAGTTTTTGGATCTAAAAGTAGCATAATTAATTACCTGCACTTAAGATATCTAAATATGACATTTTTTAATCTTTCTCACTTTCTTCTCTGTGTTTTCTGCGCCTTCTGCGGTTCACAAAAAAGTTCCTATAGAATTTTAACGAACCACGAAGACGCAAAGGACACAAAGGAAGAGAAGAGAGGGGGAAGGAAGAGTTAATGCAGAGTGTACAATTTAATCAAGTGGGAGTTTGTTGTAACTCAGGTCGCTCATCGGCGACGATCGCATTTTCGACAGGACACACCTGCAAACAAATCCCACAGTCAATGCAGGTATCAAAGTCAATCCAAAACCAATCTGTACCCTTGACATTTTTGCCGGGGCCTGGTTGGATGCAAGCAACTGGACAAGCGCCGACGCAATCGGCAACTCCTTCGCAAATATTCGTAACGATAGTATGTGACACAGTATTCTCAATTCTTCAGATTTGGCAGATGAATCAGTTTTTCTTCTAATTTAACTCAGATTTGCCAAAACATGATAATTTAACTCTATAGAATTTGCAATACTAAAAATACTATTTTTTACCGCCGATCGCATCCAAACACCAAGAAATGAAATATTCTGCATCCAGTCCGATAAGCAATGGCAAAACCTCTCGCTTTGATGGTTTATCTTTAGACGATCGCAATCCTGAATTCATTCAACTGATGCTGCCACTGTGGGAGTGGCTGTACCGCTACTATTTTCGCGTAGAAAGCGACGGCTGGCAACACGTCCCCGCTAGCGGAAAAATGCTGGTTGTCGGTTCTCACAACGGGGGAATCATCGCACCTGATATGTTTATGTTCCTATACGAATGGTTCTACAGGTACGGCACCCAAAGGTTGGCCTACGGATTGATGCACCCAACGGTTTGGAAGATTTCTCCTGATATTGCTGGTATGGCAGTTCAGTGTGGTGCTATCCAGGCGCATCCCAAAATGGCGATCGCAGCTTTGCGAAAAAATTGTCCGGTTCTCGTCTATCCTGGCGGTGCAGAAGATACTTTTCGTCCCCATCACTTGCGGGATAAAATTTACTTTGCAGGGCGCAAAGGATTTATTAAGTTAGCCTTGCGAGAAGAAGTCCCCATTTTACCAATTATTTCCCACGGTGCTCACGATACTTTGATGGTACTGGGAGATTTCTACAAGGAAGCAAAGCAATTGCATGAATTAGGGATGCCGTGGTTATTTGGTATCGATCCGGTGGTGTTTCCAGTGTATTTAGGATTGCCTTGGGGATTGAGTATTGGGCCTTTGCCTCATCTGCCTTTGCCTGTGCAAATTCGGACTCGCGTGTGCAAACCGATTGTGTTTGAAAAGTACGGTTCGGAGGCGGCACGCGATCGCGATTATGTTGATGCTTGTTTCGATTTAGTTACCAATCAAATGCAAGATGAATTAGACGATTTAATTGGTAGTTGACAATGGGCAGTAGGCAATTGGCAGATAGTGTAGATAGTGTAGGTTGGGTTGACGCGAGAGCGAAACCCAACTCTTTTAAAATAATGTGTTGGGTTTCGCAAGTCTCAACCCAACCTACGAAATCTATAAGAGAAACACGTCTTTGCTGGTTTCAGAGATGAGGGGTAAAACCCTATGTGAATTCGCCAACAGTCTTTTTCAACCGCCGAGTCCCATCAAATGAGTAAAGAATCAAACCTCCGAAGCCCGCAATTGTCCACAGGCTGCATTTGCTTCCAACCCGCGAGAATACCGCACGCTAACTGCAATTTTCTTCTCTTTTAAAACCGTAACAAAACCGTTGATTCGATTGGGAGTTGGTCGCTGATATTCAGCTTCCTGAATCGGGTTGTAAGGAATCAAATTGACGTGACACTGAAAACCGCGCAACTTACCAGCTAACTCCGCCGCGTGTTCTGGCCAATCATTTACATTAGCTAAAAGCACGTATTCAAAACTCAATCTGCGCCCCGTAGATTGAACATATTCGCGACATTCGGCGATTAACTCATCCAAAGGATAAGGCTGGGCACTAGGAATTAATTCTTCGCGCAATCTTTGATTGGAAGCGTGGAGACTGACTGCAAGGGTAACTTGCAAGTGATGTTCGGCTAATTTGCGAATACGATTGCGAATTCCCACTGTGGAAATGGTGATGTTTCGCTGTCCAATTCCGACATCTTCATTCAAACACTTGACAGCCGATACGACATTATCGAAATTCAGCAAGGGTTCGCCCATGCCCATAAATACGATGTGGCTGACTCGGCGGCCGAAATCTTGCTGTACTGTCAAGACTTGATCGACGATTTCGTGTACTTCTAAGTTGCGCTTGAAACCGCCTTTGCCTGTAGCGCAAAAGTCGCAGCCCATCGCGCAGCCAACTTGGGCTGAGACGCACACAGTCAGTCGTTTTTCGGTGGGAATGCCGACGGTTTCAATGATTTGACCGTCTGCCAATTTTAGGAGATACTTGACGGTGGAGTCTGGTGCGACCGATCGCAAATGAATAGTCGATCGCCCGATCGGAACATCAGCCACAGTCTCGCGCCACTGTTTCGAGAATACAGAAATATCAGACAGCGATCGCGCGCCTCTCTCATAAATCCACTGGTACAATTGCTTTCCACGATAAGCAGGTTGCCCATGTTGCTGCACCCACTCCGTTAACTCAGCCAAACTCGCCCCCAACAAGGGTGGAATTTTACTAGACTCAACAGCAAAAGCATCAGTCTTGTCAGACTGATTCGCACCCTTGGGATTACCAGAAGAGTACACCTGAGAAACGGAAGTAGGAGACATAGGTCATCAAAAAATTTACAGTCACCCTCTATATTAAAACTTCTGGAGCAAAGCTGCCGACCATCTGGTGCGAAATTGGCCAAAATGGACTTAATCAATATTTTCTGCCAATTAATTCGTCAGGATGAAAATTGCTTGCGTAGCTTGGCGCATGGCAGGTCTATATATATGTACATTGCATAGGCTAATACAAAGGAAATCAGGAGACTCATCGCTCCCTGCAAAGCCATAGGCATTTTAGGTAAATAAAGATAAACAAGTTGAAGCACAGTATCGTGTACTAGATAAAGCGAGTATGAAAGCAAACCAATAAACCGCATCCAACCCCAATTGAGAATTTGAAATACCCCCCAATCTGGAAAACGGATAGCAGCAATAAAAACCGAATATAGTCCAATACCTTGAATAGTGTAACGCAATGTATACCGAAACTCAGGATAACGACAGATAAACGAGAACAAAAGTAAACTGATTCCTAGTGGTAGTAAGAAATATTTCCACAGTCGGTCGGAACCATAGTGGGCATCTAATACTGGGTTGCCGTAGACCGCTAATGCACAGCCAAAAAGTATGCTATCTATTCGAGTATCGGATAAATGCAAGATACGAGCTTCCGTTGCTCCCATGCCAAAAACTAGAACACATCTCCAAATTAAAATCACTAAGCAAAGTCCCAAAAAAATTAACATTTGCCTTTGGCGACTCACACGCATTTTGAGTAAAGTAATATATAGAAAAGGGAAAACAAGGTAGAAGTGTTCCTCAACCGCCAGAGACCAATAGGCACCACTACCAGGAGCTACTCCATAGGCACCATAAAAAGTTTCATAATAGTTATAATAATGTAGCACTTGACTGACCAAAGCTGATAGTCTGATTGGCTCTTTAAATACACCTATTAATGTCAAGGTAGTTCCTAGGAATAAAGCTAGATAGAACCCTGGCCAAATTCGCACAATCCGTCGCAAATAAAAACTTTTTAAATTAATGAAGTTGTTTTTTTCATATTCACGTCTCAGCAAAGTTGTGATCAAATATCCACTTAGAAAGAAAAACACTGTGACACCAAAAGCTCCAGGAATAATATGATTCAGCCCTGCATGAGATAAAAAGACAATCAGAAAAGCAATAGTCCTAAAGCCGTCCAACGAAGGGATGTAAAATTTGGATGGTGTCATGGTAGATTCTTTGCTAATGAATTTATTGTTTTTTGATAATTGCATATTACCTCAAATAGTTTTTGTATGTCTAGTCCGACTTACTTTTATAGTCCTGGACGTATTTCAAGGTAATTGTGTCATTAATCCCATAGCCCAACCCAGGATTTTGGTGACTCAGGATACATCAGGGCTCTACGAGGGTAATATATAGCCCTTGCGTTTTCGGTTAAATTAGGTGGATCTGATGAACTGCCGATCGGGTTGCAACCACAGAATTTTCCACGAAAAAGTTAATTTTTGGCTAAATCCTAGAAAAATTGCGTCTAAATGACCACAGCCACCTAAAATAAACTCTGTAGTTTGTCCAAGGGTGTGCACATTTAACTGCTTTCCACAAAAATTAATGCAACTTTTATGGTGCTAAATATTCTTGCGCTGCCCCTGGGGTTTCAATTTACGTCTCCCGGCCCGATTATCTTTCAACTCGGCCCTTTAGCTGTCCGCTGGTACGGCTTGTTGATTGCTTCTGCTGTCTTGATTGGGGTCAGTCTTTCTCAATATTTAGCCACCAAGCGTCGTGTCAACCCCGAATTGTTGGGCGACTTGGCAATCTGGCTAGTTGTGGGCGCAATTCCTTGTGCCAGAATTTATTATGTTGCTTTTGAGTGGCAACAATATGTCCAGCGCCCGGAGGATTTGATTGCGATTTGGAAAGGTGGAATTGCGATTCATGGGGCGATGTTGGGCGGCGCGATCGCAGCTTTAATTTTTGCGAAAATTCAGCAAGTTTCTTTTTGGAAATTGGCAGATTTAGTTGCGCCTTCGGCAATTCTTGGTCAAGCAATTGGACGCTGGGGAAATTTCTTTAATTCCGAAGCTTTTGGCCGCCCTACAGATTTACCTTGGAAGTTGTATATTCCCCTGGAATATCGCCCACAGGAATACACTAATTTTGAATATTTTCACCCCACATTTCTCTACGAATCTCTGTGGAATTTGACAGTATTTGGCTTGCTGCTGACTCTATTTTTCCGTGATTTTCAGGGTAAAATTCGCTTAAAAATCGGTAGTTTATTTTTGGTTTATTTGACAGCTTACAGTTCTGGTAGAGTCTGGATTGAAGGGTTGCGAACGGACAGTTTGATGTTTGGGCCGCTGCGGACTGCACAGATGGTAAGCTTGACAGGGATTGTTTTAGGATTGGCTGGATTGGCTTGGCTTTATTATTTCGATCGCGCTTTGCCGGATGTTGTATCTCCGAAATGCGATCGGGCAGAACTCCCTCAGCAGTCCCCAGAAGATCAATAAAAAACCCCAGAGACTAATCTCTAGGGTTTAAACCAGGGTGCATCTACCATCCCTTTGTTCTAGCCGAAAGAGGTGCATCCGGAATAGCAGGCAAATTTAGCAAATTTTTAGTATTGACACTCTCAGGTCTCAAGACACCCTCGATTCTGCGAACGCGAGTAAAACTCTCGCTACGACCGTCAAACGCCGTCTACTTAGTCACCAATCGTCAAGCGATAGTTACTAACTACTTTATCTAGAT
>JAYSVM010000081.1:0-2042 GCA_043718495.1 Oscillatoriales bacterium | reverse complement strand
ATATTGTAGGGACACGGCACTGCCGTCTCCTAATTTTGGCTACTAATAATTTCGATGCTACCGGATTTGATATTACACCATTCTCAATCAGCCTTTTATGAACAGGCAAGATGCCTGTTTCACAATAAAATTGATCCCTTGTGGAACAGGCATCTTGCCTGTTCTGTCGATCTGCTATCAGATTGTGGTAAAAAAATATAAGGGGAATTCTGCGACTATTTGTACACCAGGGCAGCGATCGGAATTCTGGATTGAAATTTCGCGAAGCAATTATGTTAAAAAAATTACCTTTGCCCTGGTTCCGCTACATTCCAGCGAGTTTGACGCTGACTTTGGGCATAGGATTGTCCACACTGGCATTCGTCGTTGTCTGGAACTGGGAAAACGGGCGCTGGGACTATCAAACACACCGTAGTATTGACGATATCTCGATCGCCCTCGAACGCCAAATCAACTCCGATTTAGACGCAGTGCTCGCCCTCAGCGACTACATGAAAGCATTCCGCGCAGTCGATAGATCCTCTTTTGCACAATTTGTAGGCCGTCCCCTATCCATCCACCCCAGTCTGCAAATCCTCGCTTGGGTTCCCCGTGTCCCTAATCGCGATCGGGCAAACTACGAAGCCCAAAACAGCACTAAAAACAATCCAAACTTCCAGATTACAGAACGAGGCTCCCAAGGACAACCAATTCAGGCCCGTCAACGTTCCGAATATTTCCCTGGTTTGTACATCGAACCCGCAGCCAAAAACCAGACAGTTTTGGGCTTTGACTTCGCCTCCCGCCCAGAAATCCGTGCAGCACTCGAACAGGGGCGTGATACTGGAGAAATGGTTGTCACCAGCCAGATTGGTTTAATAGAAAATAATTCCTCAGAAGTGGATCTTTTGGCAATAGTCCCAATTTATACAAATAGCGCCAAACCAACTACCGTCGAATCCCGTCGCGAATTGCTACAAGGATTTGTTCTGGGAGTATTTCTAGGCAAAGATATTTTCCAAACCTCTTTGAAAGGACGCAACACCGACTATCTAAATATTTATCTATCTAGCGAGACTCCAGACAAGCAAGAAGCATCTGTAGTTTCATTACCCACCGGCTCCCCAGTTGTCAGAGATACGGCAGCCCAAGAGCAAATTAACCAGTTTTCAGTGCTTTTTAAATCCGCCAACCAACAAGTATTTCCAGCACCCGCCGACGTGCCACAGGAAGTAAAGTTAAGCTGTCCGATTCTCCACAATCCAGGCCCGGATTATACAGCTTGCAGAAGACTCCTCAAAATTAGCGATCGCGATTGGTCACTCTACGTCTCAGCAACGGCAGAAATTGGCAAAAGTCGTAAACATTGGCGTTCTTGGGGAACTCTCACGATAGGGATGCTGTGGACTCTGATTCCCGTGACTTATATGCTGACAGCCTTGAGTCGCACCGCCCAAATCGAAAAACTAGCCCAAGAAAGAGCTCGCCAAGCTTCCCAGTTACAGGATGCTTACCAACAGTTGGAAGCTGAACAAACCAAGTCCGATCAACTGCTGCTAAACGTTTTGCCTGCCGCGATTGTCCAGCGTTTGAAGCGCAACGAAAAAAATATTGCTGAAAGTTTTGGGGAAGTAACTGTGATGTTTGCCGATATTGTCGGGTTTACAGAACTTTCATCGAGAGTTTCAGCTACTGCGGTAGTAGAAGTGCTCAATGATATTTTTTCAGCTTTTGACCATTTAGCCGATCGCCACGGTTTAGAAAAAATTAAAACTATTGGTGATGCTTACCTCGCTGTTTGCGGTATGCCTAATGAGAATGACGCCCATGCCTTACATATAACCCGTGCCGCACAGGATATTTTAAAGTTTATGGAGTACAGGAAACATTCGGGTGGTCTCTTTGAAATACGCGTTGGAATAAATAGCGGTTCGGTGGTTGCAGGTATTGTCGGAATAAAAAAGTACGCTTATGATATTTGGGGTGATACCGTAAATACGGCAGCAAGGATGGAACAAAACAGTGAGATAGGAAAAATTAATATCAGCGGGAGTACTTATGAA
>JAYSVM010000009.1:0-28864 GCA_043718495.1 Oscillatoriales bacterium | reverse complement strand
ATTTGCTTCTCAGGTTTGCACCTGTGTATCCATCCCAATCCCAGTGTAAGGGCAAAAGCCCTTTTTACACTGCTAAAAATGTTAAGAATTAAGAAAGATTCATGGCGGTTAAAACCGCTCGTGTCGCTTTCATCTCAGGTCTAAAGACTCTGAGTTTTCCGCTTGCCGAACTTGTTTTATAACAAACCTGCATTTTCATACAATAACCGGATTGTATTCAAGATTTTTTGTGCGTATTGAGGATCGGAATTCCAGCGTCCAACCAATTCATTGACTGTCGGCGCGACACCACGTTTGACAAACTTAAAACGCACATTTTCTTTAACTAAAGGTTGGTTAATTGGTTCTGTGCTACCGTAAGCTTTCAGATGCTGAATGTGCGCTCTAACTCCTGTGCGGGCATCGGGAAATGAGAGGCCCGCACTTGTGGTACTAATTACTCCCATGTCGGCAAAGTTAAATTGTTCGGGTTTGACAGAACCACCAAAATTTAGAAAATTTGTTTCCAAGCACATTTGACAAAAAGCTAGGTCATGATTGACACTTTCGGCGGCGGCTTCTTGTAGGTAAATTTGAGGTAAACTGGGAAACTGTGTCAGAGCTTTACTATTGTTTTTATTCAGAAAAACAGTCATTTGTTGGGCCGTAATTTGACCGCGATTCATGATTTTTCCAATTCCTGCAAGGATATCACGGCGCGATCGCAGAGATACTGATATTGTTGACTGATCCCAGGCTACGGCAATATCGCGATCGCGCAAATCGATCGCCCGTACAAATACTACACCCTTATAGGTAATCCGTCTGTCAACCGCAGCAGGCAGGATATCAAAAATGTCCAGAACTTCTGAGGGAACAAAAGCATTTCCGTTCACCAAAATACCTTTCTCCTCATGTGCTGCACCATTGATGTTGATATTAATTAGCGCATAAGTTACAGGTGGAGGTGTTGGCGTTGGTGTTGGCGTTGGTGTTGGCGTTGGCGTTGGCGTTGGCGTTGGCGTTGGCGTTGGTGCAGGTATTAAGGGTTTCAAATCCGTATTTTTCAACCAAGCTTCGAGTCCGTCAGCCAGTCCCAGCGCGATATCACGGCGGCGAGTTTGAAATGTTCGCAAATCATCAATATTAGTCAAAAAACCCAATTCTATCAACAGTGAAGGAACAGCCACACGCCGACAAAATGCCAGGCTACCAACACCAGCTTCAGTATCTGCTTTCGCGCCACGATTGACCATGCCTGGGAGACGCCGCAAATAGCCATTTAAAACTAAATTAGCATCAGCTTTTCGCTTAGGGTTGCTACCAATATAAAATGCGCTTGCGCCCCGAACCAGAGGATTTGAAAAAGCGTCAGCGTGTAGTTCTACAGCGACATCTCCCGCACGGCATCGCTCATTGATCCAAGCGATACTTTGCACTAAACTGAGAGTATCTGGTACAGAAAAAGTTTCTATGCCTCGCTGCCGCAATTCAGGTACCAATAAATCCCGAATTAAAATAAGTTCCTGGGCTTCGGTTGTCCCAAAAGCCATCGCGCCTGGATCGCGCAGATTTCCCTCAAAGCCACCATGTCCGGCTGAAACGAATATAGAACCCATTGAATAAAACCCTCCACCTTGCGGTTATTTGAGTGCCTGTTTTTCAGTCTTAGGTTTTATTTTACCTGAAATCAGTAGATTTAATTTTTCACAGAACAAGTTTGCAGTTGCGCCGAAGTCGAAGCGAGTCAACCTGCAACTGCAAACATATTTAAGCGCCTGCTGATTACATTTTTACAGCGGGGCTAGTGGAAGGTTTTGGAGCTTTAATTTCCTGGGAAACAGCGTGGGTGCGGTAGACTTTAACAACGGCCTGCTCGCACTTGGACAAATCCGATTCTATCTCTGTAAAAATGGCTGTTGATACCGGATCTGTGAACTTTGCCCGTAGGTGGTTGAGATCAACAACACCTGTTTGTAAATCGCCGAGAGTGCTTCGCAGCAAGAACATTTCATCTGTTCCTTGCATTGAAGCTTTCAGCTTAGCATATTTATCAGCAATTTGGGCGGGAATCGAAGGTTTTTCACCGAAATCATTGAGGCGAGTTTCGAGAGCGATGATGTGGTGCTGTTTATTTTTAATCATTTCTGTCAGGAGCGATCGCAAATCGCTGTCTTGCGTTTTTTCCGCATAATGTTCAAATGCTTCACAAGCATAGCGTTCACCTGCGAGAGCAGTATTCAAACCTTTCACAATGTCGCCTTGTGTGGAGCCACCCCAAGCATTAGCTAACTTCCACCATTCTGCATTTGAGTCAGTTTCTTCTGGCAAACCGACAGCTTTTCCGCCGTAACCCAGTCGAGCTAAAATTGCCGTGGTAAATATTGCTAAATCTCCCGGTTGCCTGGAAGTAATCAAGTTGCCATCAACTACTAAAGCTTCATTAATGTAGTTAGCTCCAGCATTAATCATGTCTTTTTTGATTGCCAAGAAACCAGTCGCATTTTTACCTTTAAGCAAGTCAGCTTCAATCAAAACTTGTGGGCCGTGACAAACAGCAGCAACGATTTTTCCTGCTTCAAAAGCTTCTTTGACAAAGCGTACTGTATTGGGATTAGTCCGCATCACATCGGGAGCCATACCGCCAGGAATTACCACTGCATCGAATTCTGCCGCCACTGATTCAGTAGTAGTTCCGTCTGCTTGCATGGCTAATTTGCCCAGTTTCCCTGCATACTTTTCATTTGTTCGGGAACCGAGGACAACTACATCAAAGTTTGCTTGTTTTAAGGCATTATAAGGAACTAGAAATTCGGAATCCTCAACTCCATTTTCGATAAGTATGGCAACTCGTTTTGTTTTGGTACCGTTATCTGTTGTCATAATCAGTTTGCCTCAGACTATATTTTTATCTAAACATAAGTTATTTATGCTTGTTTTAGCGTCTAGCTAAAGTGATAAATTAGTAAGTCATCTAAGGTATGAGAGTGAGTCTTTAGAGGTATTTAAGAGTAATTATGTCAATGCACATAATCTCTATCTCTATCTTTTCTCTATCTCTGCGCCCTCTGCGGTTAAAAAAAATAAATCTTGTTCACAAAGCAAATAGAATTACTATATAATTGTACATAATTGAGCGTTCTATTTGAAATAAACCTAAAAATTCCCTATGAAAGCAGTTGTGTTCGATCGCTACGGCGGCGTTGAGGTATTGCAATACCGAGAAGTGGAAAAGCCGACAATCAAACCAGATCAATTGCTAGTGCACGTTCTGGCTAGCAGCGTCAATCCCGTAGACTGGAAAATTCGGCAAGGGCATTTGCAACTATTGTCAGGATTTAACTTTCCTCGCATTGTCGGTTCAGACATCTCTGGAGTTGTGGTGGAAGTGGGTCTAGATGTCACCAAATTTAAACCAGGAGATGAAGTTTATACTTTCTTGAATCCCCTGACTGGTGGCGCTTGTGCTGAATACTGCGTCGTACCAGAATCTGTGGCATCTATTAAACCTAAAAACATTACTCATGCCCAAGCGGCAGCAGTGCCGATCGCAGGTTTGACTGCTTTGCAAGCCCTCCGAGATTTGGGTGAAATTCAAGCCGGAAAAAAGGTATTGATTAACGGTGCTTCTGGCGGAGTCGGCATTTTTGCAGTGCAAATTGCCCAAGCCATGAACGCCGAAGTTACAGGAGTTTCCAGTGCCAGAAATAGCGATTTAGTCCATGATTTGGGAGCAAATTTTGTTCTGGATTATACTAAAACCGATTTTACTCAACAAGCACAAAAGTATGATATAATCTTGGATGCTGTTGGCAATAAAACATTTGCTGAATGCGAAGATGTGCTGGAAACAGAGGGAGTTTATATCTCGACTTTGCCTAGTTTCGACAACCTCGCTCCGATGTTTGTCAGCTTGTTTATGTCTGGTAAAAAAGCTAAGTTAATTGTGGCTAATGCTAACAACAGCGATTTAGGGATTTTGCGGGAATTAATCGAATCTGGTAAAGTTGATCCGATTGTCGATCGCACTTACAGCCTCGAAGAAGTAGCAGCAGCCCACACTTACAGCGAAACGGGGCGGGCTGTCGGCAAAATTGCGATTAGCATTGAAGAAGTCAGTAGTCATTAGTTAGTTGTGGGCTGTTATTTATTGGTTATAATAACTGAAGCCAAGGCTTTTGGCCCCGATGCCCGATGCCCGATGCCCCATTCCCCATTCCCGATTCCTTATGACATCCCCCTCAGACTTGGAGACATCCGAACAAAATTTTGACAATAACCTCGAACCCAGCATTATGCCAATCGCAGAGGGTTTCATGGGTTCGCGCAACTTGGAAAACGAATTTCTCGACGAACTCCCCGACGAAGTTGAGATGTCTTTGTTCGATCATTTAGAAGAATTGCGGCTGCGAATTTTCTATACACTAATTGCAGTAGTAATCAGTATAGCTGGCTGCTTTTTATATGTTAGACCGATCGTTAAACTGTTAGAAGTACCAGCAGGAGCAGTCAAATTTTTGCAACTAGCTCCCGGAGAGTATTTCTTTGTCTCAATCAAAGTTGCTGGATATAGTGGTTTACTAATCGCCAGTCCATTTATTTTTTATCAAATAGCATTATTTGTACTTCCAGGATTAACACGCAAAGAACGCGGGTTGCTTGGTCCTGTTTTCTTCGGTTCCAGTTTCCTATTTTTAGGCGGGATAGTATTTTCTTACATCGCTTTGATTCCGGCTGCGCTCAATTTCTTTGTCACCTACGGAGCGGATGTCGTAGAGCAATTATGGTCGATCGATAAATACTTTGAATTTGTTTTATTATTAATGTTCAGCACTGGCTTAGCATTTCAAATCCCGATTGTCCAAGTTTTGCTTGGTGTTTTAGGGATAGTTTCTTCTAAGCAAATGTTGTCTGGGTGGCGCTATGTAATATTGGGAGCGGCTGTTTTGGGAGCTGTGTTAACGCCTTCAACTGACCCTTTGACTCAAAGTCTTTTGGGAGGTGCGGTGCTCGCTCTTTACTTTGGGGGTGTTGGTTTGGTCAAGCTTTTAGGGCGATAAGAACTCGAAAGCCGAAATGAGGAGGTCGCGAGTGCCTTAGTCCCTACAATTAATCGCGGTAGGGACACGGCAGTGCCGTCTCCTATATATCAATCCAATGCAAACGGAATTAATATTAAATTCTAGTTCAAACAATCCGCCTCGCCTCAACCATCATCCGCACCACATCCTGCATCTTATACTTCGCCTCCCATCCCAACTTAGCCTTCGCCTTCGCGGGATTCCCCTTCCCTACAGCAATCTCCGTCGGTCTGTAGAGACTCGCATCGGTCACCAAATGCTCCCGCCAATCCAAACCCGCACAAACAAAAGCCGTCTGCACAAACTCTTCCAAAGCAAAACTAGCACCCGTAGCTATTACATAATCCTCCGGTTCATCCTGCTGCAACATCAAATACATTGCTTCTACATATTCCGGCGCCCAACCCCAATCTCGATGGACTGAAATATTACCTAAATGCAGTTTTTCCGAACTCCCTGCGGCAATCCGACACACAATTGAGACAATTTTTTGGGTTACAAACCTCTCCGGGCGCAGCGGCGATTCGTGATTGAATAGAATACCAGAACAGGCAAACAAATTGTATGCTTCCCGATAATTTGCGACTTCCCAAAATGCTGCTGCTTTTGCTACTGCGTAAGGGCTTCTGGGACGAAAGGGGGTATTTTCATCGGCTGGATTGCCTCTGGTATCCCCAAAACATTCGCTGGAACTGGCATTATAAAGTTTAATTTTGCCGCCTGTAAATCTAATTGCTTCTAACAGATTCAATGTGCCAGTGGCAATACTTTCGAGGGTTTCTACAGGTTGTTCAAAGGATAGACCAACGGAACTTTGACCGGCTAGATTGTATACTTCGTCTGGCTGAATTTTTGCTAGTACCTGCAAGACGCTGCGAAAATCGTTGAGAGACATGGACTCTAGTTTTACTTGTTCTCGGATTCCCAAACGGGCTAGGTTTCCGAAACTAGACATTTGGGCATCTCTGGAAGTGCCGGAAACTTCATAACCTTGATCTAAAAGTAGTTTCGCTAAATAAGCTCCGTCTTGACCGGATACACCACAAATAAGTGCTTTTTTCATATAGTTATTTTTATGATTCCGGCGGTTGAAACCGCGACTACACAAACGAAGTCTGCCTCCGCAGACTAAGACAGGAATTACCCAAAGTCTGTGTGTCATACTGAGTTGCACTCTTTATGATAGAGGAGAAGGCAGTGCCGTGTCCCTACAATATTATTTTAGGTAGGGACACGGCACTGCCGTCTCCTAATTTCTTCGCTCAGCATGACAGGAATGGACTGATCCCCGACTTCTTAAAAAAGTCGGGGATCTAAGAATCTAAGCTTCCCAACGTTCGGCGACTAATTCAGCCAAGTCAACAACCCGCTGACTGTAGCCCCATTCATTGTCGTACCAAGCCAATACCTTCACCATGTCGCCGTCCATGACTAGCGTCAAGCTAGAATCTAGGATGGAAGAAGCATCATTTCCTCGATAATCCGAAGAAACTAAAGGCAAGTCGTTGTACTCCAAAATCCCCTTCATGGAGCCAGCGGCGGCTTCCTTGAATACTTGATTTACTTGCTCGGTGAAAGTCTTTTTCTCTACCTGAGCGACAAAATCAACTACAGAGACATTAGGGGTTGGCACGCGCATGGCAATACCATTCAATCTGCCCTTCAATTCTGGAATTACCAAAGCTACAGCTTGAGCAGCACCGGTCGAAGTTGGTACAATGTTCATAGCAGCCGCCCGCGCCCGCCGCAAGTCGCGGTGGCTAGCATCTAACAAGCGTTGGTCGCCTGTATAGCTGTGGGTGGTGGTCATCATGCCTTTGATGATGCCAAAATTTTCGTGGAGCACTTTCAATACAGGAGCTAGACAGTTGGTTGTACAGCTAGCATTACTGATGACTGTGTAGTCACTGTGCTTGTAGTTGTGGTGGTTGACTCCCATCACATATGTACCGACTTCTGGCCCTTTGCCGGGAGCGGTAATTAGGACTTTTTTGGCGCCGGCAGTGATATGCTTTGATGCACCAGCTTGGTCAATAAAGACGCCTGTTGATTCAATAATCAGATCAATACCCCACTCTTTCCAAGGCAAGTTTAGAGGATTGCGATCGCTGACGCATTTAACTGTCTTGCCGTTGAGAGTAATCGAATTTTCATCCGTAGTGATGTCCACACCCTTCAACGTTCCCATCATGGAATCGTATTTGAGCAAGTGAGCATTACTTTTTGGATCGGAAGTGTCATTAATAGCTACCAATTCTAGCTGGCTGTTTTCTCGGCCTAGCAAACACCGCGTAAAACTGCGCCCAATACGCCCAAAACCATTGATTGCGACTCGAATCACCTTAGTACCTCCTAATGATGGCTACCCCTGATTCAGGGTGAAATTTTGGAAAAATTTAAGAATTAGCTATGAAAGAAGATCATACCGCAAGCGCTGATCATTTCTGATTTTTCGTCTATAATGTCAAATTCTCGATCGCGAATGCTTCAGATTCTGATACTTGATCTATTAATAAAGCTGATGAGTCATCATATAAGTCTCGATCGCCTTTGGGACTAAATGCCCGATCGCCCGACCCTCGCTACTGTAACAACGGATCAAACTCGACGAAACCTCGATCGCCGGCATAGTCAAAACTTGCCAGCGAATTTGGACACCCCTCACAGCCATCTGCGTCGCCACAACAGAACAAACAGTCTGCGTCCGAACCAGCAAATCGTCCCCCACAGAATCGATCGACCTTCCCATTTGCCCCACCTCAACACCCCCTGTCTCGCGTCCCGCCACCAACCACTCGCACAATCCCGCAATTTCCCTACACCTAGGCCATTTGGCCAAAGTTTGGAAAGCATCGACACCAATAATCCAGTAAAGCTGAGCCTCTGGATACAAATTTTTCAAACACAGCAAAGAGTCGATCGCACCAGTAGCAGAGGCACTTGTATCCAGTGGCAAAAGTCCAAAATCCGGTCGCCCAGCCGTCGCCAGAGCCACCATTTCGCGCCGTTGTTCAAAACTTGCCAAAACACTATGCGACTTGTGAGGAGGAATGCGATCGACCGCCCAGACTACGCGATCGAGGGCAACTTGACCAACCGCTATCTCGGCCATCAACAAATGCCCATGGTGAACCGGATCGAAAGTCCCCCCCAAAATCGCTACTTTTTGCATACAAAGTGGTAGTCTTGTTGAATCTTTGTGGGTTTCACCCCACATCGGGCGTAAAAACATCGCGGGGTCTTTGCTGCTGTATCCCAGCAGAGCAAGGGGATGGAAAAAAAATCATACAGGAATATGCTATCGGCTCAAAATCAGTCTGTTGCCCAGACCCCAAAGCCCATCCTCTATAACCTGCAAATTTATAACTGTGACTACTGTTCCGGAAATCTACTCCGTACTAAAGTCAAATAGGATACAAGAAAAACATCTCTGCAAATCTCGATATTGAGGGACTCCCAGAGAAATTCGTACAAAAATCTATAGCGAAATGTATCCTGAAAAAACAATTCTTGATATCATGTCGCGTGTTATTGGCGTGGTGTGGTGCGTGAGGAGCGAAGATGCCAAGTTCTGTTGATTTTACTGGTAAACCATTTCATTTCATCGGCATTGGTGGAATCGGAATGTCAGCCCTTGCTTATATTTTAGCGAAACGTAACTTGCCTGTGTACGGTTCGGATATCAAATCCAGCCACATAACTCAGCGCTTGCAAGCAATGGGAGCTCATATTTTTTGGGGTCAAAACGCTAGCAATTTTGAGCTATTTCAAAGGTCTTCCCTAGACCACAATTCGGCTGATCAACCCTCAGAGAAAGCCGTACCTTCGGCGGGTGAAAGCCGAGTAGGTGGCTGCTTGGCGACAGCCCAAGCTGTCAAACAAAATAGCAGTGACCAAGCAGCCAAATCGGTGCTGGAACTGCCCCAAGTAGTCTGTTCTACAGCTATTAATCAATCAAATGCTGAATATCGAGCTGCCTTAGATTTAGGCTGTCCGATTTTTCATCGATCGGATGTGTTGGCAGCCTTAATTCAAGATTACCAGAGCGTTGCCGTAGCAGGTACTCACGGTAAAACTACTACTAGCAGTTTAATCGGCTTCATGCTGATGACTGCGGGTTTAGACCCGACCATAGTTGTAGGAGGCGAGGTAAATGCTTGGGAAGGCAATGCTCGTTTGGGGGAAGGCCCCTACTTAGTTGCCGAGGCTGATGAATCCGACGGTTCTCTTGTCAAACTGGTAGCCAAAATTGGCGTGGTGACAAATGTGGAACTGGATCATCCAGACCATTACAATACGCTTGATCAGGTAATAGACATATTTAAGGTTTTTGCCCAAAATTGTCAAACCTTGATCGGCTGCATTGATGACGAAATCGTCAAAGACTGCCTCAAACCAAATATCAGCTATGGCTTGCAGCCAGACAGCGGTGCTGACTACACGGCAGATCAAGTCCTGTACGGGGCTGACAGTACCAAGGCTCGGATTTGGGAACGAGGAGTTCTCCTGGGGGAAATGGAGTTGAAGTTGTTAGGGAAACATAATCTCAGCAATGCACTAGCCGCGATCGCAGTTGGTAGATTATTGGGGGTAGAGTTTTCGGCAATTGCCTCTGCAATGGCTAGCTTTGAAGGGGCACGTCGCCGTTTTGAGGTGCGTGGCTTTCACAATGACATCCTATTTGTGGATGACTATGCCCACCATCCTAGCGAAATTCATGTCACCTTGGCCGCGGCTCAGTTGCGTATAAAAGGTAACGAAAAAAATCCCAAATCTGGAAGAGTGGTTGCCATTTTTCAGCCTCACCGCTACAGTCGGACTCTGACATTTTTGCCGGAATTCGCTCAATCTTTTGGTGATGCTGACTTGGTTGTCGTTTGCGATATTTATAGTGCTGGGGAACCCGACTTAGGGCAAATTAGCGGGCAGAAGGTGGCTGATTTGATTGCTAAAGAAGGGCGACAGGTGGAGTTTCAAGCTTCTCTGGAATCAGTAAGTAAGTTTTTAACCCAAAATTTGCAGCCAGGGGATTTGGCTCTGTTTATGGGTGCTGGGAATCTCAATCAGATTATTCCAGAGGTGATGGCTGTTTATGAATCACTGCGATCGCCCGGATTAGCCGATTCCTGATTGAGATCAATGACATACATTATGGCGGTGCAAAAGTTGACAGCGCTTCGCGTGAAATCCCTGTGCGTTCATGCCGGGGAGTTTCAAGTGAATCGATTTTCAACTAAGTCTTAAATCAAAGATAATTTTAAGGATTTGCAAGATGGTGACTATCTCGAATAACTCCTCTGTTAAGGACTATCAGCGAGTGTATTCTCCTATTTCTTTGCGGGGAACTGACTGCAAGATTAACTCCCAAGTTTCACTGGCGGGCATGACTTCCTTCCGAGTTGGTGGGCCAGCAGAATGGTATATTGCTCCCCGGAGTATAGAAGCTTTGCAAGCGAGTTTTGCATGGGCTGATGCTGAGGGGCTGGCTGTGACTTTGCTAGGTGCGGGTTCTAATCTGTTGGTGAGCGATCGGGGTTTGTCCGGTTTGGTCGTCGGCACTAGATACTTGAAACAGGTCAGTTTTAATCAAGAAACAGGTCAAGTAACAGCCGGGGCAGGGGAGTCAATTCCCCGCCTCGCTTGGTTAGCGGCTAAACGTGGCTGGAAAGGCCTCGAATGGGCTGTCGGCATCCCCGGTAGCGTTGGAGGCTGCGTGGTGATGAATGCGGGCGCTCACAGGGGCTGTATAGCAGATCTTTTAGTCAATGCTCGCGTTCTGTCTCCCGGTGGGAAAGTAGAAATTCTCACACCCCAAGAATTGGGCTATCGCTATCGGACTTCGTTGTTGCAAGGCGGCGACAGGTTAGTGACAGAAGCAACTTTTCAGTTACAGCCGGGATTCGATCGATCGCAAGTAATGGCAGAAACTAACAATAATTTCAGCCAGCGGCGAACCAGTCAACCTTACCATCTGCCTAGCTGTGGCTCAGTTTTCCGCAACCCCAGCCCCAAGGCAGCCGGCTGGTTAATTGAACAAGCTGGACTGAAAGGATACCAAATTGGCGGAGCCCAAGTAGCCCAACGCCATGCTAACTTTATTCTTAACTGCGGGTCAGCAACGGCTAATGATATTTTTCAAGTCATCCGCCACGTCCAACAGCAAGTCCAGCAGCGCTGGTCACTCTTGTTGGAGCCAGAAGTTAGAATACTGGGAGAGTTTCCGTTATAGCGCAGACTGCCAGTCCACATACACAATCGCAAAGTAGTTATGACAAAATCAGGACAAGGATTTGGCTTCGGCCTCGGCAAAATGAAAGAATTGACTGAAGCTTTCAAAAAAGCTCAGCAAGTTCAAGAAGGAGCTAAAAAGCTCCAAGAGGACTTAGATCAAATGGAAATTGAGGGAACTGCCGGCGGTGGCCTGGTTAAAGTTTTTCTCAGTGGCAACCAAGAACCCCGTCGCGTGGAAATCTCCCCGGATGCTATGGGTGAAGGTGCTGATGTAGTTTCTGACCTGGTGACAGCGGCGATGCTGGATGCTTACACTAAATCAACGACGATGATGCGGGAAAAAATGGAAGAACTGACCGGTGGACTGAATATCCCTGGTTTCAGTTAATTCAGTTAATTCAGTTGACGGTTGACGGTTGGCCGTTGACCGTTGACTGTCCTCATTTGCCGTACCCTGAGCGAAGTCGTTCGCTTCGATTTAAAGGGTTATTTGTTACTTGTTATTTGTTATTTGTTACTTGTTATTTTTTGGTGACAATTCGCAATTCCCAATTCCCAATTCGCAATTCCCAATTCCCAATTCGCAATTCGCAATTCCCAATTCCCAATTTCCAATTTCCAATGACTAAACTATTATTTGTCTGCTTAGGAAACATCTGCCGATCGCCCTCAGCCGAAAATATTATGAATCACTTGATCGAAAAAGCGGGTTTAGGCGATCGAATTACCTGCGATTCTGCTGGAACCGCTGGCTATCACATTGGGAACCCTCCTGATAGTCGCATGACAGTGGCGGCAAAGAAGCGAGATATTGAATTGTTAGGCGCGGCAAGGCAATTTAAAAGAATAGACTTTGAGAATTTTGATTTAATTTTAGCAATGGATCGGGACAATTATCGAAATATTCTTGCTCTCGATCAGGGTGGAAAATACAAAGAAAAAGTGCGGTTGATGTGCGATTTTTGCCAGAAATATGACTTGAAGGAAGTCCCTGATCCTTATTACGGTGGACCGGAGGGATTCGATCGCGTAATTGATTTGTTGCTGGATGCTTGCCAGGGGTTGTTGGAGCACGTTAAGTAAACCTTCCTCTGACAGTGAAATACTAAAGAAACCGGGTTTTTGACCAGTGTTAAAGGCTCAAATGCAGTATTTCTGTAAAAAAACCCGGTTTCTGCATCCAGGACTAATCTAGAAACCGTTGCGTCCCCAAATGACCATGGAAATTGAGAAGGAGAACAGAACTAGCAGCGAAACCCAACCGAGTGACAAAATATCCATAGCTATTTAACAAACTGTACAAAGTGACTCCAAACCATATGATAGTTCAATTTGAGCCATTTTACACCGGAATGATATCATTTTAGATTTGAGACAAATATGTCATTGCGAGCTCTTAGCGAAGCAATCGCAACTGCTATGATATCATTCCGATGCTACCGGAAGTGATATGACTGTGCAAGACGGTGTTTACAAATATTGTTCTAATATCTTAGCAGTTGCTTCTCCGGTTTTGTGCCAGCTAAATTGAGCCGATCGCGCTAAACTAGCAGTCTTTAAGTTCGATCGCAATTGTGAATCTGTGGCTAGTGTTTGCATTGCGGCGGCGATTTCTCCAACGTTGTAAGGATTCACCAATAATGCTGCATCTCCCGCCACTTCTGGCATTGATGACAGATTGGAGGTAATGACAGGAGTCCCGCAAGCCATTGCTTCTAAAATTGGCAAGCCGAATCCTTCCCAAAGTGTGGGGAAAACAAGTGCGATCGCCTGATTCATTAGTATGGGTAATTGATTGTAGGGAACATAACCCAAAAACTTGATAGAAGATTGTAGTCCTAATTCTGCAACTTGTGCTATCAACTGTGGTGTGTAGGCATTGGGAGGCCCAGCTAGCCAAAGTTCGTAGTTTGTGCGATCGGGCAAACTCGCAAATGCACCAATTAATCTTTCCAGGTTTTTATAAGCATCATGTCTTCCTGTATAAAGAAAATAATTTTTGTCAGGCAAGTCAAGATATCTAAAATTAATAGTATCACAAGCTAGGGGAATTGCCGTCATTTTCTTAGCAGGAATTCGATAAAATTTAGCAACATCTTCCGCCGTTGCTTGAGAATCACAAATAATGTGTTCTGCCTGCCGCAAAACCTGCGGTATGTAGTAGCGGAAATAAGCTGTTAAACGAGAAAATTTTTGTGGAAATCGCAAAGGGATTAAATCATGAACTGTGACTATGTAGCGACAACCTGAATACAAAGGTGCTTCAGGAATTGGAGAAAAAATCAGGTTTGACTGCAAGCTTTGATAAATATTAGGCAATTCAAATTGAGTCCATATAATTCTGTTAATTTGTCCTTTGCTTCCGCAATCTGGTGTGAGATTTCCGGGGATTTGATAGCAAGTATAATCGTCAATCTGCTGTGAAGTAAGTAATGTCGGTTTTAGCTTTTGAAGTTGGGGAAAAAGGTTGGCGGCATAAGTCCCGATTCCCGTCGGTTGGGGAGTTAAGAAGGATAAATTAATTAACAGTGAATTAGACATGATATTAGGGAACAGAATTTATCCATATTAGCTAATCAGATTTATTGGTTAGGTAGGGGCGGGTTCACCAACCATAATTGCCAAAAATCAACAATCTCATAAACCCGCCCTCACCCCACCCAAAAATTCATAATTAATTGAATTTAACGATTGGGTGACGATGTTAATTGGGGTTATTGGTTGGGTGAGGGCGGGTTTTTCAAGATTGTTTGTGGGTAATAAAATTCATCGGCGAACCCGCCCCTACAGATTTTACCATCAACGTAGGGGCGGGTTCACCAACCATAATTGCCAAAAACCAACAATCTCATAAACCCGCCCAATTCCCAATTCCCAATTCCCAATTCCCAATTCCCAATTCCCAATTCCCAATTCCCAATTCCCAATTCCTAATTCCCAATTCCCCATACCAATAAAAAAGCCAGGGATTGATATCCCTAGCTCGAAACATAACACATTAAGTTTTTAGAGTTGGTGGTTGGATATTTTCAGAATCCTATCTACAACTCCTACCAAAATTAAATCAGGTTAATGTCAGAAGTCGAAAGGCTTGGTTTGTTGGCGATAAGTGCAAGGTAAACTGAATCGCCAGCAACAGCAGTGTTAGGGTCGTAAAGCAGTCTGCCAGTCTCAGCTTCGTAAACGATGAACGCTTGTGCTGGTGATGATGTAATTGCAGTGTCCGCGTAATTTCCAGTGTCAATCGGCAAAAACCAATCATTACCCAGTCGATTCGTGTTGTTGGAGGCTGGGTTCAAGCCGGGGAAGCCACCATCGCGCTTGAAGAGGAATTTGTCTTGACCGCTGACAAACTCTTGGATTTGGTCTGGGTTAGTGCCGTTCAGGAAGTTAGTACCAATACCAGCTCCCTCGTTGCGGTCATTGTAGAAGAACGTATCACTACCCGCTCCACCAATCAGGGTGTCTGCACCAGGCCCGCCGAAGAGAGAGTCGTCGCCGTCGCCTCCGCTAAGATAGTCGTTTCCAAAGGCACCCACCAGGGTGTCGTTCCCAGCGCCGGAAATTAAAGTATCATTTCCGTCAATTGTTGTTGGTGTTTGGGGAATCCCGAATCGGCCGCCAAACAGTACGTCATTCCCGCTGCCAGTGCTGATGGAATCATTAAGTTCGCTACCAAAAATGACGTTGTTACCCAAGAAGTCGCTAATTATGTTCGTCGTTGTACTAGCAACAAACTGAACACTGGTAGCGTAGTAGATAAAGTCATCGCCGGCATCGTCGCCAGTCAAGCTATCACGCACAGCGCCAAAAATCACTGTGTCATTCCCCGCGCCACCGTTCATAATGTTGGCGACACTGGTGCCGACACTGGCATTGCCAATTAAGCGGTCGTTACCCAAGCCGCCTTCTAGAGTAATAAAAGCAGTAACAGTACCAGTAAAAACGCCACTGGTAGCATTGATGGTATCGTCGCCGTCTCCACCGGAGGCTAAACTAAAGTTACCACTCAGGGTATCGTTGCCTTCGCCACCAATCAGGGTATCAGAGAAAAAGCCACCCTTCAGTGTGTCGTTGCCTGTGCCGCCGTCGAGAGAGTTTCGAGCGCCTAAATATATATTCGGGTTGAATGAGTTAACTGCGATCGAAGTCCCCGTAGTTGATTCGATGAAGTCGTTGCCTGCACCTCCAAGAGCAGTATCCTGGGTGGCGAAAACTGTTATTCTGTCGTTGCCTTCGCCCCCGTCAAAGAAGCTTTTGCCACCGCCCAACTCGCCGATACCGCCGGTGAGAGTATCGTTTCCTAAACCGCCCAGCAAGGAGACTTTCTCAATGCCTGTAGTGATTATGCTATTAACAAATGAGTTGAAGACGCTAGGATTGCTAACAGATAAGACATCGTTGCCATCATCGCCAGACAGATAGGTGTTGCTACCCACACCCCTCACAGTGTCGTTGCCTTTACCACCAAAGAGGGTGTCTCTTTGATTGATACCCACGACCAAGTCATCGCCCAAGTCGCCCCGCAACAAGTTGCTTCCTTCATTGCCAGATAAGCCAGTGGCAGACAAGGAGAGACCGAGGTTGTTATTGTTACCTAAACCTGTGGTGAAGAAGCCGATCGCGTCATTTCCTTGACCGCCGTAGATAGTGTCTCTTCTGGCAGCCCCTCCCAGTATCGTATCATTGCCCTTAGTACCAAATATCAGGTTAGCTTCGACAGTACCTTGGATGAAGTCGTCACCGTCACCTCCGACCAGGGTAGCGCGGGCTTCAGCGACTATTGTGTCATTGCCGGCGCCACCATCCAGGAAAGCAGGAGTGCGCTGAGATCTGATTGAGTCTTCGCCGTTGCCGCCAAAAATAGTATCGTTCGGGCCAACAGAAATGATAGTGTCATTATCATCATCACCATATATTATGCTGTTGCCCAGGGTGGAAGTTCTAACAAAATCATTGCCGGCTTTGGCAAAAACTGTATCCGGCCCTAGTCCCGGAAGGTTTAAATCAATTTGATTAGAATCGTCATTTAGCGTTGTTGTCATTACAGATTCACTCCTCTACTTAATTTGTCTTCGCTGTTGCGACTACAGAGACTACCTAAAACACCGAATGTTTGGATGCCGCTGTAGTTTAACTTGTTTGCCCGTCGTAAGTCTAGTCTAATTACGCTCATTGTGTCTAGACTTTCTAGACAGGGTATTTTTTCGTTGTAAGCTTTTATTTTCAATGTCTTCATCCTTCTATAATCCTTAACCGGACGATCTTAAGATGCCTACGCTTTCCAAGACGTGGTTCACATTCTGAATGTTCCATGCTGAGTCAGCAAGCTGGGATCGCGTCCACATCAGGAAATTCGAGATTAAGCATCTAAAAAGGGCTTAGATCCAGATTTTAAAAGTCTACGCCGCGCTTGAGCTCTACGCCCCGATCGCCGTAGTGTTTGTGACAGTATACCTCTGAATGCACACTTGCTAAATCAAAGTAAGCGTGGGGTTTATGACAGCGCCCGGTGATAATGATTTCCGTATCACGGGGCTTGCGTAGCAAAGCTTCGACGATCGGCTCTACAGGCAACAGTTCTAAGTCTACTGTGGGATTGAGTTCATCGAGAATAATTGTTTTATACCAACCGCTGGCGATCGCAGCTTTAGCGATTTCCCAACCCCGTTCAGCTTCTGTGCAGTCTAACTCCTGCTGTTGCCCCCGCCAAACTATAGCATCCCGGCCGCACCGCTGGTGATCTACTAGCTGCGGGTAACTTTGGCGTAAAGCTGCGATCGCGGCATCTTCCGTATAACCGGTGCCACCTTTGAGCCACTGTACGATTAACACCCGGTGAGATTGGTCTAAACTGATACCCCTGCCGATCGCCTGCAAAGCCTTCCCCAGAGCACTGGTGGACTTGCCCTTGCCAGCACCTGTGTATATTTCAATACCCGTAATATTGTGTTCTGCCGCTGCGGGGTGGTAGTGGGGCTTCATTTCTGAATGCAAGTCAGCAATATCGAGCAAAGCTTGGGGGGTAGCCCTCCCTGTGGCGATTACTTCCAAATATTCTGGTTTGTTTTTGAGAGTTTGGACTACTTCATCGACTGAGAGCAAACCCAAGTCCAAAACTGGGTTTAATTCGTCTAGTACCACAACAGAATAGAGTTCCGAGGCGATCGCCCCTTTAGCAATATCCCAACCGCGCTGGGCTTCGGTGCGATCGAATCTGGTGATAGCTTCTGGCCCAAAATATTCAGCCCTACCGGTGCGAACTTGGTCAATCAAGTGAGGAAATGCCCGCTGCAAGGCTTCTATAGCCCCGTCTTCGTCGTAGGAGCGGCCGGGCCCCTTGAGAAAGCGCAGCAGCAGGACTCGCGTGGGGGAGTCTGAATTGATACCCAGCCCGATCGAACGTAGAACCACGCCTAAAGCAGCCTGAGACTTACCCTTGCTAGCGCCATCGTAGACGTGAATCTGACCGGCCGCGCGTTCCGATCGGGATGATGCTGTCCGAATACCAATGCCATTCCTTACCATAATTATCTGTCACTGGATCACGAAAGATTATAAACTATATGTGGATAGATTCTATCCTGCGGTTATATCTCACTAAAATCTTGTCAGGAACTCAGATCTAAAGACACTGAGCTTGGTCGAGAGTAAATCTCGAAGCAAGCTATTCTGACCAGCCTAAGTCTTGACTGACTAAGTTATTTAGGTCACGACACCCCGGAATGCGAAGCTAGTTCCCCGCTCTGTCGTTTGCAATTAAACAGTTCTAAAGTCACTGGAACAGTGTTGCAAGCCCAACAAGCCTTTATAACATTGGCGAAGCTAACTTCACCCCGCAAGGGAAGCCCAACAAAGGCAACCATTATGCGTACAGGATTGTGAAGCTTGAAATGGTAATTGTCCCATTGAAAGTACATTACAAAAGCACACCGAGTCAAACAATCCCAAGGCGGTAATGGAAAAATTAACGGTGGTTAAAACCGCCCGCGTTGTTTCCCTCTCAGGGCTAAAGCCATTGAGTTTCCCACTTACCGAACTATTTTATGATTGCGAGTGTTTTTCCATTTCGGACTGTTTTGGTTCAAATATTAATTGTGTTTTTGGCGATCGCGATCGAATCCTGGTTCCTGCAAAAACTCCTTAAACTCGGTCCCAAAACCAGCGTTGAATATACAGCCATCCTCAATTTATCTTGCACCTGTGTCGGCTGGTTAGTCTTCTTCGGCCTTGAAAGCGTGCTGCCAAAAGACCTGCGAGAACAGCTCATAGATTACATGATCCTGGGAGGAGGGCAGGATATTTACACTGCAATAACTGCGATCGCGGTATTAGTTTTAGCCATAACTTTTTTCGCAAAGTGGCAAGGATTGGAACTCGTACAAAATGTAGCTGCGGGCACTAAAAAAGCTGCCAAACCACAATTCATCGGGCCGCCCAGCCTCACAAAGCGTCCTCCCCAAAAAACTTTTCAAGTAACCACTGTATTTGGTGCAGTTTTAATTTCCCATACAGTTAGCAATTGCGTCATTTTAACCGTGTTATTTCTGCAAAGCATCAATTAAAACATATAGCAAAAGTCTAGGCAATTAGGACGTTCTTAATCGCTGAAACTATTGCTATCATTGCATCTTGCATCTTCCCGGTTCCTGAGCGAAGCGTCGCCTTGAGCGTAGTCGAAGGGCCTTCTTCCTTCTTCCTTCTTCCTTCTTCCTTCTTCCTTCTTCCTTCTTCAACATCTGCTATATGATGAAACAATTTTTGGATGTCACGCAGCAACTTACAAAGCTAACCAATAACCTTTGGGAAACCAACAAAAAATTCCAAAAGGCAATGCTTCCACCTAAAGTTGTCCACTGGAAGACACCTTTACTGATCAGCATATTTTTAGCTTTGCTCTCAGTGGCTGCTGTAACTGATGCGTCAACCAGAACCACCATTGCCGATTTAAGTTGGTTATCTTTTATAATTTCAATGGGTTTGTTAACCAGTCAGAAACCTTTTGTTATTTACGGAGTAAGTATTAGTCCGTGGGTGACAAGTGCCTTAATTGGGCTGTGGCTATTGGTAAGATTACCGCCAGACAGTCGGCACATAGCCTGGATAGCCGGGCCACTTATCGCAATAGTAGTTCTGGCGGCAATAGAAATTTGGAATAGTGAGTCAAAATGGGAAAGAATCAAGTCATTAGTTAAACCACAATTTTTAATTATCACACTGATTCATGTGCTGTTTTCCTGTTGGTTTGCTTTTCACTTTTTGATTCAAGGTTGGCTGCAACAGTATCCGAGTGTTTTATCACAAAACTTGAAACGTAGCGATTATGTAGTGACATTTCAAGGCCCCAAAATCAATCCTTCCAGAGGTGTGACTATCCTCAACGAAATGGAGAAATACCTCAAAAATCAAGCTCGCACAAAACCTTGGCCGCCGATCGAACAAATGCTGATCGACATTGACAACGAGCGATTTTTCCTGAAGAATGAAGCGTTTAAAACAATGCGGATAGTTCCAGAAGATTCGAGCTGGGATGTCAAAACTTCGATAGTCCAAGGAGAGTCTCGCTATCAGTTAGAGATGCAAGCGACTTGGCTGGGGCTGGTTTTTAGACCCGAAATATATTCCTTTACCAAGTCTTGCGAAGTGATAAACATCGGTAATGCAGCGACTGTAGATTGTGGTGCTATCAAACGTTCTAAGCCTGGGCTGAAAAAGAATGGAACTGCGGGAGATAGTCAAGTTTGATCCTAGTAGGGAAACGGCACTGCCGTGTCCTCCCAGCCATCTCGTGAGGAGGAGACGGCAATGCCGTGTCCCTACTAGGATTTGTAGGGAAACGGCACTGCGGTGTCCTCCCAGCCATCTGCGGTGTCCTCCCAGCCATCTAATTACGAATTACCACGAAATGAATCTCAGAAGAATCTTGACAGTTGCAATTAATGTGTTTTGGGAAGTAATCCGCGATCGCATCCTTTACTTAATTGTGATTTTTGCCATATTGATGGTAGCATCAGTGCGGTTGATACCCGAATTGGCTGCAACAACAGAGAAAAAAATTATTTTAGATATCGGTTTGGCAGCTATTAGCATCGTGGGTCTAATTGCAACGGTCTTTGTGTCTACCGGATTAGTAAACAAAGAAATTGAAAAACGGACTGTTTACCTATTAATTGCCAAACCGATAAGTCGCGCTGAATTAATTGTTGGCAAACACTTCGGGCTGTCCGCAGTGCTGGCTGTGCTGGTAACCGCCATGACTGTTATTTATCTGGCTATCCTGAGTTTGAGTCGCATTCCTTATCCTTTGGGAAGCATTTTAGTGGCTTCATTATTCATCTGGTTTGAGCTGTCTTTGATAGCTGCTGTCGGAATTTTGTTGGGAGTTTTTAGTAGTTCGCTGCTAGCAAGTTTACTGACATTTGGCGTTTATTTGATGGGACATTCAACGCGAGATTTAGTGGCTTTGGGCAAGTTAACTAAAAATCCTGGCATTGAACACTTGATGATGGGACTTTATCTGGTTTTACCCGATTTGGCGCGATTTAATTTGATAAATGATGCTGTTTATGGACAAATCCCTTACCTGGCAGCCCTGATTACAAATGTGGGCTATGGTTTGCTGTATGGGGTGTTGTTGCTGTCAATTGCGATCGGCATATTTTCCCGCCGAGAATTTTAAAACTCATATTCTTTACCTTCAACAGGTGGAGCTAAATTGAATTAGCAGGCTAGAATATAGACAAGGTTATCGATCGCCAATCTCGACTAAAACTCAAACTTTTATTGGTAAAATGAGGTGACTTATGACTGCTGTAATTCAAAAACCTACATCACAGCTAAAAATTACCTGGCCCCTGCTACCTGATGATTTTATCCTACCAGATGACCCCGTGGAAAACATAGAACATCCTTTAATCTCTAACGGTTTGCGCCAGTCTGTAGTGGATTCCCCGGAACTAATACAAGACGCACTCATAGTTTCTAATTTTGCTTTGTGCGCTGCTGTGGACGATCGCACTATGTGCAAAGCCCCAGACTGGATGTACGTGCGCCCCGTGCAACCTTGGCCTCACAACTATCCCCGCCGCAGTTATACGCCTCATACCGAAGGAACAGTGCCTTTTGTCGTGATGGAATTTCTGTCAGCTACTTACGGCGATGAATATTCTGTCGAACGTACAGAATCAATTGGCAAATGGTTTTTTTATGAACAAGTAATCAAAGTTCCTTGCTATGTGATTTTTCAACCCCATACGGGCAGAATAGAAGTTTATGCGCTGGAATCCGAACGTTATGCCGAGCAAAATCCCGATGACAACGGGCGTTATTTAATACCTGGATTAGATCTATTTTTGGGAGTTTGGGTGGGAACTCGCGAAGGTAGAACAGGAAATTGGCTGCGCTGGTGGAATATGGCTGGAGAGTTGCTTTTGTGGCCGGAAGAACGGGCAGAAACTGAACGCCAACGGGCAGAAGCTGAAAGCCAACGGGCCGATGGCGAAAGTCAACGGGCCGATCGCGAACAGCAAGATAAAGAGTCAGCCCAGACTCTTCTGGAACAGGAAAGACAGCGCAATCAAGAACTTTTGGCGCGATTGTCCGCCCTCGGCATCGATCCAGAATAATTCCTGGATTTAGAAACCGGGGTTTTTTACGAAACTACTGCTTTTGAGCCTTGAACGGTGGCTAAAAACCCGGTTTTTTTAGTATTTATATCATGTCCGGTCGATTACTATATATACGTAGGTTGGGTTGAACGCAGTGAAACCCAACGACTATGGATGTTGGGTTTTCACTTCGTTCAACCCAACCTACTGCTTTCTTCATCTTCCTTTATTTAGCAGGCTTTCTTACTCATCTGTTTGTCACAAAAAATTGAAATTATGTTAGTCGAAAAACTAGAAAAATTAACAAATCTGTTCGCACAAATGGATCGGGCGCTAATAGCCTACTCTGGTGGCATTGACAGCACATTGGTGGCGAAAATTGCTTTTGACGTCTTAGGCGATCGGGCTTTAGCTGTGACAGCAGTTTCGCCGTCTCTATTACCAGAAGATTTAGAAGATGCGCGGATTCAAGCAGCAGAAATTGGGATTGCCCACGAAGAGGTAGAAACTCAGGAAATGGCAAATCCTAATTACACTTCTAACCCAGTGAATCGCTGCTATTTCTGCAAAAGCGAACTACACGATACTTTGAAACCACTAGCACTCGCAAAGGGTTATCCTTATGTAGTGGATGGCGTTAATGCTGATGATTTAAATGATTATCGTCCGGGGATTCAGGCGGCGAAAGAACGGGGCGCGCGATCGCCTTTAGCAGAATTAGGTATTGCTAAATTTGAAGTGCGACAATTGGCAAAAGAATTAAATTTGCCTTGGTGGGACAAACCAGCACAGCCTTGCCTGAGTTCGCGCTTTCCCTACGGCGAAGAAATCACGGTGGCAAAGTTGCAAAGAGTCGGGCGCGCTGAACGATATTTGCGGCAGTTGGGACTAAAAAATCTGCGAGTGCGATCGGATGGAGACACGGCGCGAATTGAGTTACCAGCCGAGGAGATTCAAGAGTTTGTCTTAAAGGCCAATTTGCCTGCATTGGTGGCGGTGTTTCAGGAGTTTGGTTTTGTTTACGCAACTTTGGATTTGGAGGGGTTTCGGAGTGGGAAATTAAATCAGGTTTTGCAGCCGGAGTTGTTGGAGGTAAAAAGTTGATTTATGTCAAATCCAACAGCATCGAAATTATTAGTTATTTTCGGTAGGGAAACGGCACTGCCGTGTCCTCATTATTAGTAGCCAAAATTAGGACATGGCAATGCCGTGTCCCTACAATTTTATTTTCGGTAGGGAAACGGCACTGCCGTGTCCTCATAACGAGCGCCATCGATTATTTTGGGAGTAGGGAAACGGCACTGCCGTGTCCTCTATATCATGTCTGAGTGCAGCCGTAATTGATATCACATCTAAGGAGTAGACTGAATTTGCTGCGGCTGCGACTGCTGAAGCTGAAGTTGTTGATTTTGAATCTGAAGTCGCTGATTTTCAACATCAATTTGTCGCTGTCTGTCTTCAAGTTGAAGTCTTCTGTCTTCTGCTTGCAGTAGTCTGTCTTGTGCCTGTCTCTCTCTTTCTTGACGCTGCAACTCTCTTTCAAACAGTCTATCTTGACGTTGCTCTTGTCTATCTTCACGTTGTTGACGAATCTGATCGAGTTGATTTTTTCGCTCGAAGTTTCCGCCCAAAAACAAGTTTTCAAAAGCGCTCATAGTTGCTTGAACTCCAGTCAAAACTCCGCTGACAGTATTAATTACAGTTGCAACTCCCGTGACTGGTTGCAAGAAACTGTTGATATTATCTCCTACCCTAGCATAGCCCGATCGCGCTACCAGAATCACATCATTGTTGCGGAGAGTTGGGTTATTATTTTGGTTCAAACCCTGAGCAAAATCAACCTCTATAGTGCGGCGAGAAACAGTACCATTGGGGTTTAAACGTAGCAGTTCTACCTTGTCTTTTTTGGCACGCAATTGATTGAAACTGCCTGCGGTTAGCAAAGCTTGGTGGAGAGATGTACTGGGTTTAACTAACAAAGCTCCAGGTCTGACAACTTCGCCTACAATATTGATACTAATGGCGTTGGGAGAGAAACTTGTACTACCAATTTGGGAAACTTCAGTCAAGTCTACATTAGCTGCTGTTGGGATAATAATGCTATCTCCTTCTTGCAACAAAACATCTTGGGTAGTATCACCTTTTTGCAGCAGATCCCAGAGATTTACCAGAATAGTTTGTTCAGTACCTCCTTTGATTTGGCGACGAATTTGTACCCGGCGAATATCGGCTTCCGTGGTGATACCACCAGCAATCTTCAAAGCTCTAGTTATGGTTGGTAGCCCCACAACTGCTCCCCCTCCTTGCTGTTGATCGATACTGACAAAAGCTAGTTCTGTTTGTTGGTTAGTCGATCGCAAATCAGCAGCAGATACAGTGTAAGGCCCAGGCCGATTAACTTCCCCAACAATTACCACCCCAATTGGTTTAGTAATATCAGCAGAAAAATTAGCACTAGCTCTTTGACGTACTTCTTGAGTATTCAAAGAAGTTGCTGTCGGTATAAAAATTGTATCTCCATCTCGGATTGTGACATCTTGCCGCAGATTTCCTGTGTCTAAAAACTCCTGCAAATTCACAGTAATAATTTGCTCAGATCCACCTCTACGGGGACGGCGAATTTGCACCGCCCGCATATCTCCTGCGGATGTCACTCCTTTTGCAAGTTGTAGCATTTCCATCAAAGTCGGGAATTTTACTCCTCCTCCTTCTCTAGAGGGATTAATTTTGTAGGAACCGGGACGAGTAATTTCACCAGCAATCCCGATATTTAGGGGTCTAGCAACCATCAAAGTTACGGTGACAACGGGTACATTGATGAAGGGCTCGTATCGCTTGGTAATGACGCTGGCTGCTTGTTGCAATGTTAGCCCTTGAATTGATACACTACGAATGATTGGTAGATTGAGAGTACCGTCAACTAATACTTGGTATTCTTTGCTAAATTCAGGAACACCGAAAATATCTAAAGCAATGCGATCGCCCGAACCTAAGATATAAGCTGATTCCTGTGTCGGCAAACCAGCATTACCCAGGGGTACACTAGAGCCAGGAGGTGGTGGTGGCGGTACTCTTGGTCGATTTGGGTTCGGAGTGGGCAAAGTTGGTCTGAGGGCAGGTAACTGAGCGATACTGGGCAGTGCAGTGATCAGTAACAGGAGTGCAGATAAACTGAGACTGGTGGTGGTTTTAACGGTTTTTTTCATATTTTTTTCAGGTTACGGTTGGCCAATGGGCGATCGCAATTTGGTCAACTAATTTTAGTTTATTTTACCTAAAATTCAGTATAGCCTCGGTTTAGTGTAAAATCCAGATCAACAACTCTTAATTGCGAGTCAAAAATACGTGGGACTTAAGCTTGACAAAGTGATTCCTTGGGGTCGCTGCTTGGACGAATACATTGGAATGTTCCACCTGACATCAACCGATCGCAAATTAGCAATACTTGACTGTGCGGGAGGGCCGGCCAGCTTCAATGCGGAAATGACTCGCCAAGGTAACAAAGTAACTTCTTACGATCCAGTTTATCAGTTTTCTGCTGAAGAAATTGCAACACGCATCCAAGAAACATATCAAACGGTGATTGATGGTGTCAGAGCAAATGTAGACGACTACCTTTGGACAAATATCGAGTCACCAACAAAATTGGGCGAAGTACGAATGGCGGCGATGCAGCAGTTTCTGGAAGATTTCCCACAAGGTATTCAGGAAAGCCGCTACGTAACTGGTGAATTGCCAATTTTACCTTTCAATAATCGCCAGTTTGATTTAGCACTATGCAGTCATTTTCTGTTTAGCTATTCCGATCTTTTTACCGAAGCATTTCATCTGGAATCAATTCGAGAAATGTGTCGGACTGCGGCAGAAGTGCGAATTTTTCCGCTTGTGAAAATTTCTGGCGAACCCTCTACTTTGCTAGCGCCAATCATCAAAGAGTTAAAAGGACAAGGATATAAAGTTGAAGTTCAGGATGTATCCTATGAATTTCAAAAAGGAGGCGATCAATTGTTGCGAGTATGGCTCGTATAATAGTTGATGTAGTCAGAAACCGGGTTTTTGTGAGAATACTTCATTACAACTCAAAAATTCGTAAAAAACCCGGTTTCTTTGGTTGTGATGCCTAGGCAACTTAGGACACGGCAATGCCGTTTCCCTACCACATAATAATACAGAGGACACGGCAATGCCGTTTCCCTACCACACAATAAATAATACTGAGGACACGGCAATGCCGTTTCCCTATCACACAATAATACAGAGGACACCAGATTTAGTATTATTTTTCAGATACCACGTTTTGTTTCGTAATTCTAATCAAAAATCGCAGAGCTTCATTCACCGCTTCAGAATCAGGAAACATCTCTGCAACATCCGGTTCTAAGCGAATATTTACACCACCAAAACTCTTTCGTCCAGATCCTACCTTTCTGACACGTAAACTCCTCAAATCATATTCAGGACGAAGCTCATCCTCTATCCCTGTTTCATCCTTCTTCATAAACTTCTCGCTCCACTCGTGTTACTTTTCTGGCGCTAATCAAACGTATCAAATTTTCTCATCTTTGATATAATCTTAAGTAGGTAGGTGCAAATAAATATTACTGTGTAACCGAGTGTAAAGCTGGCAAAACTTTTGCGATTGCTTCGTTTCACTCGCAATGACATACTTGTATATTTTCTCACTCATCTACTTACATCAAGAAGCCAAACCCAAACCAACTCATGTCACAAACAGTCTGGATCGCACGACACGGAAACCGCATCGACTTCGTAAACCCCGACTGGTTTCTCACCGCAGAAAACCGCTACGATCCTCACCTTTCCGAGGATGGACACGTTCAAGCAAAACAACTAGCCAAACGCCTCAAAGGTGAAAGAATTTCTCATATTTTCGCATCCCCTTTTCTGCGAACTGTCCAAACGGCTAACTACGCAGCCGAAGCTCTGGATTTGCCACTGAAACTAGAGTGGGGATTGTGCGAATGGCTGAATCCCGAATGGATGACGGAAATGCCAGAAACTCTGTCTGTCGAGGCTTTGTGTCAGCGTTTCCCTCGGATTGATGCTTCCTATAAAGGTGGCATTGCTAATTATCCCGAAACTGGGGAAGGTTGTCTCAAAAGGGCTGGGGAAACTGCTAAACGTCTTGCCGCTGAGTTTTCTGAAGATATACTGTTAGTGGGTCATGGTGCGTCGGTTTTAGGGACTGCGATCGGGCTGGCTGGCGGTGCGGAAACGGAAATTAATGCTTCTCTGTGCTCTTTGGTGAAAGTGGTGCGGGATGATGGCAAATGGTCGATCGCACTTAATGGCGATACTTCCCACCTCACGGATACTGAAAGCCTTGTCCGGTTTAATTAAAATTTAAATTTGTCCTCAAATTCACTAACAAATATCAATCAGAAATCGGTATGTCTGGACACAGTAAGTGGGCGACTATTAAACGCCAAAAAGCTAGAGTTGATTCGGCTAAAGGCAAAGTTTTTGCTAGGATATCTCGTGAAATTATTGTCGCAGCCCGCAGCGGAGTACCCGATCCGGCTGGCAATTTTCAACTGCGAACGGCTATTGAAAAAGCCAAGGCGGCTAGTATTCCTAGTGAAAATATCGAAAGGGCGATCGCAAAAGGTGCCGGTTTGTCGGGGGGAGGTTCGGAATTAGAAGCTATTCGCTATGAAGGTTACGGAATCGGCGGTGTTGCTATTCTGATTGAAGCGCTGACAGATAACCGTAATCGCACGGCGGCCGACTTGCGAGAAGCTTTTAGTAAAAATGGTGGAAACCTCGGTGAAATGGGCTGTGTGGGCTGGATGTTTGACCAAAAAGGGGTTTGCACGATACGGGGTTATATTGATGAGGAACTATTGTTTGAAGCATCTTTGGAAGCCGAGGCTGAATCCTATGATTTGATCTCAATTGATGAGGAGGAGGATGATGATGAGGGTGCAGAGGTGTTTACAACTGTGGCTAATTTGGAAACTCTTTCTGATGTTTTGAAGAAGAAGGGTTTTCAAGTTTTACAGTCAGAAACTCGCTGGATTCCCAGTATGACAGTAGAAATGGACAATCCTGAAAAAGCTCGATCGCTATTGAAGTTGATGGATGCACTGGAAGATTTGGATGATGTGCAAAGTGTGACTGCTAATTTTGAAATGGCAGAGGAATTGATGTTGTTAGTTTGTTGAAAGTTGACGGTTGACTGTTGACAGTTAACTGTTGTTATTAGTTACCAATGCCCAATGCCCAATGCCCAATTCCCAATTCCCAATTCCCAATTCCCAATAACTATTCTTTCGGCCCAGTTAGCAAATAAGTAATCATGTAGCCTTTTCCTTTAATTTGAATAGCGCCGCGCTTCTGAAAAGTGTACTTATCCTTTAAGATCTCGTAGGTTTCTGCGGTGACTTGAATGCAACCAGTAATCCCGTGAGATTCCATGCGTGAAGCAATGTTTACAGTGTCGCCCCAAAGGTCGTAAATAAACTTTTTTAGGCCGATGACTCCGGCTACTACAGGCCCAGTGTTAATGCCGATGCGAATGCTGAAAGGTTCCGAATGATCTAAACTAAGGCGCCGAATTTCTTGTAGCATATCGATCGCCATTGCTGCAATCGCCTCGGCATGATCTGGTCTGGGCGTAGGCAAACCACCAACTACCATGTAAGCATCACCAATAGTTTTGATTTTCTCCAAACCGTGCTGTAACGACAACTGGTCAAATCGACTAAAAATTTGATTCAAAACTTTCACAGTTTCCGTCGCAGTTTTGTCAGATGCAAAATCCGTAAATCCCACCAAATCAGCGAATAAAACACTGACATCTGAAAAGCTATCAGCAATTATGCTTTGTCCATCCTGCAAACGATCTGCAATCGGTTTCGGCAAAATATTTAGTAGTAATTCTTCTATTTGTTCTTTTTGAAATTTGGTTGTTTCCAACAGCAACCGCGTTTCAATTTCTGCCTC
>JAYSVM010000080.1:0-19761 GCA_043718495.1 Oscillatoriales bacterium | reverse complement strand
ATGTGTCTCTCTGCTAGTTGCATTCAGACTCTCCATTTTTTTAACGAGCGCAATAATTCTCGCTTATTGACCCTTATGACTATATGGTACTACCGTTGTTTACTACTGCTTACAAACTTAATAAAGTTTTATAATACGCCAGATTAATTGTAGGGACACGGCACTGCCGTGTCCTGATTTCTTTCTTCAGTCAGGTAGTAGGGAGGACTTGTTTTAGACACCGCTGCATATAAATTTGAGCTACATTATCCGCAGGGTTCTGTTCCAGACAGGCTAAAAATAATTTTTTAGATTCTATAAAATTGTTGAGATGATAAAGCACCAAAGCTTGTTCAAACATTGTTTTTGTATCTGACTTTTTCTGACGCAACTCCGGCAAATCAGCAGCAAATACCTCATAAACAGTTACCATTTGCGATTTACCTTTGACTTTAACGCGATCGATTAACCTCAAATCATAAACTTCTTCCAACTCTATAAAAGTATTGTGAGTAATCAACATCGATACTCCATACTCTTTCGTCAAATTTTCAATTCGCGAGGATAAATTTACCGCATCACTAATCACCGTACTATCCATCCGATTTTGCCCCCCAACAGTGCCCAACATTAAAGAACCTGTATTGACTCCAATGCCAATTTGCAACAAAGGGCGATCGGGTTGAGTGTGAGTAGCATTGTATTCATTTAGTTGCTCCAGCATCGCAATTCCAGCTTTCACAGCATTGTCCGCACTACCATCAAACAATGCCATAATTGCATCACCAATATATTTATCAATGAAACCATGATTTTCAGCAATTACTGGTTCCATCCTCGATAAATAAGCATTAATAAATTTAAAAGTTTCTTCGGGATTCATAGTTTCAGATAGCGTTGTGAAGTCGCGAATATCTGAAAATAGCACCGACATTTCTTTCTGTATCTGATCCCCTAATTTTACCTCTAAAATACTTTCATATCCCAGAATGTGGAGAAACTGATGTGGCACAAATCGCCCGTAAGCATCTGTTAATTTTTCTTCTGCTGCTAGAGCTTTTTCTAGCTCATCTGTGAATTGGCGGCGCTCCTTATCTACCTGTTGACGTTCTGTGATATCTTGAAATGCAGCGATCGCATAAACTATATTTTTTGCTTCATTGTAAATTGGTGTTGCCCAAACCTCGATCGGCACAACCCAATCTGCGCCGTGAATTTCTGCATCATCAACCCGCACAACTTCTCCCCGCAGCGCCCGAATCATCGGTTGGCGATCGATCGGATATAATTGATTAGTACCAGCCCTATAAAATTGATAAACTTCAGGCAATTGCTGATTAGCCACATCAGAAATTAAACCTTGGGCTAGTATCTTTTCGCCACAAGAATTCATGTAAAAAGGCTGGCCCTTACCATCCACAACAAATATACCCACTGGCATCGCTTCTAGGAATTGAGTCAATCGGCTTTCATTTTCCAACAGCGCCTCATTTAACTTCTCTTCTGCTAGTAAAGCTTTTTCTAAATCATTTGTAAACCTCACCCGTTCCACTTCCACCTGTCTTCGCAAACTAATATTCTCAGCAAAACCCTGATAGTAAAGCACTCCACCATCAGCACCATAAACTGTACGTGCATACTCAGAAATCCAGATCATGCTACCATCTCGACAATAAACCTCAGACTCAAACTCAGACACAGTACCGTGCTGTTTAATCAGCGTCATAAACTCTTGACGGCGCTGCGGTTCCACATACAATTGATGCTCAATATCATTAACACTTTCTATCAATTCTTCTGGAGAATCATAGCCATATATTTGAGCAAGAGCAGGATTAGCACTGATAAAATGTCCATCCTGCGTAGTTTGAAAAATACCTTCAAGAGCATTTTCAAATATCCCGCGATACTTCTCCTCAGCTTGAATTAACGCTGCTTCCACTTCCTTACGTTCCGTAATATCAGTAAAAGCAATAATCCCATAAGATATTTCCCCTACAGAATCATAAATTGGAGTCGCCCAACTCTCAACAGGAATAATCTTGTTTCCCGCACGAATTTCCACACTTTCAGTCCGCAGATTTTCACCTCGAAGTGCGCGCATAATTGGCAACTCTTCAACAGGACATATCTGATCAGTTCCTGATTTATAAAATTGATAAATTGCTGCTTTTTGCTCAGAATTAATATGGGGTACAGTGCCTCTACCAAAGATCTCCCGCGCTTTCTGATTTGCATAAAAAGATTGACCACTCGCATCAAGCACGCACACACCCAAGGGCATAGCTTCCAAATATTGCGTCAAACGACTTTCATTTTCATGAAGTTTCGCAATCAGATTCGCCTGCTTGCGGCTTAATTTTGCTAATTCCTGATTCATCTCCTGAAGTTCTACTTGTTTTTCCGCAAGTTGTTTTTCCTGAAAATACTTATATATTGCCTCTGTCACTGTTAGCTTTAAATCGTCAGCCTGCCAAGGCTTAGCGATGTAACGATATAATTTGGCATAGTTAATAGCATTCGTCACCGCCGACAAATCAGCTTGCCCAGTTAGCATAATAGTCAGAGATTTTGGAGATACAGCATGAACGTTCCTTAATAGCTCATCTCCTTTCATATTAGGCATAATATGATCAGAAATAATCAAAGGGACTTCATAATTATCTGCCAGTAAATCTGACAGTAACTCTAAGGCCTCTTTGCCACTTTCTGCCGTTTCAATTAAATATTTATCTTCAAAGGCTTTGAGCAAGTCTATTTCCAGACTATCTAGTATAGTCGGCTCGTCATCTACACAAATAATTACTGGTTTTTTCATAATTTTGCCAGGCCAGATTTAATCGCTGCAATTAGTTCATCATTTTTCCAAGGTTTTTGCAAAAAAGCATGGAGGTTGGCTTGAGTTTTAGTTCGTTCAATTGCTGCTTGGTCAGCTTGTCCCGTTAGCATAACTTTAACAATTTTAGGATATTTTTGATGAATCTTAATCAGCAATTCATCTCCCTTCATTCCGGGCATGAGCCAGTCTGAGACAATCACCAGAATATTAATCTCATCTTCACATAGCTCATCAATAATCTCCAGTGCTTCCGCAGCACTTTCAGCAAATTCGCAGAGATAATTTCCCTTAAATGCTCGTTGCAGTTCTATTTCCAGACTTTCCAAAACCGATATTTCATCGTCAACACACAAAATTGCTGGTTTAGGCATGGTTAGTTTCCTCGTTTATTCTGGCATTCTGGCAAAGCTCGGAAAATCAGCCAGATTGCATAATTTTGCAATCCATACTGCCTCTTTCTTCGATAACATAACCAGTTTACTTCTTTCTACCCCGCTTTACCTGATCAGGTTAATTTAGTGGTAAAGACACTGTAAATGTAGTTTGAGCGGGTCTCGAATCCACATCAATTTTAGCCTCATGTTTTTCAATTATTTTCCTAACAATATCCAATCCCAAACCACTGCCTTCTCCCATAGGTTTAGTAGTAAAGAACGGCTCAAAAATTTTTGGTAAAATCTCTGAAGGAATACCCTTGCCACTGTCGATGATGCTTACTTTTAGCCAGCTATCTTCCTGTACTATATCAATCCTTAAAATTCCTTTGTTTTCCATAGCCTGTAAGGAATTGTGAACTAAATTTGTCCAAACTTGATGAAGTTCATCAGGATAACACAATACCGTTGGTACTGGGGATCGATAATTTCTGACGACTTCGACACCGTGTTTAAGTTGGTTCTGATAAAGAGTTAGTACAGTTTCGATTCCTTCAACAATATTTACCTCTGATTTTTCAGCATTCAAGTCATAACGCGCATAACTTTTCAGGGCAAACACGACTTTGGCTGCACGTTCTGTAGCCGTGGCGATAGTTCTGGCGCTTCTCTGAATACTAGAAAACTCATAAGCTGTCTTGAGAATTTTTTCGCTATCCGGGTCTTTTAGGAGTGGCAAAAACGATTGTAAGCTTGTCTGCAAGCCGATATTGACTAAAATACTCGCTAGACTGTCAGCATTACCAATCTGTTGCAACTCTAGCTGCTGCTTTACACCTCTTTTAAATTCCCGTTTTTCTCGCGTAGATAAAGAGTAATCCTGTTGGTTAGAAGTGTGCATTAAATTAACAAAATCTTGCTGTCTTTCTGTTGACAGTTCTTTAAAAAAGACGGGTAAAGTTTCTAGATTACTATCCAAAAAATTGGTGATATTTCCGATGGAAGATCGAATTGCTCCCAGGGGCGTATTGATTTCGTGAGCAATCCCAGCAATCAGTTGTCCCAAGGCTGCCATTTTTTCCGACTGTACCAACTGATTTTGAGTTTCTTTGAGTTGTTCTAAAGTGAGTGTTAGTTCCTCATTTTTTTGTTTGAGTTTATTTTGCAAGTGACACAATGCCAAGTGAGTTTCTACCCTAACCAAAACCTCTTCCATTTGAAAAGGTTTGGTAATATAATCTACACCACCTACAGCGAAAGCTTTCACCTTGTCTAGCACGTCATTAATCGCACTAATAAAAATTACTGGAATATCGCGAGTGCGTTCATCTGCTTTGATTCTTTCGCAAACTTCATACCCATTCATTTCTGGCATCATAATATCCAGCAAAATCAAATCTGGAGGCATACCTCTAGCAGCAGAAAGTGCCAATTCGCCATTGGGTACGGGGCGGACTTTATAGCCTTTTCCGTTCAATATTCCCGCTAGCAGTCGCAAATTAGCTGGTGTATCATCAACTACTAAAATATTACCGCGATTAGTATTTATGTCGTTATTCATGGGATTTTGTTTCAGCAATTAAATTCAACACTTTATCGTACTCAAAATTATCCATACAATTTGCAATCGCCCCCCCCATTAACTGATCCTGCAAGCTAATCTTTTCGATTGAGCTGTATATTGAATCCATATCAATATTGAGTATCGACTGCTTTAACTCAGCTACTAGCTGCTGGGGCAAAGCTCTGAAAGCACTTACCGTTAATACCTCCTGCTCGCAATTGTTTGTTTTTAATACATTAGCTTGACTTGTCTTTTCATAAATATAGCGCACTCCTATATGTTTATGCATAGCATCAAAAATCTCGGCTTCCCGGAAAGGTTTTCGCATAAAGGCATCGCAACCCGCTGACAAAATAACTGCTCGTTCCTCCTCCAAAACGCTAGCCGTGAGTGCAATAATCGCAGTAGCTTGACCTTTGACAGTACCCTTAATGTGTTTCGTCGCTTCGTAACCGTCCATCACAGGCATTCTCATGTCCATCCAAATTAAATGCGGTTCCCAACTGTCCCAAATGTCAATAGCTTCTTGACCATTTATTGCTTCTTTTAATTGAAAGCCCAAAGGATTGAGCATTTTAATTAATAGTTGGCGATTTAGTGGTTTGTCGTCTACTATCAAAATTCGATACAGGCGTTGATTGGGTTCGAGCGCAATAACGTGTTGAGTCGATTTTTTGCTTTCGATTTCAGCACTTTCAACGCCAATAACTTGAATGTCAAACTTAAAATTTGTGCCTTGTCCCACGCAGGAATTTACACTCATTTCGCCACCCATCAATTCGACAAATTTGCGACTGATGGGCAATCCTAATCCTGTACCTTCTTGCGATTCTTTGCCTGTTTTTGTTTGTACAAAAGGTTCAAAAAGATTGTCTAATTCTTCCTCGGCAATACCGGGGCCTGTATCTTCTACTTCAAAATGAAGCAAGAAGGAAGAGTCATAAGTGGAATAATTAATGGAAATTGGGGATGTGAAATTCGCCTTTTCATACAGATTGACTTGGGAATTTTCAACATCATTATTGGCTGGAATTTTTAAATTTAGTGATTTTCCTGAAAGCTCAATTTTTTCGCCGATCGCCTCTTGATTTCTGGATTTTACCTCCTTGCTGATTCTGACCGAAACACCCCCCTCATCAGTGAATTTTAGAGCGTTGTTGAGCAAATTAATTAAGACTTGTCGCAATTTTAACTCGTCAGTTTCGACGTATTGTGGTACATCGGGAGCGCGGTCAAATATTAACTGTAATTGTTTGTCATCTGCTTTTAATTGAAACATATCTTCTACATCGCATAGCAGGCGATAAAGGTCAATTTTTTTGGGATTGAGGGTGGTGCGTCCCGCTTCAATTTTGGATAAATCTAAAACGTTGTTAATTAGGGTTAGTAGGTGTTCTCCGCTGCTGCTAATGATGTTCATATTTTCTTGGTCTTCTCTGGATAGAGTTTGGCTACGAGTTATCAGTTGGGAAAAGCCAAGAATTGCATTAAGAGGCGATCGCAATTCGTGACTCATGTTGGCTAGAAAGGTGCTTTTAGCTTGATTTGCTACTTCGGCTTTGTCTTTAGCTATAGCTAATTCCGCAGTCCGCTGTTGCACTCGATGTTCCAAGGTTTCAAAAGATTGTTGTAGTTGTTGAGCCATGCTATTAAAGGATTTTCCCAAGTCTCGCAATTCATTGGCTCCTTCAATTTTTACTGTTTTATCCCATTCACCTTTGGCAATATTTTTGGCTGCTATGTTTAGACGCAAAATAGGATTTGTCACCCATTGAGAAGTGAGAATTCCGACAATTAAAGCTACTGCTAAAGCTGCTAAACATAACCAAATCGTCATGCGGGTATTGGCATTGATTTCTTCCGTGAAGTCAGCTTCGGGAACAACCACAACAATCAGCCAGTCTAAACTTTTGCCATCTTGGAATGGCAAGACTGTTATAAATTGTCGTTTGTTTTCTATTTCAAAATCAAAGAGATAAGACTTTTTGATTTCTTTTGACTCCCGAAAATAAGCTGCTACATATTTTGCTGTAGCTTGAGTCGAAGGGTTAACGCTCTCTTGTGCTGTAAATAGTTCTTTTTTATTATGTCTGGTACGGAACGGTTTTTCGGAAGTAGAAGTTGCCAGTAGCGTGCCGTTTCTTTCAACAATAAATGCCTGTCCAGATTTACCGACTCTGAGACTGTTTAAAAATTTACCGATGTGGTCGAGGCGCAAGGCGGTAATTAACACTCCTTCGAGCTGTTTTTTGTCGTCGTACACTGGTTGAAGAGCGCTGATTATTAATGTCGGTTCTAAAAAGGAAATATAAATGGAACTCCAGGTTGGCTTTCCTGCTTTAGCAGCATTTTGATAGGAAGGATGTTGGCGGATGTCAAAGTTTTTGACAACGGTTGCTACTGTAGTGCGATCGCCTGTATTATTAGTATTGTAAGAATAGAAGTCAAACCCAGTAGATTTGCCTGACATATTAATCGTTAGGGAGCCATTTGATAGCTTTTCTCCGGTTCGATATTCTCCATTTTTATTGCCAATTGATGTAAAGTTGATATAAGGATATAATTGTACTTGTCGCCAAAGATATTTCTCCCAACTTGACAAATCACTCATCTTTAACAGCCCCAGTTTGACTGCATCCAACTTGGTTTGATTGATTTGATGGGGAGTTTTGAGGTGAACTTGGAGGTTTTGCTTGACGCGAGAACTAACTTCACTCATCAACTGACTGGCAAGATTATTAACTGCTTTTTGCCCATTTCTAAATGAAAGATATCCTACCAGTCCTACGGCTACGACTATCTGCAACACAAATGGAACTATCAGTACAGTTCGCAGTGGGAGTTTATCTAAAAGTTTAAAAACCATAATATTGAGAGGTTTAGTGAACTTAATTTAGAACGGCGGTTGCACAATCTGTGTTAACAGCAGCGTCATCGACTGGCGATTACCTAGAGCTAATTTTTTGGTGTTATTCGCTGCGGTAGATACTCAAGCCCGATCAAACCTAAATTTAGTATTTGCAATGTTATAGCCTGTTATTGTATCAATTGTCCTATTGTTTTGACAATTTAGATATAGTTTATGGTTTTTGGCGATTGAAAATGCCTGCGATGCCTTATTTCACGTTGTTTAAGGGGGAGTTGCTCCTACTGGGTCAACTCGGTTTTGGATTTTAGATTGAAGAATTGACCCCACGGATGAATGGGGGGGCTTGGAGTCCATTGCTTGATTGTGAAGGGATTGGAATACCGATCGATCAAATTTGCGATCGGACTAGCCATTTTGGGCAAGACGTGTTATAGTCGAAAAGTTAGAGGGCACGTAGCTCAGTGGATAGAGCATCAGGTTCCGGTCCTGAGGGTCGGGGGTTCAAATCCCTCCGTGCTCATTTCGTATGTTTTATCAGAAGAGATGAGTCCAAAACCCTGTTACTTCGTCGAAGGGTCGAAGTAACAGGACGGTGCTTCGTTCAGCACATCGCCTTGTAGGACGGCTTTTTACCATTGTTAAGTAAAATAACAAATCCATCTTCACAAAAGAAGCTCTCCCATCGCTCTGGTGGGAGAGCTTTCGCGTTCGTTGGTCAATCAAAAAGCGATTTCCGGCGCTAAATTTCCGTTGGCTTTCAAACCCTAGAGCAAAAAGCACTCGAAATCGATCGCACGCCACACCCAAGGATCTCGCACATTCATATCCATCAACTGATCCGCAGAACCTCCAATCACCCTTATAAGTGCAGCAGTTTCAGCATAGACGACAGTCTATGCCACTGCCAATTACAATTGCATCAAAGTCTTGCACCTTTCAAATGTGGTATAATTTAGTTGTTTCTTGGTAATTGTTTACAGGGTATTTTTTGGGGGATAAACTATGAAAGCTTTATCTATTTTAGATGAAGTTATTTGCGAGTTGGAACAAGATGTTAATATCTCGCGCATTAAAAGAATCATATTTTTTGCTTGTAAAGAGTTCTGGGAAAACGATGTAGAACAACTTGCGAATACAGATTTGGGTATTTTGATCGAAGAACTGTGCGCCAAATATAGCAAGTTAGAAGATATTGAAGCAGTTTTAAATAGTATAGTTTCTAAGGTTAATAAAAAAAGCGAATATGCTTTAGTAGCCGACCTGATTATCTGTCAACTTAGCAGGTTGTATGAATTTGAAGATTTCACTAATTTAGAAACAAACATATCTAGATTTGGTGGTCAGAATGCACCAGCTTTTCAAGACGAATTCAGCTCGAACATCCCCAGTGGCGAGGAAAACGAAAGAAACCCCGGAAATCTATTTGATGTCAGACAAAAGATTTTGCAGCAAACAAATCCACTGAGGGCGAAAATCCTTATTTTTTCGACTCTTTATCACGAGTTTACTTTTAGTGATCGTGACTGGTTGCTGCTGAAGACTCAAGAACTTGATACTCTGCTACGACAACTGTTTAATATTTGCCCCTCCCTAGGAGAACTCGAATCTCAGTTGTATAGAACTGCGAACAATCTCGAAAACACAGATGAAAATGACTCTTCTGCGAGTGTCATTATCAAAGCGATGAGTCCTTGTTACGCTAACATACAACAAGAAAAACGCGATCAAGCCGAAGATATTATTACGGAAGATATTCCTAGCCAAGATTGCGATCAGACGCGGTTAATCAACAATGTTTATGAAAAAACCAATCAGAGCGAAAGCAGAGACGATTATTTTGAAGCTGGTGATATTACTCGAATTATTCAAGCTTCTCCGGTTCACTATCATTATGACCCCCAGAACAGTTACTTAGTACCCGGAGTAGCAGAACTGTCACAATTTCAAGAAGCAGAAATAAGTAGCAATAGTTTGACTGATGATTTTCAACATGAATTGCCAAAAACGTTGCAGTATGAAGAAACTTCGACAATTGTCGAAGTTTCCGTACCGTCGGCAGCTACGCTAAATATTAGCGAGTCAATCAAGCAAAAATTGGGATTAGAAGAAGAAATTAAATCTTTGGTAATTGAAAGTGCTAACTCTGCAACTACCAAAATAGAAAAGATATTCAGTGATTTAGAATCTGCTTTGAATAGACAATTTTCTACGGAAAGTGCAGAGGAGCGTTTGTACTGGAAATATAAAGTTCTCAGAGATTATGTAGGAGAAGTTCAGGGATTTACCTACAAGTTAATTAAAATTTTGAGTGAACTGGAGTCAAAAGAAAGGGGACAATCCACTTTGGAAACACAGCCTAATTTTGAGCAAAATGTTTCGTCGGAAACAGAACCGAATAAATCCAGCGATAAACAACCAAACCAGCAGCAGATCCTGGCAATGGCAAAACAAGGTAGCCCAAAAGCGATCGCTATTTTGATCAATCAATTGCTACAGCCTAAAGGAATTACTGCTACAGCGGGATTTAAAGACGGTTGTCTACACGTCATTTTGGAGTCTGCCCCAGCACCAAATCAACAGGATACAGCAACATATATTTACAAAAAACTGTGTACTTTAAAAGCTAAATTCATTAGTCATGTGAAAATTTACGGGCGAGAGTTAGGGAAGAAAACTCTCCTGTGGACTCAAGAATTTGTAGATAAAACTAATTAATTAGTAGCACTTAAGTTGGGGACTACACCAACTTAACTCGTCTGTGAAAACTAAAATTCCAGAAATAGAAATAGACAAATAGTAGATTTTACTCAATTAACCACAAAAATATATGAATGCTGGCGAACTTTTAAGGCGATATACGTTAGGAGAACTAGATTTTGAAGGTATGAACCTTAGAGGCATCTATCTGAATGGTGCAGACTTGATTGGTGTAAATTTAAGCAATGCTGACTTATCAGGTGCGAACTTAGCGATGGCATATCTGAGTAGAAGTAACCTTCAGCGTGCGAATCTAACTAATGTAAAATTTGGCGGTGCTAACTTAAATCAGGCAAATTTAAGTTCAGCAAATTTGTCCGATGCCGACTTCCACGGAGCTACTTTACAAAATGCTGATTTTCGCAAAGCTAACATATCTTTGGCAGTTTTAATCGATGCAAATTTGACTGATGCAGATATGCGTGGTGTTAATTTACAAGGTGCAGATTTACGCGGTGCGTGCTTGCGGGGTGCAAATTTGCGGCAGGAGCAGCGGATGTTTGACGGTGTAAATTTGCGAGGTGCAAATTTGCAAGGTGCGGATTTGCGGGGTGTAAATTTGCAGGGTGCAGATTTGACTAAGGCTAATCTGAGTCGGGCAAATTTGACAGAAGCATCTCTCCGGGAGGCAAATTTGAGTCAAGCAAATTTAAGCGAAGCTATTTTGGACGGTGTATTCTTGACTGAAGCAAATTTGACTGAAACAAATTGTTCCTGGGCTGTAATGACAAATGCCAAGTTAGAAAGGGCTATATTAATTGATGCTGAATTCGCGGGTACTAACTTGCGTGGTGCATTTCTTCCTGATGTTAAGTTGAGCAATGCTAATTTAGTTATGGCAGACTTGAGCCGGGCTAATTTGGTGAGGGCAGATTTGAGTCGAGCTAATTTCAATCAGGCAAATTTGAGTGAAGCTGATTTGACTGATGCTTACTTGGCGAAAACGGATTTCCGGGATGCAATTTTGCACCGCACAAGTTTGATCAGGGCTGATTTGAGCACTGCTAATTTAGTGGGGGCGAAGTTTGGCGGTACAATCATGCCGAATGGAGAAATTCATGGGTGATTGGGGATTGGGGATTGAGGATTGGGGATGGGGAATTAGATAGCTTGATGTTAAAGGTATTTTGTAGGGTGCGTCGCGATCGGATATTCGATCGGGCTAACAGATTGTTGAAGGCGACGCACCCTACGGTATTAAAACCATTAAAATAGAAAATATCGCTGCGCCATTGGCAAAACTGTTGCCGGTTCGCAAATCAACAATTCTCCATCCGCCCTCACTTCATAGGTTTCAGGATCGACTTCCATTTGTGGCAAATAATCGTTGAGTTTCATATCTCTTTTAGTGATTTGTCGTGTTCCAGAAACTGCTACTGTTGGCTTTTGTAAGCCTAGTTGTGTGGCAATATTGCGATCGCACGCAGCCTGAGAAACAAACGTCAGACAAGTCGCTCCGATCGCACCGCCAAAACTGCCAAACATCGGCCGCATATGCACTGGCTGCGGCGTCGGAATGCTAGCGTTAGCATCTCCCATCTGCGAATAGGCGATCGCACCTCCCTTAATCACCATCTCCGGTTTCACTCCAAAAAATGCCGGCCTCCACAAACACAAATCTGCTAACTTCCCCTCTTCAATCGAACCAACATACTGACTAATTCCGTGAGTAATCGCCGGATTAATTGTGTATTTAGCAATGTACCGCTTTGCTCGAAAATTGTCATTTTGACTACTTGTAGAACTGGTATTTTGCCCGTCCAAATGTCCCCTTTGTACCTTCATTTTATGAGCACTTTGCCAAGTCCGAATAATCACTTCCCCAACCCTTCCCATCGCCTGGGAGTCTGAAGAAATCATGCTAAAAGCACCCAAATCGTGCAAAATATCTTCAGCAGCAATAGTTTCTCTTCTAATTCTCGATTCAGCAAAAGCCACATCTTCCGGAATACTTCGATCCAAATGGTGGCACACCATCAACATATCTAAATGTTCTTCCAAAGTGTTGACAGTGTAAGGGCGAGTCGGGTTAGTTGACGAGGGCAAAACATTAGCTTGTCCGCAAACTTTGATAATATCCGGCGCGTGTCCACCGCCTGCACCTTCAGTGTGATAAGTATGGATTGCTCGATTTTTGAAAGCGGCAATTGTAGCTTCGACAAATCCGGCTTCATTGAGAGTATCGGTGTGAATTGCAACTTGCACATCGTACTCGTCAGCTACATTCAAACAAGTATCAATTGTTGCTGGTGTAGTTCCCCAATCTTCGTGGAGTTTCAAACCCATTGCACCAGCTAATATTTGTTCCACTAATCCCTGGGGTTGACTGGTATTTCCTTTACCTAAAAACCCTAGATTGACAGGGAAAGCATCGGCGGCTTGTAGCATTCGGTACATATGCCAAGGGCCGGGAGTGCAGGTTGTGGCGTTACTACCCGTTGCTGGGCCTGTACCGCCGCCGATCATGGTAGTGATTCCAGACGCGATCGCCACTTCAATTTGTTGCGGACAAATAAAGTGAATATGAGTGTCAATTCCGCCCGCTGTGAGAATCATGCCTTCGCCAGCAATTACTTCTGTACCAGGCCCAATAATAATATCTATTCTGTCTTGAATATAAGGATTTCCGGCTTTACCAATTTTGAAAATTTTGCCTTCTTTAATCCCAACATCTGCTTTGACGATTCCCCACCAATCTAATATTAAAGCATTAGTAATTACCGTGTCAACCGCACCATCAGCATTAGAAATTGGCGATTGTCCCATGCCATCGCGAATGACTTTGCCACCACCGAATTTGACTTCATCGCCGTAAGTTGTGAAATCTTGTTCAACTTCAATGAATAATTCGGTATCGGCTAACCGGACGCGATCGCCCGTTGTCGGCCCGAAAGTTTCCGCATAAGCGCGGCGATCCATTCTGTAACTCATATTAATTAGCTCCTCACGTGATTATTTGTTATTTTTGCAATATTATGAAGTGCAGTAGGGACACGGCAATGCCCTGTCCCTACGGGGATATATCGATCCGTGGCGTACTTCATAAACGTGGAATCTGCTGTAATAGTTGAATTGTTTCTCATCCATCTAATTCACCATTAATTTTACCATTAAAGCCGTAGACTTCACGACTACCAACAAAAGGCACTAATTGCACTTCTCTTTCATCTCCTGGTTCAAATCGAACTGCTGTCCCTGCCGGAATATCTAATCGCATTCCTTTGGCTTGTTCTCGATTAAATTCTAATGCTTCATTCGTTTCATAAAAGTGATAGTGGGAACCGACTTGGATGGGTCGATCGCCCGTATTCCCTACCAGCAAGCGCACTGTTTGACGACCAGAATTTAATTCTATTTCACCTGGTAAAATAATCATTTCCCCTGGAATCATCTTTTGCTCCTATGATTTTATGAGTTAATTGTTTAACGGATCGGATCGTGTACTGTAACGAGTTTAGTGCCATCGGGAAAAGTCGCTTCCACCTGGACTTCATGCACCATTTCTGGTATCCCTTCCATCACATCTTCCCGCGTCAGGAGAGTTGTGCCATAACTCATTAAATCGGCGACGGTGAGGCCGTCTCTAGCTCCTTCTAGAATGGCGGCTGAAATGTAGGCTAGTGCTTCTGGATAGTTTAATTTTAGACCTCTTTGTTTCCGGCGCTCTGCTACCATGGCGGCAGTGAAAATCAGTAGTTTGTCTTTTTCTTGGGGGGTGAGTTGCATTTTTATTCTTGTGAGTGCGATCGCATTATTTGCTAAAATCAAACTAGGATTCAATTATTTTTTCAAGTTCAACTATCAAGAATGGTAAATCATCGGTAATGACATCCCAAACTATATCTAAGTTCACCTCGAAGTAAGCGTGAATTAGGCGATTCCTCATACCGATAACTTGTGACCACGGGATTTGTGGTAATTCGTTTTGACGGTCTGTACTGATGCGAGAAGCAGCCTCGCCAACAATTTCAATACACTTGACCAAAGATAGTGTTAACATTCGGTTAGTGTCAAGATCTGTCCTGTTTGTGTTTTCGGAAAATAAGACAGCTTCTTTGGCCGCATTCAGCATATGATGCAGACGAGTATTATTATCTATGAACATACAACACCTGTGCTGAATCAAGAACTTTTTGCCTAAAATATTGACTCAATTCTTCCGGTGTTCGCAAATCTACTTGGCGTCCTAACATTTCTGTTAGTTCAATTTCCATAGTGACTATCCGCCATCCGATTTTGTTTCCTGGTATAAATTCTACCAGTAAGTCAATGTCACTGTCGGGTCTAAAGTCGCTTCGCAGCACTGAACCGAAAAGAGAAAGTTTGGCGATCGCATTTTTTTGACAAAACTCAGCTATCTGGTCATGGGGAATACTAATGGGTAGTTGTTTGTCTGGTTCTGGGGTAGTGAGTTGCATTTTATTTACGATAGTTAGAGGGCAACTATACATGAGACATCTCCTGAAAAGCTGCTCAAGAACAGGCATCTTGCCTGTTCCACAAGAATGATGGGAGATGTCTATTGAAACTCAAATGTATTCCTATTTTATCCAAACTCTCGGCAAACAGCAAGGGCGTTCTGAAAAAGATAAGCGCAGCAAATCCCAAATGCTGACAAACCAGTCTCTAGGTGCGGTGGTGGATGTACCGCGATATCGGCACAGCAAACCGTTAGGAATACGAGTCACGCCGATGGTACAATTACCAGGATAAATTGTTGCTTCAGATGTCAAAGCTCGTACTTTTTCTACGAGTTCTGTGGTGACGGGTTCACCTACCCAAGCGAGGGTGGCAACTACGGGTTTTCCTGCGAGGCCGTGAGGACTTTCGAGCATGGTTTCTCCACCTTTGAGGAATTGTCTGTCAATCCACAAAGGGCTGTTTTGTTGCCAGATTTCGGTGTGCGATCGCCATTTTCCCGACAAGAATTTTTCGCCCCTAGCACTGCGTCCAAATCTGGTGATTTCCCATAGTAAAATACTCGCTGTTGGTGCTAATTCTACCCGCAAATTTTGCTGATAAATTGCGCCATCAAAAACGATTGTTTCCTGGGGTAGCCATTCCAAATTAGCACCGGGTTCTAGTTGAATGTCGATATTTTGTTGCGATTCTAGTCCGCTGCTACGATAGATTTTAGCAGCAGCAGCGCTGGTAATCAAGGCTTTGGCGTTGGTTTGGAGGTGAAAATGGCTTGAAAGGCGATCGCCCCCAACAACTCCCCCAGCCGTGTGTAAGATGACGCTGTGACAAATCTCTTTACCTTCAGGATAGAATGGGCGCTGCACTTTCAGGGGTGCTTGCATTTGATTGTGGATGATTTGAGTTGAGCCGCTGCGGTTAGCATAGACTAGATTTAGGTGGCCGTGCCATCCATTTTGAATATTATTTGTGGGTTTTTCAATTGAGTTTTGAATCATGAATTTTTGGAGTTAAATATTAAAGTTTACACTTTTTATCAAGATTTACTAGATATATTTCTATCACTTTTTTGCTAATATTACATAGTCATCAACTGCATAATTTAAGTCATAGGGTAACTTAAAGTGTTGACGGAAAAGTGGACTAATAAATTCCTGAATAGGTAAATTTTCTCTGGCAAACTTTCCAAAGTTAGGATGGGATGTCCTGCTACCGCTTGACTTTAAATATTTATACCAAACCAAGTTTAAGCCCAGGTCAGCAACAAATTGTTTGACTATACCTAATTCTTGTTGGTAATCATCAACTCGACGAACCCTGTACGGTTTAAGCAACTTTCTTTCTTGAATTATTAGCAAAACATGACCCGAATCTGTCAGGCTGTTGGTAAATATATCTTGATAAATTTTATGGGATTTTTCTCGACTCTCCTCATCGTTAAAAAAACAGTGAGAAATCACAATAAAATCAAAGAATTTTTTCGGCAGTCTCTGAGATTGACTGTCCCTATCAAAGATACTAGAAGTGTCAAAGCGAAAGTAAGCATTCATCGCTTGGGGTTCCATATACTGTCGCCAAAACTGGAGTCCCCGATATTGAAATGCTTTTTGTTGTTCCAGAGAGTAGTAGGATATGTGCATTGGCGGCATGGCAAAAAATTCGCTACTGCTTTGCAGCAACAAACCTAGTCCGTAAGCAACAGTACCCGGCCCAGCCGCAATGTCAAGGATATTAACTTTAGTTGATAATAACCCGGATTTGTAAATTAGGAACCAAGCTAGATATGTACAATAGACATTATCTAGGAAATACCTCATCAAATAGATGTGAGGACTTAGTTCAAAACTGTATTGAGGATCTTGTCCTTCTTTCAACTTTTGAATATCGTCAACAGCTTGTTCAAGTAAAGAATCAATATTGTTTTTTTCACGGCTTAACTTGTTAAGCTCATTTTTAATGAAACCTGACAAATGTTGTTCAAAGTTATCAAATACTTTGTCATCAATGCCAGTGCATTGAATCATACTTTCATCGCATTCTATCAGTTTGAAAGATTTTGAAATATATTCAATAAACTTTTTGTCGGGAAACAACTTTAATTCATCAATCTGCGCCAGGGAATCGTTAAGTTCCCCGAAACTGAGTTGCATTTCTAATTCTGCTAAATGCCGATCGCCTTCTTTGATGCGATTATCTTTTTTGTGCAATAATTTCTCAAGCTGTAGCCGATCTTTAAATAGCTTCTCTTCCCATGAGAGTTTTGCCCCAGAATTTTGTATCTCTTTTAACAGTTTTTTGGCAAGTCGATTATTTTGACTCTTAACAGCTTTATTAAATTTCAGGGAACGCCACCAATTTGCCAGCGGATTATTCATAGCCAAATCCTTCTTTACCTTCCATAATCTCAACCGCCGGAAGCATCGCAATTAATTTATTTTTAAACTTGCGATAACTCTGTTGTTCGCTATTGTACCACCAAGCGTACTTTTGTTTCAGAGCCAATGCTTCCTCGCGGGTTGACGCAATTAGCGATCGGGCATTGCTAGCATGGAAATCCTGAATCACCACCCGATCTACAATTTCCAGCTTGTTAATAAAATTAGCTTCATCTTCCGGTAATGTAGGGAGTAGTGGAGTCACAGTTATCGAAAATCTAGTATCACAATTTTCTAGATAAGGAAAGCTATATCTCAGTTTGGCAATAGATTGGAGTCTTGCAGGAATACTCGGCGATTTTGGTTCAAAATCTTTCCTCACTTTTTCGCTACCTGTGGGAATGCTCATGTTAATTCGCAATCGCTGAAATTGCTGTAAAATATCAATATCTCTAGTTATCATAGGACTCCGAGTTTGGATGACCAGCGTCGGTTGATAGACAACCATTACTTCTAACAAGTGCCTAGTTAGTTGTTCTTTAGATTCTATTGGCTGATAGGGATCTGTGACACTACTCATGTAAATGCTAGGTGGTTTATCTGGATTTTTTTTGTACCAACTTTGTAATTCTTTTGTTAAAATTTCCGCTGCATTTTGCTTGATAATTACCCAGTTACCCCAATCCTGTCGCATCTGTGAATTAGGACTAAAAGCAGCAGCATAACAATAGCTGCATCCGTACTGACAGCCGCGATAAGGATTTAGCGTAAAATCATAAGCACTGATAAATCCAGTCGCTTTGTTAAGCACTGACTGTGCATTTTGTGCATAGACTTTTGCCGTTCCAAAGTTCTCTCGGAGTCGGATATTATGTTTGCCACTACAATATCCATCATACTTATATTTTACCATGATTAAACCTGATGCTACAGTATTAAAACGGAAAATGTTTAAGAATTTGTGTTCAATTACCAAGGACTCCCAACCATCACAAAAGCCGACCAATAAAAAGGATGGGACAACTTTATATCTGCAAATCCTTGCAGCGACGGTGGCAATTCCACCCCTCCACCCCGACTCGAACCCCGCAATCTACCACCCTCCAAACGCACATCTCCTCGCAACATTGCAATTTGCGCTTTTCGCAGCGCCGCCGCCTTAATTGGCGCTGTCTTCAACTGTTGATAAAATTCGGTCATCAATCCCAAAGTACCTTCATCACTCACGTACCACAAACTCCCCAAGGCCGTTTGTACACCCGATTGTACCGCAAATCCTCCAAAACCTAACTCCGCTTCCTCATCTCCCACCGCAGTGCGACAAGCACTCAAAACTAACAAACTCACCTGGGGATTATTCAATCTTAACTGTCGCAATTGATCGAGTTGTAGCCTGATATTCCACAACTGAATAAAAGAATTACTCGGCGCTCCCGGTCGAAATTCGCCGTGAGTCGCTAAGTGAATAATCCCAAAAGGCCGGCTTTGATGCTGTCTCTTTAAATTCTCCAAAGTAAAGCTTTCATTTAGAAAACTAATTCCACCCCAATCTCTAGCAATAGTAGCTATTTCAATAGGAACTGCTGGCAAAGATTGCAACTCAGAAAATTGTGATGCACCCATTGCTAAAACCTGAACATTTCTAAGATCGGTGTAACGAGTATCAGTTAAAGTAATGCTAGGAACTAGACTGATATTGTAATTTTCAACTAAAAATTGCTCTCCATCGTGCAAAGCTGCAAAGGGAAATCCTCGCAAACCTCGATCGGCAATGAATGAGATTGTATCAATTCCTCGCTCTTTTAAACTTGGTTCTAAAGGAGTAATCAACCACTTGTAAAGTTGTTTGGCATAGGGGAGATAACTGGTGGTTCCCCGCGCCCCTGGCTTGGTAATTTCCTCCCTGAATTTAGTGACAACTTTCATTAGTTCTTGTCGATTTGCTTCGGGGACTTTTTGGTAAACGACTGAACCTGAAGCTGTGACTAAAACTAAGTCTAATTGTTCCGGCCTGGAAAAGAGATAAAGGAAACAGGGTTTCGTACCGGTTTCTGCGGACAGGGATGCTAACTTTTTTTGAATGGCTTCTATTGATAGCAATTCGTCACCAATATCCGGGAAGTTTAGACCAAAATATTGTTTGTATTCTTGACCGAAAGATTTATCTAGTAAGGATAGAGATTCTAGGATTTTGCCTCCGTCAAAGTTCCTACCGATGTTGCTGCGAAATGCTGCTTGAAAATCCGAATTCCTCGGATTTGAAGTAATGAGTTTTAGGAGTGCTTTGGGAGATAGGAATTTTTCGGTTCCAATAGTTATTTGTCGAGGTGTTTCTATGCCTCGCAGGATGTTGTTTTGGTTTTGAAGTTGTTCTGGTGTCAGCGGTTGGTTGGGCCCTGGAAATAGTGATGCAAGTTTATTTAATGGTGTTTGTGTTGGCGGTGTGAATGGTGGTGTGAATGATGGTGTTGGCGGTATGAATCGCGGCGTGGGTGTTGTTACTAATGGTGTTGGTGTTGTTACTAATGGTGTTGGTGTTGTTACTAATGGTGTTGGTGTTGTTACTAATGGTGTTGGTGTTGTTA
>JAYSVM010000079.1:0-51805 GCA_043718495.1 Oscillatoriales bacterium | reverse complement strand
AACGTTGTGAATTAACGGCTTGGGGAAGTCGTAGTTAATCTGGTGTGCCAACACCGGGTTAACCGCGCATATCAAATCTTCCTTAGTTACTCACGATTGCAGATTCACAGCCCCTTGTCAACATAGGGACTGTAAAGTTTTGTTTCGCAAAAGTCGCCCCTAGAATCAACATCCTAACAGCATCAAAGCGGACGTAAATGCTCCAATATTCTGTTATCCAAATAGTGGGAATTAATAATACTTTCCGACGTATCACACCAGCGAGCAATTACCGCAGATGGGATACCTTGCGCCAATTGTTCGCTAATAAAAGTATCCCGACAAGAATATGGAGTAGTAGGTTTGTAACCAGGTTCCCGCGTCTTGTCAGTGATAGGTACAACTATCTTGTGCCAAGCTCTTTGAGAAAAATTGCTGTAGTTGATTGCCTCACCAGTTGGAGAAGAAAAAACCAATTCTTTAGAGTCAAACTGTTGTAGTCTAATTGACGCTAAAAACTCTTTCAACTCATTATTGCAAGGGAATTTTCGGTGTTTGTTATTTTTACTACCCTTACTCTCAACAGCTTTCCCCTCAATGAACTGAATACTACCGTTGAACAAAACGTAAGAACAGTCTGGCGAGATATTTCCCCAAGTCAAACCAATAGCCTCGCTAGGACGGCAACCCGTTAAAAACCAAAATTTTACCAATGGGTAGTATGTGTTGTAACAGTGTCCGGGCTTATTTTTGTGAGACTCAAAAGCTTGTAGCACCAGCAACTTTTCTTCAGTGACAAAAGCATTAGGAGTGGGGTCATTCTGCCAGTTGTACTTAGGTAAATCATTAGCCATATCTTTGTAGGGACTAACAGGCAAAGTAATTAACCTGTGCTTGATACCCCAATTAACAGCAGCATTTAAGTGGGTGAGAATGCGTTTAGTCATGTCCCCCGTTGTTGTCCCTAAAAGAACTTCGCGAACTTCTAGCGCTTGCAGAATATCCGAAGGACACTTGGCTATGTGTCGCCCCAACGTAGTCCGCAAGTAGTGCAAAGACTTTGGCTTGAGCGTGTCCTGCTTGTAGTTTAAATATTTGTCCCACAAATCTTGCAGTGTCAGACCTGTTGTCCCAAATTTAGCCTGTACCAGATTGCTGTGTTTGTGGGGTTGAACAGGCTTATATTTGCTTAAATCATTTGGGTCAAACATCCCTGTAAGGATGTCAAACTCAATCTGCTTAGCCTTGCATTCTGCGATCGCCCAGTTTTCCAAAGTGTCCGCCAGACCGATATACAGAAACGTATTTTTACCGGAATAAAGCTCGCGGGGCAAATGAAGACGTAGCATACCTCGGCTTGCCATCACTCCTACAGTCCCCTTTCTCCGACGCTGAGATTGGTTTATTTGCACGATTGTGCCCTCAACTCTACAGGCTTACAATACCAAATTGTTGTGCAATTGTTGTGCATCGTAATTAGTTTTTGCGTAACCAAAGGTTGAAAGGCTTGTGTACAAGGGAATTCAAGAATTTGACACTACTGCCTTCTAAGCAGCGAGCCGTAGGTTCGAGTCCTACCGTACCCATCACTTTCATACAAACTAATACGGAATGCGGGAAACTCAGCGTCTTTAGACCTGAGAGGGAAGCGACTCGGGGGACTTCAGTCCCTGTGTTCTTGAAAATGTGGTATAATTTGAATTGTGAGTAAGAACAAAAACATCTACGTGTTGAAACATCCTAGTATCGGAGAGATCCCTGCAACTTAGTACGCAAGAGTGAGAGGTAACACAAAAAGAGCGGTGGGATGGCAGGATGTTGAGCGTACCGTGTCTTGGCTTAGTGATGGATTCTGAAAGCATTGAAAACAACAATCATTAGCTAGTAACTATCGCTTGACGATTGGTGACTAGGTAGACGGCGTTTGACGGCCGTAACGAGATTAGATTTAGGTAATACACGCTTATCTAATTCTGTCAGTAGAATCTCAGTGGCGTTGACTCCCTGAGAGTGTCAATCCTGATCGACCAAGTCTTCCCCCGACTTGTGGTTCAAGACGTTCCAAAAGGCGATCGCAATTGGTGGCGTGAGTATCGGGGTTATACTTGCCACCAAGAAGCGTGTGATGCGATCGGGACTAAAGTCCTTACTATAAACCGTTATTATCGCAACTACTTCGCCGCCGGTAAAGACAACTGAGGCGAAGTTTTAGGATAGTGGCCATTACTGGAAATCACCGCCGGTTCCTGCGAAAGCAAAAATTCACGAATTAGTCTAGCAACTGCTCTTTGAGCTAAACCGCCTACTACTTTCTGTCCCATATTCTGCACTTCTGATTTCACTAACAATTGCGGAATTAGCTGCAATACTTTCGCTGTGTCAAAACCGGGAGTTGATTGCAAGATATCCCAAATCCGTTTGATGTGTTCTAAGTTGTTTTGTTGAGTTTGCGAAACCACAGGTTTATTTGCCTTGACTCCAAACCATTCACCCACTACAGATTTAGCATTCGCAAAAGCATTGCTGGAAACTGTGTCTAGACTTTTGACTAATTCTAGGACAATGCGATCGCGAATAAAATCTCCTCTCTCAGAAAATAAATAGTCTAACCCTTGATCCAGGATTTTGCTGATATCGTAGTCTTCGCTATCGCGGGCATTACTGAGCAAGTTTTCTAAGCGGTTCCAGCGGAATTCCCCTTGTTTGAACAGCAATTCTTGCAGGGATGTTCTCAACTCCGGTGCTGGGTCGCTCAACAGACGTTTGGCAACGTAGGGATAGGCTTTGCTGAGCACTTTGAATTCGGGATCAACGTTGATGGCGATGCCTTCTAGCGTGACGAGCGATCGAATAATCAAAGCGTAGTAGGCTGGGACTCGGAACGGATATTCGTACATCACCGCCGAAAGTTCGTCAGTAATGCTTTTGAAATTGAGTTCAGCTACGCTAGCACCCAAAGCATTGTTAAATACGCTAGCTAACGCCGGAATAATTGGTGTCAAATCGGTGTCTGGTGTCAAAAAATCTAATTTGACATAATCTTTTGCTAAACCTTCAAAGTCGCGGTTCACCAAATGCACTACAGCTTCTAATAAGCCGTATCTTTGATAAGGTTTAACTTCGCTCATCATCCCAAAATCTAGATAAGCCAACTGACCGTCAGGAGTTGCTAAAAGATTGCCGGGATGAGGGTCTGCATGAAAAAAACCGTGTTCTAGGAGTTGTCTAAGAGAACACTGTACCCCCACTTCAATTAGGTAAGGAGCATCTATTCCTTGGGCTTTTACTGCTTCTAAATTAGTGAGTTTAACTCCGGTGATCCACTCCATTGTTAAGACGCGGCGGCGGGTATATTCCCAGTAGATGCTGGGAACATAAATGTCTTTGATGTGGCCATATAGTTCGGCAAACCGTTCGGCATTTTCACCTTCGTGGGTGTAGTCCATTTCTTCATAAATGCGCTCCCCCAATTCGTCCATAATTCCTGCTAAGTCACTACGAATTATTTTGAATGTGTTTTGCGCCCAAACTGCAACGCGCCGCAGGATGTAGATATCTAAGCCGATGTTTTCGGCTAAGCCTGGTCGCTGGACTTTGATTGCGACTGTTTCTCCGGTTTTGAGTTTGCCTTTGTATACTTGTCCGAGAGATGCTGCTGCGATCGGATCTGGGCTGATTTCTGCATAGATTTCGTTGGGATGTGCGCCCAATTCTTCTTGGATGAATTGATAGGCTACTTCGTTGGGAAATGGTGGCAATTGGTCTTGCAGTGTTGTTAGTTCTTCTAAATATACTGGTGGTACTAAGTCGGGCCTGGTTGATAGTGCTTGTCCGATTTTGATGAAAGCTGGGCCAAGTTGGGCGAGAATGTCTCGCAGTCGGGCGGCGCGACGCTTTTCGTTTTTGGCAACGCTGCCTGTTTTGCCGTCGAACCACAAACTGAAGGTAAAGCTAAAAAATGTCCAAAAGACGCTTAGCATCCTTCCCCAGACTTGTAGAGGGCGATTTTTGTACTGGGCTGCGATCGCCACTGGATCGTATCTCACAGCATCTCCAGCTAACTCGAAAGCTCTGTCCTTGGCTGATTTGAGGACTTCGGAAGTTACCGCTTCGGCTTCTAGTGGGACTGCTTGTAGGGGAATTGTGTTTACATCTTTAATATTTTCGAGTACAGCGGCGGGAGTCCCTGAATTTGAATAAGTTTGCGTGGAGGCTGGCGATACAGTCTTGACATTCATAGATCAGACCTAGTGTGAAGCATTGTAAATATATTGTAACAATTTAAGGCATCGGGTATCGGGAATTGGGAATTGGGAATTGGGAATTGGGAATTGGGAATTGGGAATTGGGAATTGGGAATTGGGAATTGGGAATTGGGAATTGGGCATTATTAGCCAGTCATCTCCCACTCTTCCTCCTACTCCCCGTCGCATCCTCGAAGTCGATCGCGAATACCCGACAATTGCAATTTGGTACTGACGGGCGATCGAGGTTGGGGTATTTCGGTATTAGGCCAGTTGTCTAAGTCGTTACAGGGACATAACTCTGGGGGCATTCCAGGATCGCGGAGTGGTATGGGCATAGCACAGCGGGCACAGGGGCTGATGTCCCAAGCTGATGTCAGCAGTTGGGCGATTGTTTCGTCAGTGCCTTGCAGATAGGAGTCTTGGCTGTCGGGGGCGATTATTTTTTGCCAGCATTCTTCAAATTCGGGGCTGTAGCGATCGCCCGTAATGACTGATTTGGGCAATAGTGCTTCGGAACCGTTGCGAATTAATACTTTTTTGCCTAACTGAAACCAATAAGCAATGTATTTTTTGACTTGATTTTCTGATGCCATAACTTTTAGTTAACCCTGCAACTAATTGGTGATTTTAGACTTTAAAGTTGAATTTTGTACTCTATCTCAAGAGTGATTAAAGTTATTTAATGTTGATTTTTAGATTTCTATTTTTGACATTATAACTTACTTTTAGTTAAATTTTTTGACTGGCAAGTCTATATTTTCGATCGAGCCGATCGCACCTCGAACTATTCTATTATTACTTTTGAGCTGGCAACGGCGTACCGAGAGCAGTCAGATTCAAAGCATAGCCTCCGGTAGCGAGATAAACTGCATCGGCGATCGCCCCAATGTGTCGGACAAGACTGCCCAGGCGATCGCGAAACAGCCGCCCCGCCGGATAAGCAGGCACTACTCCCCATCCCGTTTCCTCTCCTACGAAAATTACATCGGCTGTGGCCGACTTTAAACTAGCAATCAAATCTTGCTGTGTTCGTTCCCAAACGGGTGCTGCTTGTTCTAAAAGATTTGCTGTCCAAGTTCCCAGGGAATCAATTAACAAGCATTCTGACGATTTGCCCGATCGCACAACTGCTGATAATGCGATCGGCACTTCGAGAATTTTCCAATCAGACGGACGGCGATTTCGGTGCTGTTCGAGGCGACTTTCCCATTCCAAATCCGCTTCATCAACCAGGCTGGTAGCCACATAAATTACTTGTTTTCCCGAATCTGTAGCCATAGTTTCGGCCCATTCACTTTTACCAGACCTAGCAGGCCCGGTTACTAAGATTATTTTAGTCATTTGTTATTTATTATTTGTGATTTGTTATTCGTGATTTGTTTGATTGCCAACGATTTTTAAGCGATAATAGCATTGACTAGACAATATCAGACAAACTCGATCGAGCTTCCCAGCATTTCCCAAGCTGTTATTTATGCCAAAATCTCAGATATCAGCAATAATTTGCACCCACAATCGTCACAGCTATCTAGGCGCTGCGATCGACAGCTTGCTGGTACAGGATTTTCCCGACAACTTTGAAGTAGTAGTAGTGGATAATGCTTCTAGCGATTATGCGAGCCCAAACAGCTCAAAAACCCGCACCCGCGAAGTCGTAGAAGCAAGACTCCCCAACCCCCACCTGAAGTACATCTGGGAACCCGAACTCGGCTTGTCAGTAGCCCGGAACACCGGTGCGAGAGTTGCAGAGAGCGAAATATTAGCTTATCTCGACGATGATGCTGTTGCTGAGTCCAATTGGCTCAGGATACTGCACAGAGCTTATCAAAGCAATCAAAAACTCGCCGTAGCTGGTGGCAAAGTCAATTTGCTGTGGCCTTGTGGAGTCAGCCCTCCCAACTGGCTGTCCCCCGGATTGGCAGAGAATTTGGGAGTATATGATTTAGGGGAAACTTGCGTCTACGTGACCGAGGCCCGATTGACTCCCAGAGGTGTAAACTACTCAATCCGGCGCACTTTTTTAGCACAAATTGGTGGCTTTGATGTCAAACTCGGTCGAGTAGGTCAAAAATTGTTGTCAAATGAAGAATTGCGGGCCACAGAACTAGCTTTAGAGTTAGGTTGGCAAGTAGTTTATCTGCCGGAAGCCCTGGTGCTTCACAATGTCGCTCCCTCGCGCCTTCAAAAAGCGTGGTTTGTAGAGCGCGGGTGGTGGCAAGGCATCAGCGAGTGTTACCGGGAACAATTGTGCGATCGAGCCGGTATTGTTCAGCTTTGGCGTGGGGGCGAAAGGATGTTGAGGGGTGTCTACAAATCTTTTAAATATATTAGAGATCCAGCCCTGCGCTTTGAAAACTTAGTTTTTGCTTGGGGTCAAATTGGTTATTTGAGTGCAGCCGTCCACGGCCTAATTTTTGTACCAAAATCGACCCGTAGGGATTAGGCTATAAACGATATCCTTCGGTGCTAAGTTCAACCCGACAGTCTTGATCGTACATACTTCGTCTACAACAACTCGACCGCATTCAGTTTCAAGCACTCGATTATGACCTCTAGTTCATCCAAGATTCCGGTTTCGGTACTCATTCCGGCAAAAGACGAAGAACTTAATTTACCTGCGTGTCTGGCGAGCATTGCCAGGGCGGATGAAGTTTTTCTGGTGGATTCCCAAAGTAGCGATCGCACTGTCGAAATTGCCATCAGTAGCGGCGCAAAAGTAGTGCAATTCTACTTCGATAACCGCTGGCCAAAAAAGAAAAACTGGTCTTTGGACAACCTGCCCTTTCGCAACGAATGGGTGTTAATTGTCGATTGTGATGAGCGGATTACCCCAGAACTTTGGGACGAAATAGCCCAAGTGATCCAAGACCCAAATTTTGAGGGCTACTACCTCAACCGCAAAGTCTTCTTTTTGGGACAGTGGCTGCGTTATGGAGGCAGATATCCCGATTGGAACTTGCGTTTGTTCAAGCATAAAAAAGGCCGCTATGAAAATCTTGGTACAGAATCCGTGCCCAATACCGGTGACAACGAAGTACACGAACACGTCATTTTAGCCGATTCAGTTGGATACTTAAAAAACGACATGATCCACGAGGATTACCGCGATTTATTTCACTGGATAGAACGCCACAACCGCTATTCTAATTGGGAAGCTAGGGTTTATTACAATATTATTGAAGGGCGGGACGACAGCGGGACTATTGGCGCTCACTTATTTGGAGATGCCGTGCAGCGAAAACGATTTCTCAAAAAAGTTTGGGTGCGACTGCCTTTTAAGCCACTGCTTCGATTTATATTATTTTACTTCATTCAGCTAGGCTTTTTGGATGGAAAAGCTGGCTATATTTATGCAAGGTTATTGAGTCAGTATGAATATCAAATTAATGCCAAGCTTTACGAGTTGCGCTGTTGTGGTGGTCAGTTGAATGTGGCAGAAGCCGAACCTAATTTGTCGCCATCAGTCATTAGTGATCCGGCGGTTAAAACTATACAAACGAAGTCTGCTTCCGCAGATTAAGAAATAAATGGGAGATTTAAAAAATTAGGACACGGCAGTGCCGTGTCCCTACAATTAATCTGGCGTAGGGACACGGCACTGCCGTGTCCTCTCTGTATCTAACGCCTAGATAATGCTACCTTTGGCATTAATCTATCCAAAATTTGCTCAATCGCACTTGCCGTCCAATCAATATCAGCTTCCGTTGTTTCCCGTCCCAAACTCAACCGAATACCGCCAACGGCCATAGTTGTACTATATCCCATTCCCAATAATATCGGACTCGGAGTCAGTTTGCCACTGTTACAAGCAGAACCAGAACTAATCCCAATTCCGGCCAAATTGAGCTGTCGCACTAAGGTTTTGCCAGTCACTTTCCCCGTGTCGCCATCGGGAGAAACAATGCAAAAACTGACGTGGTGTGGGAGTCTGCGATATCGATCGCCCGTTGGTACTAAGCTGGGTACGTGTGCTAATCGATCGAACAGGCGATCGCGCAATTCAATTAATCTACCAGTTTCCGCATCCATCTCCTGCGATGCCAATTCCGCCGCCACCCCAAAACCGACAATTATCGGCACTGCTTGCGTCCCAGAACGCAGTTTCAATTCTTGCCCACCACCAGTCAATATTGGGGCTAATTCGACACCAGGACGCACGTAAAGCGCCCCTGCACCTTGGGGCCCGTACAGCTTGTGGCTGGATAGGGAAAGCAAGTCTATCGGCAGTTTCTGCACATCTATCGGCAGTCTGCCGGCAACTTGAACAGCATCGGTATGAAACAGGATATTGCGATCGCGCGCAATTTGTCCCAATGCTTCAATCGGTTGCAGCGTACCAACTTCACTTTGACCGTAAATGATCGAAATTAACACTGTATTCGATCGCACTGACTGCTGCAAATCCCAAGGGTGAACTCGCCCAAACTTATCCACCGGTAGGCGTGTCACTTCCCATCCTAGTTGTTCGAGTTGTCGCACGGTTTCTGATACTGCGGAATGCTCTACGCTAGAAATAATTATGTGCTGTGGTGTCGTATAAAGACGGGCAATTCCGATGATTGCCAAATTGTCAGCTTCAGTACCGCCGGAAGTAAAAATAATCGATTCTGGTAGCGCATTAATCAATCCAGCCACCTGCATTCTCGCTAATTCTAAAGCTGTGGCTGCCCTTTGTCCCCACTCGTGTAAACTCGAAGGATTTCCCCACTGTTGAGTGAGGGCTTTTTGCATCGCATCAATCGCTTCTGGACGTGTCGGAGTTGTGGCGCTATAGTCGAGATAAATTTGCATGGTTTTTAATAAGTTATTGGTTAGTTGCGTCGCCCTGAGCCCTTCGACTACGCTCAGGATAAACTTCGTCGAAGGGTTGATTGTTGACTGTTGTAAATGCCCAATCCCCCATGCCCAATGCCCAATGCCCAATGCCCAATGCCCAATTCCCTATTTCTTCTTACCGCCAAACAAATTGGTAAAACTTGCAAACAATCCACCCGGCTTCTCATCACCCTTTTTGCCTTTGGTGGAAGCTGGCTGTTCCAGCTTTTTCTTCACCTCCAAAGCCATCGGTTCTTCAGGATTTGATGCCAAAGCTTTTTGCATTTCCAACTTTGCCATTGTGGCTTGACCTTGTTGAAAATAACACATTGCCAACATAGCGTGACACTTACTATTTTTCGGCTCGCGCTTTTGGGCTTCCCTCAACTCTAAAGTTGCTTTGGCGAAATTTTTGGTATCCATGAATCCTTGCGCGCGACGACAATATTTGTCCATCTCAGAATCTTTTTTTGGTGGCGGTGGAGGAGCAACAGAAGTGGCAGGTTTTACTGCTGGTTGTGACTCTGTTTTCCCAGGCGTTGGGGGCTTGGGAACTCCTCCCCCAGTTGAGACGATGACATTTTCTTTTCGCAGCAGGTAAACCATATTGAGTTCGCTAATTTGATTGATGACTTCTAGCGCCTGTTCAACAGATTCGTATTGCTTTGCAGAAAGTTTGTTAACTTCTGTTTTGTAAATTTCTTCCCAATTCCCAGCCGTCGCTAGTTGTTTGGCTGTGGCACTTTCGACTTGAGGTTTTTGTGGTTCTTTGGCTGCACGTTTACCGATCGCGGTTAATAGTAGAGTATATTCTTTGCGATCGGTTTCCTTGGAAAATTTATTGTAAGCTGGATTGACAACTTTTGACAAAAACTGATTAGCCCAATCTTTGTCAGCTTGATCTTCAAAAGGGCAAGTATCCGAGTGCAAGCGACGCACTATTTTCATGTACTGTTTGCGGATGTCGTTAAACTCCGCATCCAACGGAACTCCCAAAATTGCGTGTTGATCCGTAAAGTCAAACTTAAACAGCCCTTGCGTCATTTCAAAAGACATAAATCTACTCTCCTTTCCCTGGCTTGTTACTATGCTTTATTCTTTAATGTAACTTCACTTGAGGGGTTCTGCCCCCCGTACTATTGCTGATCCCTTGCCTCCTGGCTGCTACCCCAAGAAGATAAAGGCGGGGTTGTGAGCAATGCGTCGCTGAGTTCGGTGTGAATTTTGCCATTTGTCGCCAAAACTCGACCGGAGTTAATCTCAAAAGGACTACCGTCATAAGCTGTAACTTGACCTCCGGCTTCGGAGAGGATAAGTACGCCGGCTGCGATATCCCAAGGCGACAGTCCACGTTCCCAGTATCCATCTAAGCGGCCGCAGGCGACGTGGGCAAGGTCGAGGGCGGCAGAACCGCTGCGTCGTACACCTTGGGTGAGGTGGGTGAGGTGACAGAATTCGGCATAGTTATTATCGGCTGTTTCGCGCCGATCGTAAGCAAAGCCGGTCACTAGCAAGCTTTTGGTTAATTCTGAGATTTGGGAAACTGCGATCGCCCGTCGGTTGCGAGTAGCCCCCAATCCTTTAGCAGCGCGAAATAATTCGTTACTAAAAGGATCAAAAATCACCCCAATTTGTGGTATGCCTTCGATTAAAAGTCCGATCGACACACAGGCAAATGGATATTGGTGAGCATAATTGGTTGTACCGTCCAAAGGATCGATCGCCCACAAATACTTACTACTAGCATTTCCTAATTTACCCGATTCTTCCGCGAGGATGGCGTGGTCAGGTACATGACGACCCAGAATTTCTAAAATGACGGCTTCTGAGGCTTTGTCGGCCTCTGTAACTAAATCGCCCGATCGACCTTTTTCTTGAATTTCTTCTAATTTACCGCAGAAAGATTGCAGAACAGAACCAGCGGCAAGGGCGGCCTCAGTGGCTATTTCCAGGAAGTTTTGGAGTTCGTTATTAGTCATTAGTTATAAGTTATTAGTCATTAGTTATTAGTCATTAGTTATTAGTTATTTGTTACCAATGCCCCATGCCCCATGCCCCATGCCCCATTCCCCATGCCCCATGCCCCATGCCCAATTCCCCATTCCCAATTCCCAATTCCCCATTCCCCATTCCCAATTCCCCATTCCCCATTCCATAATTATTTTTGATTTTGCTGGCGAAATTCTGCGGGAGTTTGGCGTAGGGGCTGTTTGGGATTCCAAATACCTTTACCCATCAGTCTCGCCCATTCTTGAGCGTTGACAAGTCGCTGCTGATATTTGGTATTGCGCGATCGCACCACTGCCAAAGCATAACCCTCTTTAACTAGCTGTTCGTTAACCAAAACTTGATTTTGCCACAAATAGGCCAATTTGCGATCGAACCCGTCCTTTTCCTCCACATCCGACTCCAACAATACCTGTTTCCCACCAATTAGCTGTTCCAACTTATTTTTCGCCGCTTCTCCCCAAGGCTGCTGTCTCAAATCCGGTACTTCAATCCCAATCAGCCTGATTTGTTCTAACAGAGCAATTTGGTCTGCTGTACTGACAACTTCAATAGTTTGCCCGCTGACAGTCCGTTGTACTTGAACCAAAGTTCCGGTAGGAATTACAGGTTTTTGGCAACTAGCCAATAATAAGCAAAGCGCGATCGATAATAATCGATAAAGCAACATTTGGCATCGGGAATTAGGCATTTTGCTTACTCTTCATCTAAAGGTAAACCAAATCGCACTTTACCCTTAGCAAAAAAGCGGCCAAATTGAAGTTCGTACACTTCATCTTCATCTTGCGTCTCCACCTCCATATTGGAACGGGGATAGCTGACACACAGCAAAGCATAACCCTCTTTTTGCAATTCAGGAGAAAGTCCCATTGCTTCAGGCTGGTGCAGTTCCCCGGATACCACACGCACCGCACAAGCAGTACAGGCACCGTTGCGACAGGAAAAAGGTAACTCTACTCCCTGGTTTTCCACATTTTGGAGGATATAGCGATTTTCTGGGACTCGCACGGTGTGGCGAGAGCCAGTTTTTCTATTGTGAATTTTAATTGTGTAAGAGCGAGTCATTCGATTTTAGATTTTAGATTTTAGATTTTAGATTGTGGTTAACGGTCGAACTCTGGGTATGAATGGATTTGCGACATAGGGTAGGAAAATTTGACCCGTCCGTTTTACGCCCTATCCACATTAAACCGTAAATTTATGCCGTTAGGCCTTCCCAAATTAGATTTCTTCTGCTAAGGTAGTTAAGCTGTGGCTAAAAAAGCAAAGTTCAACTTTGGAGAGGTGGCCGAGCGGTTGAAGGCGCAGACCTGGAAAGTCTGTTTAGGGCAACTTAACGAGGGTTCGAATCCCTCCCTCTCCGTTGAATCTTGTTATACAAGCTTTTAAGCAAAACGACTTAGTTAAGTATTTAACTGAGTCGTTTGTTTTTGGTATAGCATCGCAATTATAGAGGAGACGGCAATGCCGTGTCCCTACCCCAAAATTGTAGGGACACGGCACTGCCGTGTCCTCTATGTTATTTTCTGCCGTGTCCTCTATGTCATTTTCTGCCGTCTCCTCCGTTTCTATCTGTTAAGGACAAATATTCCCTCAAGTAGCCTTCTTCTGACGAGTCACCATCCGTTCCACACTCATAGCAGCCACGCTCAATGTCACCACAGCCATGCCGAGAATTGCTACAGGCTGTAACTTCTCATTAATAATCACAAACCCAAAAAGTGCAGTCATTGCCGGCCCCAAAGTGCCAATTACTGATGCTAAGGCTGCCCCTGCATACCGGATCGCAAAATTATTCAAGAGATAACTAAATAGCGTCAGTACACCTAAAATTATCCCTCCAACAATCAAACCAGGCCAAACATTTTGATCTATCTGAGGAGCCAAATTTTCTGACAGTGGCACCCACAAACTCAGGGCGGAGAACACAAAAATCGCGCCGAAATTAACTAAACTAAAAGGAATAGGGTGTAGCTTACCAGCGGCCATTTGCGTCAGCAATACATAACCTGCAAAAGTAATCCCCGAAGCAAGTGCGGCTGTTACTCCCACTCCCACATTGCCACCGCCGGGAGCGGGAGCCACAAAACTAGGCCACCCAGCTAAAATCAAACCTGCGGTAATGCCGCAAATTGCCAACAGTCCGACTTTGCTAGGGCGAGCACCAAACAATACCCAAGAACCGAGTACGGTGATGATCGGATAAATAAAGAAAATTGTAATCGCAATGCCGGCCGGAATATTGCCGATCGCCAAATAGATCAAAACCTGAGACAAAAACAGAAAAAATGCACTTCCTAAAACCTTGCTCCACAAAACGCGATCGCCCGACTGGAACAACCGCCTAATATCTTTCCACACAGAAGGATAAAGAAATGTCGCCAAGATAGGCATCAAAGCCATCACCACGATCAACCGCATCAACAAAATCAACAGAGAATTACCAAAGCCCGGAGTCACCACCCCCGGCATTTCAAACAAGCCGAAAATAACCCGAGGATTCCTGCTCTTAATCAGAATTCTCAAACAAACATTAAATATCGACAACACCACCGCTGAAGAAAAAGCCAGCACCAAACCTACCTGCATTTGAGAAGGTGCTTTAGTCGCTGTGGCAGGAGGCTGTATCGGACGGGTTTGCGGAACTGCTTCCGGGCGTTCCACAGCCGTAGCAGGCATAATTTGTGGACGGACAGAATTAGTTAATTCCTCTGGATAGGAATCTTCTGCATCAAAAGGATTGTCAAGATATGCTTCTTCCTCTTCCAATTCTTCCCTGATGCGGTTGACCAGATTTTGCAACAATTCTTCCCCTTGCCGCTCCAAGGTTTGCATATTGTTTAGGCGCAGGGACAATTCACTTTCATAGCTGCTCAAATCTTGTTGTAGCATCTGGAAACTGCGATCGATCCTGTCATCCAGCGCAGCCAACAACTCAGAAGCCCGTTCATCGTAGTTACTAGGCGGCATCGGTATCGGAAACTCACCACTGGGAATTGGACTACTGAGAGAATGTCCAGAATTAACACTGAGTTCATTAAACCGCTGCACTAACAAATCTTGCAAATTATGAGCCAAAACTTGAGCCAACTGTTTCAGCCACAACTGCTGCTGCTGAATATATCGCCCAGATAGAGAGTCCATTTGCTGAGACTGCAATTTTCGATATTGCTCTCGGAGGCCTTCAATATCGTCAATCAGGTGACTTTTTTCAGTTTTCAGCCGCGTAATGTCCTGATTTAACTGGCCTTTGACATTTTCATGCAAAGCATCCAGTTCCTGAATCACTGAGCTGAGGACTTGTTCTGCGGATTTCGGATCCTCTGGATCGCCTTTTGGGGAGTATTTGTTGTCTTGCACCATTAACCTATAACCTCTAATTTTAACTGCACGTTTCGTATTCTGAACTATCTTTGCAAATTAGCTGACAATTTTCAGTCACTTTATCTAAAATATGGCTCACACTAATAGTAGTTGCTAAATTGGAGATTGAAAAATTGCTTGAAGCGAAGCTATCCCGGAGGGAATCGCCCGAAGAACACTTTGTGCAACTAGAAATTATACTACAACGCCATGCTGAAGCACTCGAAGCCGAAGTCAGAGCTTTGCAAGCCGCAGATGAAACCGCCCAGTGGTCTCCTGACTGGAAACGTTACTACAACTGGCGTTTCGCTAAAATCTTCGCATCTGTGAAGATTTTTCGCAACTGGGGTGCGGATGCTGCGGCGTGGAAACTTTTGCCTCCACGAGTTTACCCTAACCAAGGCAATCAGCAGGATTAGTCTGTTGACTGTTGACGGTTCACTGTTGACGGTTCACTGTTGACGGTTTGATATCTGGCGTCAATTCTTCAAAAGACTGTTGGCGAATTCACATAGGGTTTCACCCTCACCTTTGAAACCAGCACTCGCGGTGTTTCTCCCATAGATTTCGTACTCTTCTTCAATCTAAAATCCAAAATCCAAAATCGAAAATCGATCAATCCATTCGGCGATACTGAAAATTGCAGCAGCCAAACCTGCGGCGATCGGAATTGTCACTAACCAAGCCGAACCGATTGACAGCAAAGTATTCCAGCGTACAGATTGCCAACCCTTGACAAGTCCGACTCCGACAACCGCACCGACTAAAGCGTGGGATGTCGAAACTGGCAAACCCAAGTCGGATGCTAACAATACAGTCGCAGCGGTGGCTAATTCCGCGCAAAATCCCCCACTTGGTTGCAGTTGAATGATGCCTTCGCCGACTGTCGCAATCACATTTTTGCCCCAAAGTGCCAAACCGACGACTATTCCCACACCTCCGAGGACTAAAATCCACAAGGGAACGCTGAAATCATTCAGGGGAAAGGAACCTGTACGACGGATATAGACGATCGCAGCTAAAGGTGCAACAGCATTACCAACATCATTGGAACCGTGAGCAAATGCCACAAAACAGGCACTGATCACTTGAAATCGTGCCATTTGTTCCTCAATGAGAGAGGGGGGGACGGGGGGACTGGGAGAGTTTGTACCCTGAGCGAAGTCGAAGGGCTTTCTTGCTTCTTGATTCCCCCATTGGGGTGGGTAGGATGGGGTTATTCCCTCTTGAGGGGTTCCTGCTGATGCTAATTTTTGCCAGCTAGTTTGGGTAAGGGCGATCGCCCCAATACCCCCAATCCCGATCGCCACATCGTGCACCGGAATATTCCAGCCAAAGCGATCGTAGATTTGGGCTAAAACCCCTGTCTGCACCAACGCAACATCAACCACAGAAGGCAGTACAATAATCCCAAATATGCTCAACATAGCTGCACTCAACCAAGGTATCCACTCGCGCATCTGATCTAAAGGATCAGGTTGATCGAGAATCGAATACTTAACCAAACTGTAAAATAGAGCAGCCAAAGCACCACTCGCTACCGGTGTCGCCAGCCAAGTCAGGGAAATAGTGCCGATGGTTTGCCAGTCAACAGCACCAATGCCTGCTGCGATCGAGCTAAAACCTGCGATCGCGCCTACAACCGCATGAGACGAAGAAACCGGCAAACCTCGACTCGTAGCGATTTGCAGCCACACACCACAAGCTGCCAACACTGACACCATCCCGATTAAAAATACTTGCGGCTGGGCGACGAACACTTCTGCATTCACAACTCCCGTTGCCAGAGTTTGGGAAACCCCTTGCCCGAAAAGCACCGCGCCCGCAAACTCCAGTATCCCTGCAACAATTATTGCCTGTCGCAGAGTTAGCGCTTTTGAGCCTACCGATGTTCCCATCGAGTTGGCGACATCGTTAGCCCCCAGATTGGCAGCGACGTACAGGGCTAGTGTCGCGATCGCCAACAGTTGTAGAAATTCGCCCCCAGAGGTATTTAACATAAAATCTTTTTGACATAAAACAGGCAGTTCGATATATGATAAGGGATTGTGAGTTTTGGTAAATCCCATGAAAGGCGCAGAAATAATCCGCTCCCTGGAGACGGAAGAAATAAATAGAGTCAAAGTAGAACTCAGCAAAGTGCTCCCCGATATTTATGTCGGCGACACAGTGCGAGTCGGCGTGAGAATTAAGGAAGGCGCAAAAGAACGGGTTCAGCCCTACGAAGGCACCGTCATTGCCATGCGTAACGGTGGCATCAATGAAACCATCACAGTTCGCCGCGTATTTCAAGGCATCGGCGTGGAACGAGTGTTTTTGATTCACTCGCCCCGCATTGCGACTGTCCAAGTCATGCGACGCGGTAAAGTCCGTAGAGCAAAACTGTACTACCTGCGCGATCGGGTTGGTAAAGCTACCCGCGTCAAACAACGGTTCGATCGCTCTCTGTAGAAATGCACCCAGGCCATTTCTCATCGGGCAGAAAATTGGAAATTGAGAAATTTGAAAAAAAGTTTCCAATTTTCGAGCGCACTGTGTTAGAATAAAAATCTAGAGGTTAAGCAAATATTCGCAACCTCACCTGTGCGCTCTTAGTTCAGTTGGTAGAACGCAGGTCTCCAAAACCTGATGTCGGGGGTTCAAGTCCTCCAGGGCGCGCTGAATCACCAAAACTTAAATTCTGCCCGAAAGCGCCCGGATTCTTAGCTGGTAACAGCGGAAACCACAAGCTTTTGGGTAGAATTAATTTTTGTGGGCGGTTCGCAAAAATATAGCATCAACAAATGCACGTTCGTTAGACTTGGATAGGTTTGGCTTGTCAAGTGGTTGCTTTAGATTTGAGATTGGAAATTGGACATAAGTGGTTAGTGTCAAAAAATCTGAGACCCGATCGCCACTCACACAATCTAAAATCTAAAATCTAAAATCTAAAATCGCAAAGAGGACTCAATTGTGGCGAAAAAAGACGAAGCTCAAGGAACTCAAGAAATAACCGCGCCCAAGTTTGACCCGGCAGGTTTTTTCAAGGAAACGAGAGAAGAACTCGATAAGGTAGTTTGGCCAAATCGGCAAGAGCTGATCAGCGAGTCTTTGGCCGTGCTTTTGATGGTAATCCTCTCAGCAAGCCTCATCTACTTGGTGGACAACCTCTTCAACTGGGGCGCAGCACAGGTGTTTGGGTCATGACTTTTGGATCAGAAGAATCTGAATATTCCACAGAACCTACCCCAGGGAAAGGTTCCCCCGAAGTACCTGAGTTGAACGCTCGGTGGTACGCTGTTCAGGTAGCTTCTGGCTGCGAAAAGCGGGTGAAAGCAAACTTAGACCAGCGGATTCAAACTTTAGATGTTGCCGATCGCATCGTTCAAGTCGAAATTCCCCAAACCCCGGCGATCAGAGTCGGTAAAGACGGTTCTAGACGGCAGTCCGACGAAAAAATCTTTCCCGGCTACGTCCTCATCCGTATGTTTATGGACGAGGATACCTGGCAGGTGATCAAAAACACCCCCAACGTCATTAACTTCGTCGGGGCAGAGCAAAAACGCCGCTACGGGCGCGGTAGGGGTCACGTCAAACCGCTACCCCTGAGTCACTCAGAAGTAGAACGGATCTTCAGAAACGCTCAGGAATCAGAACCAGTCGTCAAAGTATCGATGGCGACAGGAGACCACGTTGTGGTACTTTCCGGGCCATTCAAAGATTTTGAAGGTGATGTGATCGAAGTTAGCCCGGAACGGAACAAACTCAAAGTTTTACTCTCGATTTTTGGGCGCGATACGCCTGTAGAATTAGAGTTCAATCAAGTTCAGAAACAGAGCTAACTAATGGCAAAGAAAGTTGTTGCAGTAATTAAGTTGGCGATTACAGCGGGAAAAGCCAACCCAGCTCCTCCGATCGGCCCAGCATTGGGTCAGCACGGCGTCAATATCATGATGTTTTGCAAGGAGTACAATGCTAGAACCGCAGACCAAGCCGGTCTCGTGGTTCCAGTAGAAATCTCGGTTTTTGAAGACCGTAGTTTCACCTTTATCCTCAAAACCCCACCCGCTTCGGTTTTGATTCAAAAAGCCGCTGGCATTGCCAAAGGTTCAGGAGAACCCAATCGCAAGCAAGTAGGCCAGATTACCCAAGCTCAACTGCGAGAAATTGCAGAAGCAAAAATGCCCGACCTTAACGCTAATGATGTTGAGGCTGCCATGAGAATTGTGGCAGGAACGGCTAAAAATATGGGCGTCGCGATCGCGGATTAAAGTCAGTTGGCAGTTGCAGTACCCTGAGCGTAGTCGAAGGGTCAGTAATTCCTGATTGTGAAGGTAAAATCTTCAATTCTTCAATCCAAAATCTAAAATCCAAAATCGCTCGATTCAGGGGGAGAAGCAAAGCTTCGCTAGGAATCGAACACATTTTAGAGATCAGATTGGCTGACAAATTCATTCAATCTAAAATCTAAAATCTAAAATCTAAAATCGACATACCCCAAAAAAACAAAATGGCAAAGAAAGTATCGCGAAGACTGCAAGAACTTCTCAAGAAAGTTGAAGAGAGACCTTACCTACCTTTGGAAGCCCTCCAACTTTTGAAAGAAACAGCTACAGCCAAGTTTGCAGAATCGGCTGAAGCTCACATCCGTTTAGGAATTGACCCAAAATATACTGACCAGCAGTTGCGGACAACTGTGTCGTTGCCCAAGGGAACTGGTCAAGTAGTCAGAATTGCGGTGATTGCTAAGGGCGAAAAAGTTAAAGAAGCCCTAAATGCCGGTGCGGATATTGCTGGTTCTGAAGAACTGATCGAGCAAATTCAAAAAGGCATGATGGACTTTGATTGCCTGATTGCTACCCCAGACGTGATGCCATTGGTCGCAAAATTGGGGCGATTACTTGGTCCTCGCGGTTTGATGCCTTCTCCGAAAGGCGGCACGGTGACGGCTGATGTTACTAAGGCGATCAACGAGTTCAAAGGTGGTAAGATGGAATTCCGTGCCGACAAAACTGGCATCGTTCATGTTATGTTTGGCAAGGCCGCTTTTTCAGCCGAAGATTTGTTGATCAACCTTCATGCTTTGCAAGAAACAGTTGACCGCAACCGTCCTTCTGGTGCGAAAGGTCGCTACTGGCGCAGTTTGTATGTATCCGCAACAATGGGCCCATCGATCGAAGTCGATATCAGCGTCCTGCGTGATACTAAGCTTGATGCTGGCTAGAAAGAATACTAATTTCTTTCTGCTCGTCAAAGCCTAATCCAAAATCAATAAGCTGAAGACCGCAGGTGCTAATCGCGCTTAATTCCCTGCCGAGGCTGAAGAACTAAAAACTCAAGACTCAAGATTAAAAATTCTCTATTTTTAACTCTCAATTCTTAACTTTTAATTCTCTGCCCCGGCTCCAAGGTCGGGGTTTTTGATGGTCAGTTTTCGATCCTTAAAGGAGGTGAAATAAGTATGGGCAAGAGTTTAGCAGTAAAAAATGAGATTATTGCAGACCTCAAGAAAACCTTGAGCGAATCTCAATTGGCGATCGTGATTGACTACAAAAGTTTAACTGTTGCAGAAATCACGGATTTGCGTCGGCGCTTGCGTCCGAAAGGTGGCAGTTGCCAAGTCGCAAAAAACACGCTAATGCGAATTGCGGTTGAAGGTAACGAAACCTGGCAACCGATACAGGAATTGCTGACTGGTACGTCGGCATTTCTATTCGTGCAAGAACAAGATATCGGTGGCGCGATTAAAGCTTACCAAGAATTCCAAAAAGCTACCAAGAAGACAGAACTTCGCGGCGGCGTGATGGAAGGACGGGTGCTCAGAGAAGCTGATGTTAAGGCATTAGCCGATCTGCCATCGAAAGAACAACTCATGGCTCAAATTGCTGGTGCACTCAACGGTGTCGCTACCAAGCTGGCTGTGGGTATCAGTCAAGTTCCTACTTCGATCGCTCGTGGTCTCAAAGCTTATGCTGAAAAAGACCAAAACGGCGATTCAGTAGAAGCTGAAGTCGAAGCACAACCTGAAGCAGAAAGCGTATCTGCTTAGTCATTAGTTATTAGTCATCAGTCATTAGTCATCAGTTATTGGTGTTGAGCTACAAACTGAAGACTGGAGACGAGAAATTAATAACGAATGAGCAATCCAAAATCCAAAATCTAGAATCGAATTAGGAGTTTAACGAATGTCTACTGCAACCGATCAAATCTTGGAACAACTCAAGTCTTTGACTTTGCTAGAAGCATCTGAATTGGTGAAGCAAATCGAAGAAGCTTTCGGCGTTAGCGCTGCGGCTCCTGTTGGCGGCATGATGATGATGGCTGGTGCTGCTGCGACTGCTGAACCAGTAGAAGAGCAAACCGAATTTACTGTCATGTTGGAAGAGTTTCCTGCTGACAAAAAAATCGCGATTCTGAAGGAAGTCCGGGCAATTACCGGTTTGGGCTTGAAGGAAGCGAAAGACTTGGTAGAAGCTGCACCGAAAGCAGTTAAGGAAGCTATTGCTAAGGATGCTGCTGAAGAAATCAAGAAACAGCTTGAAGCTGTGGGCGCAAAGATTTCTATCAAGTAGTAATATCATTTCCGGTTGCACCGTCAGGTGATGTTGACGGTTGACTGTTAACTGTTGACTATTCCCTACAATTAATCGCGCGATAGATGTAACTATCGCGCGATTAATTTTCTTTGGGTAGGGAAACGGCAGCAGTGACGTATCCTGACTTTTCTCAAGGAGGAGACGGCAATGGTGTCCCTACCCCCAAATCATTGTAGGGAAACGGCACTGCCGTCTCCGAATTTGCTAAGCCTTAATCAGATCAGCTAAATCAGGAGAAAGCAACTGATTGGGAAATAGTAAAGTTTCCAAGTAATGAAACTTTATTCCGTAAAGATGCTTGATTTCTTTGATTTGTGCAAGAATCTGAACTTTATCTATACTCCGATCGCTCTTAATTCCGACAATCATGATATTTTTACTTGTATGCTCAGAAGATATAAACTCAAAAACCTTAGCCTCATAGCCAGACAATTCAAGTAGGAGCGCTCTTAATCCATCAGTCACTATTTCTGATTGTCTCTCTAGCAAAATTCCAAACTTTAGTAAATCTTTCACACTTGTACTGGGATGAATTTCTTTCCTAACCTGCTTGTGGCAACATGGCGCTAAGATAATCAAAGAAGAATCAGACTTGATTCCTTGATAAATTGCATCATCTGTTGCAGTATCACACGCATGAAGTGCTATGGTCACATCAGTTTTTTCGGCGCTGTAACTCTTGATATTTCCCTGCTCGAAATGTAAATTTCCAAAATTAACAGATTCGGCAATAGAATTACAAAAAGCCACTAAATCTGTTCTGCTTTCTATCCCAGTAACTGATGCTTGTTTATTTAAAATATTGTTCAAAAAGTCATACATTGCAAAGGTCAAGTATCCCTTGCCTGAACCCATATCAACGATAGATAATTGATTGATTTCTGCTAATCCTGATGATTCAAGTAAGCCATCCACAATTTCAATAAACTTATTGATCTGCCTGAATTTATCTTCCATCGTTTTTACGATGTTACCCTGCTTGTTTGTAATACCTAATGCTGTAAGATAGGCATTATTTTCAGATTCAATCAATCGTTTCTTTTTGCGATCGTGTTCCTGCGGAATTGTGATAGTCGAATCAGGAAAAGTTGGCTTAATAAAAGAGAGTTTTAGCTTCTGATGATTGCCATATTCAAGTTGAACATCTTGTTTTATGGTGAATAATCTGCTACTCATGAATTCCTTGCCAATCAAGGTATTAATTAGATCGATACCTTCCTGTATTGAGTAATTTTTTCCTATTTCTTTAGTTTTATAGCAATAGGTCAAAGATAATCTTATGCCTGATTTGATTTTAATAATTTTAGCAACAATTTTATTTAAAAATTCTTCTTTGCCTCGATATTTTCCTAAAGTCAATCTAACAAATTCTTGGCTTTCTATACTGGCGGTTAAAATGGAGATGAACTGTTCTTGTGTGTTGGTGTTGGTAGTCATTATTTATGATGTCGATCAATTATATTTTGACAGCGGTTTGTAACTGCTGTATTGGATTTGAAGTAAGCCTATCTGACATTTTGTACCATCTTCAAGAACAGGCAAGATGCCTGTTCCACAAAGAGTGAATTTTCTTGTGGGGTGGGCATCCTGCCTGCCCGCAAAAGGTTTATTTACACTGCTGCAAGATACCAGATTATCAGATTTGAGCAGCTTTGGTTGCGACTGTCTCTGCTAATTGTCGCGACGAATTAGCCCGTACAGCGCGGAACATTCCGAATCGGCAAAGACCGGCACCGAATGCTAATCTCATCAGTAAAAGAGTTGGTACTTCTCGCAGAGATTTAATGAAACCGGATAAACCAAAACGTACTAATCCTGCTGGTTTGGCGATTCCTTGCCAGATAGAATCTAACCAAGAAGGAATTGTTTGTTCTGTCCAATCTGCTGTTACTACCTTTCCTTCGACGAATTCGGTTGCTTCCAAAAGTTCGGAAAAACCTTCGATGCTTGAAAACGCGGGATGTGACCATTGATCCAGCAATTGCTGCATGACTGGTTTTTCCCAGAAATTCAGCGGTTTTTGCCGATCGTCCCTTTGATTCCAGTCAGCCAAAACTAGAATACCACCAGGCTTGATCACTCTCATCAACTCACGGGCAAAAACGGCTTTGTCTGGCATATGAGGCCCAGCTTCGATCGACCAAACCACATCAAAAGTACCATCAGGAAAAGAAAGTGCCATCGCATCATCCACCAGAAACTGCAAATCAAGTTCCCCAGAAGTCAACTCTCGGGCGCGTTGGACTTGTTGGGGACTGATGGTAACGGCTGTGACTGCAAAGTTGTAATCTCGTGCCAAAATGCGGCTGCTACCGCCAATTCCACACCCAACATCTAAAACTGTTGTACCAGCAGGCAATTTATCTAAACCACCCCAACTGACCATTTCATGTACAAAGTCAGATTTAGCAAGCAGAAAATCTTTCCGTTGCGGTGGCGAACCATAATGGCCTAAGTGGATATGTTCGCCCCAGTAAAATTCCAAAATACCGTCTTCTGTCCATTCGTCGTAGGAATTGGCTACGGAGTTGGATGATTCATAACTGCGAGGTGTGATCAGATATAAGGCGATGCCTATGGTGGTTAGTGCGAGGATAATTCCCAGCGCTGAAACAAATAAATTCATTGAGTTCAAGTGTAAATATGTTTCCATAATTTTACCTGATTTATATTAATAATGAGAGGCCTTGTAGGGTGCGTCGCTATCAGATTTCGGGGTTCCTCCATAGATGACTGATGGCGACGCACCCTACGATATTTACTTAAATTTTAGAGGTGGCTTCCATTTGTCGCACGACGGTTAAAGCAGAATAAGAAACACCGGCGGTTCCTTCTCCCGGATGGGTGGAGTCGCCCACTAACCAGAGGTTTTGAAGGGGTGTCCGGTTGGCAAAGCCGAAGGGGCCGAAGGTTGGTACTCGCTGCCCGATGCCACCCACAGCGCCTTTATCGCGGGCTGTATAATGTGCAAAAGTGCGGGGTGTGGCATATTCTTGGTGTACGATCGCACCCGATGATAAATCGAAGTATTCGCTCAAACGGGCGATCGCACCTTGTCTCTGTTTGTGGCTGCTTAGTGCAAATTGATTTAGATTGTACCTGAATCGTTCATTAATTGATCTTTAACATGGAACTTCAAGATACATTGGCTTTGTTACACCCTGCGATCGCCATTGTTGTGGTCTTTCCCTTAATCGGAATAGTGGTGAATCGCGCCCTACTCACCCGTGAACGCCGTCTGCAAGTCGCCGATGGGCAAAAAAGTAAAATTCCGCCATTTGTCGGTTCTGAGCACGTAGCGATCGGTAGTTGGTTGAGTGGCTCGGTGGTAGGGGTTGCCTTACTGGGAATGGCCTATCCCATTTTCTCAAAAATGCTTAGTAACGACACTCTAACCAAAGAACCCTTTCGAGTCTTTTTTGCGATCGCCATTTTCCTGTTAACTATTGCTTCTTTCGCACTACTATTTAAGGCAAATGTTAAACTATGGCGAGGCATATTTGCCACATTTACGGGCATGGGATTGATTATTTTAGGGTTTCAGCCAGAAGTTTATCGTCGAGATCATGAATGGTTTATTTCCCATTATTACTACGGGATTATAGCCGCTTTATTGATGATTTTTTCATTGGCGATTGTCCAAGATATTTATCAGGATAGACAAAATCGCTGGCGCACCGCTCATATCATTCTCAATTGTTTTGCTCTACTGGTCTTTATTGGTCAGGGAATGACTGGGGCAAGGGATTTACTAGAGATTCCTCTATCTTGGCAAAAACAGCATATTCAGCAATGTGATTTTACCAATAAAACCTGTCCCCAACTCAAATAAATTTGATATGATTCGCCCGATCGCGCCCGATGACACGACTGCATTAATCGCCTTAGTTGAGGCAATTGGATTCGAGCCGCACGAGACCGAAGAACTCGCCCTCATGCTGGCAGACCACTTCGACGGCGAAAATAGCCAAGACATCTGGCTCACCGACGAAGACGGCGGGCTGGTGGGAGTCGCCTATATGGCGCCGGAACGAATGACTGAGGGGACGTGGAATCTATATCTAATTGCCGTCCACCCCGATCGTCAGCAGCAAGGACGCGGTACGGCACTGCTAGCCTACGTCGAACAAATGTTGGCCCAGCGCGGCGAGCGCGTGCTGCTTGTGGAAACATCGGGATTGGATAGCTTTGAGTACGTTCGGGCATTCTATCGCAAAAGCGGTTACGACGAGGAAGCACGAATCCGCGAGTTCTACAAGGCGGGTGAGGATAAGATCGTTTTCCGCAAGGCTCTGACGGCTGTCGGGAAATAAGCCTAGGTATTATAGTTTCCAAAACTCGATCGCAATACCCAACACTTCACAATTACCAGTATGGCGATCGCTCTTCAATTAAGTGCGATTCCTATCATGAACGGAAAACTGAGAGCAAAATTAAATTTTAATGTATAGACCAACTGCTTTTCAAGAAGATAATATTGATAAACTGGTGGCTTTCATGCAAGCCAATAGTTTTGCAACATTGGTATCGAGCGTAGACAATGTACCTTGTGCTTCGCATATTCCTCTCGTCATTACAATAGAAGAAGATGTCGTAAAATTGAGCGGTCATCTTGCGAAGCCAAATCCTCAATGGCAAGCATTTGGATCTGCTGAGTCATTGGCTATCTTCACCGGCCCGCACGCTTATATTTCCCCTACACAGTACGAAAAACACGAGAGTGTACCAACATGGAACTATATTGCTGTTCACGCCTATGGTTTTCCCAAAATCATCATGCTCAATGACTCACCAAAAGCAATGAACAAGATGATAAATCAGATGATAGACACCTACGATGTTGGCTACCAATCACATTGGGACGGTTTATCGAATCAATTCCGCGAAGGGATGATGGATGGTATTGTAGGATTTGAAATGGCCGTAACTCGACTAGAAGGAAAGTACAAGCTAAGTCAAAACCGCAGCAAGGTCGATCGGGAAAATGTCTCAAACACACTGCTAGAGAGTTCAGATCCGGCTGCTCGTGCTCTGGGTATCGAGATGAAGCAAACCCTTGAAGATACTAATTCCGGTTGCACTTAGACATGATAGTAATCGAGGACACGGCATTGCCGTCTCCCTACAATTCATCGGGGTAGGGAAACGGCACTGCCGTGTCCGAATTTCGGTAATATTAATAATTCCGATGCTACTGCATTTGAGATGACAGATCATTCTAGAGTGTTTAATTTGATACTTGATGCTACGGAAGTCGATCGGCTAAATACGGTTTTCGAGAAATCTAGGGATTTAGATCAGTCGATCGGGGACGGCGGCGACAAATATCGGCAGTGAGGCGGTTGCGAAAATTAGTCGATATGATGAGGCAGACAGACACAAAAGGTATATCATAACCTTAAATCGGATCATTTCTTCCCAGATATGTTCTACTGTTCTAATCCCAAGTGCTCTCATCCCTTCAATCCCGACAACTCTAAATTTTGTCAAAGTTGCGGAGCGCAAGGCCTCAACGCTCTATTCAGAAATCGCTACCGCGTGATTCGACTGTTGGGCGAAGGAGGATTTGGCAAAACTTATGAAGCGGTAGATACCGATCGCATGGACGATCCTTGCGTAATTAAGCAGTTTATGCCTCAATTTCAGGGAACCTCCGCCATTGAAAAAGCAACAGAACTGTTTAAGCAAGAAGCGAAACGACTTTATGAACTCGGCGAACATCCCCAAATCCCTCGATTAATTGCTTATTTTGAACAAGATCAGCGACTTTATTTAGTACAAGAATTGATTGAAGGGCAAAATTTACTCGCAGAATTAACTCAACAGGGCGTTTTTAGTGAAGAAAAAATTTGGCAATTACTAGCTGATTTACTACCAGTTCTGAAATTTGTTCACGATCGCAATGTAATTCACCGAGACATTAAACTGGAGAATATCATCCGCCGCCGCATCTCCCTTCACTCATCTCTCCCAAAAATTAGAAATTTGCGTAATTCAACTTTCCGCAAGGGAGGACGTGGAGATTTAGTTCTGATCGATTTCGGCGTTTCCAAACAAGTGACGGGAACCCTGATCAACAAATCAGGTACAACAGTTGGAACTCCTGGCTATGCACCTATTGAACAAATGAGGGGTCAAGTTTTTCCGGGAAGCGATTTGTACAGTTTGGGGATAACTTGTCTGCGGTTGTTAACTAACTGTTTGCCAAAAATTGATGGTTCTGATGAGCTTTACGACCCAATTAATGGCATTTGGCACTGGAGAACAAAGATACCAGATGGCACAAATTTAAGCTTGAAATTGGGAGAAGTTTTAGATAAATTAATTCAAGACTATCTCAAAAACAGGTATCAATCTGCTGATGAAGTAATCAAAGCTTTAAATCTTTATTCTCTACCACCCCAACCTTCTCAAGCAAAGGAAGGACAACTCGCTATAAATTCTGCTCATGCAAAAGGAGGAAAACTTGCCATAAATGCTGCTCGTAAACATGGAGGTCAAATTGCTGTCCAGACTCCTGTTAATTCCACGCAAATTAATAGTAAACCTTCTATTGAGCAGAAAAATCTTAATAGCCATTTTCTAGTTAATAATGCTCAAAAAATTGTAACTTCCGCCAAAAAAACTTTTAAATTTGAGGTTGTGACGGTAGATAGGTGTGGGAATCCAAATAATATTCAAAGTGGCAAAGCAGATTTTATTGAAGAAATTATCGGCAGCGGTATAGTTATGGAAATGGTATCTGTTCCTAGTGGTACTTTCCTGATCGGTTCTCCAAATGATCAGGGAGATAGTGATGAGAAACCTCAACAACAAGTGACTTTAGCACCTTTTTCTATAGGCAAATTTCCGGTTACTCAGGCACAATGGGCAGCAGTGGCGGCGCTGTCGGAAATAAAAATATTTCTCAATCCCGAACCTTCCCGTTTCAAAGGTGTAAATCGACCTGTAGAAAATATATCTTGGTATGAGGCTGTGGAGTTCTGTGCTAGACTTTCTCGGAAAACTGGTAAGAATTATTGCTTGCCTAGCGAGGCTCAATGGGAATATGCTTGCCGGGGGGAAACGATGACGGATTTTCACTTTGGAGAAACGATTACAACTGAGTTGGCAAATTACAACGGAAGTTCTAATTATGCTGAGGCACCGAAGGGAATTTATCGCTCTCAAACAACTGATGTTGGTAGTTTTAAACCTAATGCTTTTGGATTGTACGATTTCCACGGAAATGTTTGGGAATGGTGCGCGGATTTTTGGCACAGTAATTACAATGGTGTACCTACAGATGGTGGTGTTTGGGAGTATCGTGGTGACGACTCGCTGAGGCTGTTGCGAGGTGGTTCTTGGAACGATCATTTTCCTAATTGTCGCAGTGCGTGTCGCCTCAGATATCAGCCGGATTGCAGGGCTAGTATTGTTGGTTTTCGTGTGGCTGTTTCGGTATTCTAATTAATTAAATCAACCTAATTGATCGAACTTAGTATCGGTCAGGTTTGCTCCTCTAAAGGAAGTACCTACAGTATTCTTAATTTTTTGAATAGTAGCGGAAAAAGATACAAGGGCAAACCACAGATACACCAGCGCAAGTATGCTGAAGAAAGTGCCCCAAAATAGTTTATGGGTGCTGAGAAAGGCACTAGCTGTTGCACTCAACAAAAAGGCTGCTCCATAAGTTGTAACACTTCCAGCCGCTGCGATCGCCACGATCGCAAATTGAACACGAATCCGACGACTTACAAAGAACATTAACAGCCCGCCGATCGCCATTCCAGCCAGAGCAGCCTGAGAATTATTATTTGTGGCGCTCCCGGCATAAAAAAATCCCAATAAAGCTCCAGATATTATAGCAGAAACAGTGCTAGCAAATCCACCATATTTTGAATTTGTATTATGAATGTTGCAGGTGGCCGAGGCGAAACCACCAATGCTCAAAACTCCGTACAATAACATGACAAAATACCAACTGTGAGAATTCGGCATTTGTCCTTGAGTCCCCAAAATCAGTCGAGTTATAATATCGCCAAACACTAGGCAAATGACGATCGCAATTGAGCTTAAAATGGCAATCTGTCGGCGAGAAAGTCCGATTTTAGCTCCCTGAAAATTAGCTCCTTGTAACTGAGCATTCTTGAAATTGCAGCCTCGAACATCGGCCCCACTGAAATCTGCGTCCTTCAATATTTTTCCTTGAAATGATCTATTTTGTAGATTCTGATTAGTAAAATTGTATGGTGTGGAATAATCCATTATTATTTTTTCCAAGATGAAACGAATTTATCGACTCTATCGCCAGCAATTTTGGCAGATGATTGGTTTCGGGATTTTGCTCGCGCCAATATTACTTTACAATACTCCCTACTTTTTGCGTCCAGAGCTGTCTCAGGAAAGTCGATCGCTATTTCAAGGAATTACCTATCAGCGAGAATTTCGCTCTACTCCCCGTCCCGCTGTTATTCATGTGGTGCAGATTGACTTAAAAGCGCCTGGAATTGGCATTTTTGTGACTCCAGGAACACCTACACCAGATTTGAGGGAAACAAATGCCCGTACTACTTCTGAATTTGTGAAAGAATTTAATGTACAATTAGCGGTCAATGCAAATTTCTTTTATCCTCAATCTGAAGCAGTTCCTTGGGATTACTATCCTCGCAGTGGCGATCGAGTGAATAATGTCGGCACCGTAATTTCTAATGGCAAGGTTTATTCTGAACCAGATTCAAAATTTCCCGCCCTTTGTTTTGCTGCAAATAATCGTGTCCAAATTATGGAAAACGGGACTTGTCCTGTAGGAACAGCCTATGCAGTGGCGGGAGATACTTTGTTGTTGAAAAATGGCAAACCAATAGTGAAAAATCAGGAGGAATGGAAACAGGATAAATCTTATGCGCGGGTAGTAGCAGCGATCGACAAAAAAGGCGAAAAGCTCTGGTTGATTGTCGTAGACGGCAAACAACGGCTTTATAGTGAAGGATTTAAGTTGAGTGAAATGACCGAGATGGCGATGCAGTTGGGTGCAGATACAGTGCTAAATTTGGACGGTGGTGGCTCAACAAGTTTGGCAATGCTATCGCCATCAGGTGCAAAACTTTTGAATGCTCCTATTCAGAATAAAATCCCCATGCAGGAACGTCCTGTTTCCAATCATTTAGGGTTTTACGCGCGGGAGAATTAGATGTTATATCAATAATACTCTCGATCGCGCCAACAGCCCTTTCCCGATCCACCCAGCTAGCCCTTTCCCGATCCCCAACCCAAGGGCATTTGTGGAAATTCGGGTTTTGGCAGCGTTCAAAGATCATCTGAAAGTTTACATTGGGGACGGAATCTGCAAGAATTAGTAGGTAACAAAAAATAATTTTAATAGAAGCTTCAGCCACGACGCTAATTAGTGTAGGTTGGCATGAAGAAAATGCCAATGGTAAAAAAAAGTCGCAATCCAGTTAGTTCAGATCCAGAAAGCAAAGTCAAAGTCGGACTTTCGCTGACTCCTTATAGTGCCGATCGATTGAACGTAATCGCTCGCAAGCTGGGCATATCTAGGTCAGAACTCCTAGAACGCTTGGCAAAAGGTACTTTGGAGATTTCTACCGACAAGACGGAAGTTAGTGTAAGTTGGAAAAAAGGTCAGGAGACTGCGGTTGAGATCGAGTCCGCGATCGGGGAAACAGCCGAAGAAAGCGACATTAATAGCGCTGAAGCGGCTCCAACTGATTTGGAAAATCAGAGTACGCAGCCAAATCCACTGCAAGCAAGTTACGAAACTTTACAACAACTTTTGACAACACGGGAAAGTGCGATCGCCGAATTGGATTCTCAATTAGTAGAAGCCAAGCAAAATCTCGAACAGCAATTGCAGGAAACTGTAAGTAAGTCAAGTTACGAAGCTTTACAACAACAGTTGTCAGGACAGGAAAGTGCGATCGCTGAATTGAATTCTCAATTAGCATTCGCCAAGCAAAATCTCGAAAGTCAATTGCAGGAAACTGTAAGTAAGTCAAGTTACGAAGCTTTACAGCAACAGTTGTCAGGACAGGAAAGTGCGATCGCTGAATTGAATTCTCAATTAGCAGAAAAACAAAATCTCGAACAGCAATTGCATCAGAAGTTATCGGAAAAACGAAGTTCGATCAAATCTTTGCGTTCTCAGTTAGCCGAATTGCAGCAAAGTTTAGAAAGCCAATTGCAGCAAAGTGTAACTAAGTCAAGTTACGAATCTTTGCTTTCTCAGTTAGCCGAAAAGTCAAGTTCGATCAACCATTTCCAATATCAACTGACGAAGTTGCAAGATTTAGAAAATAAATTGAGTCAGAGTGTTGGCAAACAGCAAAATTATGACGCTTTGCAACAACAATCTCAAGAACAGCTAAGAACTATCAAAGGTTTAAGAGAACAGCTAGCTCAACTGCAAGCTGTCGCTGGAATTGGAGAAGTTTATCTAAACAAGTGGCGTCGTTTCTGATTCTCAATCAGCAGAGAATCTCGATCGCATTTTAGATCCCCGACTTCTTCAAGAAGTCGGGGATCTGGCTATTATTCCCAACTTTTTTTTGCAAAATATGCCCATAATATTAAGAAATATTACAATAAATCAATTATGTCGATCGCTCCGACCAATTTTAGCAAATCCCGCGTCACAGTAATTGGAGCGGGCATCGGTGGCCTCACAGCAGCCGCCCTACTAGCCCGCAAAGGATACAAAGTGCTAGTCTTAGACCAGGCGATCGTCCCTGGCGGATGTGCTTCCACCTTCAAGCGCAAAGGCTTTACCTTCGATGTCGGCGCCACCCAAGTCGCAGGATTGGAACCGGGAGGAATTCACCACCGCATATTCTCAGAATTAGATATCGAACTTCCCGCAGCCACACCTTGCGATCCAGCCTGTGCAGTAATTTTGCCCGGAGAAACCACACCGATTAGCGTGTGGCGAGATCCACAAAAATGGCAACAAGAAAGACAGCGACAATTTCCCGGAAGCGAACCTTTTTGGCAATTATTATCGACATTATTTCAAGCTAGTTGGAAATTTCAAGGACGCGATCCGGTTTTACCGCCCAGAAATTTCTGGGATTTCTGGCAATTAACTAAAGCGGTTCGCCCTGACACTCTGATTACTTTACCTTTCACTTTCATGACTGTGGGAGATGCTTTGCGGTTGTGCGGATTGGGCGATAATTTGCGTCTGAAGACTTTTCTAGATTTGCAATTAAAGCTGTATTCTCAAGTGGATACGGAAGAAACGGCGCTACTTTACGCAGCGACGGCTTTGGGGGTTTCGCAAGCGCCGCAAGGATTGTATCATTTGCAAGGGAGTATGCAGGTATTGAGCGATCGGCTGGTAAGCGCGATCGAACGAGATGGCGGCAAAGTCTTATTACGACATACAGTTGAAAGTATTATCACAGTAAATGGTAAAGCTACGGGTACAATAATTCGCAATCAAAAAACAGGCGAGGTTTGGACAGAAACCGCCGACGATATTGTCGCAAATGTAACCGCACAAAATCTAGTTAAATTGTTAGAACCAGATTCACAAATATCACCAGAATCCGCAGATTTATCAGATAAATTAGCTAAAAAATTGCCTGTTGCTAAATTGCCAAATCAAATGAACGGCTACAAGTATCGAGTAGATAAATTGCCAAGTGCATCGGGCGCTTTTGTGATCTATTTAGGAGTGAAGGAAAGCGCAATTCCAGCAAATTGTCCACCTCACCTTCAGTTTCTGTATGACTACGACGGCGAGATCGGAGAGAATAATTCATTGTTTGTTTCTGTTAGTCATTCGGGTGATGGTAGAGCACCAAAAGGTATGGCGACGGTGATTGCTTCGTCATTTACCGATACTCGAATGTGGTGGAATTCCGATGATTATGAAGGTTTGAAGCAAAAATATAGTGAAGGTGCGATCGCCCGTTTGAACGAATATTTCGATTTAGCACCTGGTGCGATCGTACACCAAGAGTCCGCCACACCGCGCACCTTTGCCCGCTACACGGCGCGCGACAAAGGTGCTGTAGGGGGAATCGGACAGCGAGTACCAACCTTTGGGCCCTTCGGCTTTGCCAATCGGACACCGATTCAAAACCTGTGGTTAGTGGGCGACTCCACTCATCCGGGAGAAGGAACCGCCGGTGTTTCTTATTCTGCTTTAACTGTCGTGCGGCAAATGGAAGCCTCCTGTAAAAGATCGATCCAATAGCTGCAAGCTTCGTTAACGCACCACTGGTAATTTTGAAGTGTTCCGTATTGCGATCGCGAAATTAAGAAACTTCACCTGCGGTTTCCCTAAAATATTATTTCGGGATGGAACCTATCTTTGGAATGTAGAGATTAAATACACATTCAGCAAAAGTGTGTCAACTCAAAGTATAATTTGCAGTCCGGCAAAGGTTGATATCAAATCCGGCAGCATCAGCCCAAGACTTCCGCCGTGCCATAGCTGAAAAACACGATCGACCTTTGGGTATTTTTTTTGCGATCGCCCGATCGCCATCATCTTCTTGCCTTAGATACCTAATACCCCTTATTATTCTTAGAACACGATCGGTGAATCAATCCCTAGGACTAAAATGCAATTGAGCCAACCCTTCCCAAACGAGCAATTACGATGTTAGAAGCTTTCGTATTAGCAACAGTATTCTGTGGTTTCTTTGGCATCATCTTTAAAAAGAACCTGATCATGAAAATCGTCTGCATGGATGTCATGAGTACAGGTGTTATTGCCTACTACGTCGTACTTGCCTCGCGAGAGGGCTTGTTGACACCAATTATTTCCAAGGCCCAGAATGTTCCCTATGCCGATCCGGTTCCCCAAGCCGTGATCTTAACTGCGATCGTCATCGGCTTTTCGATTCAGGCTTTAATGCTAGTTGGTGTGATGAAACTCGCACGGGATAATCCGACATTGGAATGCAACCAAATTGAGATGAACAATACTCCGTCAGGAACTCAGGTCTAAAGACACTGAGCTTGTAAGAAATTGCAAGCTGTTCTGACCAGACCCCTCATAAGAGGAGCCGTTATTTAGGTCACGATACCGGCGAATGCGACGCTAGTTTTCCGCTCTATCATCTGCAATTAAACAGTTTTAAAGTCACTGAAACAGTGTTGCAGGTCAAAAAAGCCTTCATAACCAGGTCGAAGCGAACATTACACGCAAGTGGAGGGACACAACAATGTCCAATTTTATTTTCGTACTTGATAAAAACAAAAAACCACTCACACCTTGCAAGCCGTCAATGGCTCGCAAGTTGTTAACCGCTGGTAAAGCGGCTGTTTTCAAAAGGTTCCCGTGTACCATTATTCTCAAAAAGACGGTGACAGCAACTATTGAATCAATCACTCTCAAATTAGATCCTGGGTCAAAAACTACTGGCATTGCATTATTGCAGGGCGAAAAAGTGATTTTTGGTGCTGAACTAACCCATCGTGGTCAAACCATCAAAGCAAGCCTTGAGTCCCGTCGCTCACTACGTCGGGGAAGACGAAGCCGTCATACTCGTTACCGCCAAGCAAGGTTTTTAAACCGTACTCGCAAAGAAGGTTGGTTAGCACCATCCTTGCAGCACCGGGTAGAAACAACCCTAACTTGGATCAACAAATTACGCAGACTTGCACCGATTGGTTTAATCGTTCAAGAGCTGGTAAGATTTGACCTGCAACAATTAGAAAACCCTGAAATTTCAGGAGTCGAATACCAACAAGGCGAATTACAAGGTTACGAAGTTCGTGAATATCTGCTCAACAAATGGAACAGAAAATGTGCTTACTGCGACGCTGAAAATTTAGCATTGCAAGTTGAACACATTCATTCTAAAGCCAAAGGCGGAAGCAATCGAATTTCCAATCTCTGTCTTGCTTGCGATAAGTGCAATCCCAAGAAAGGCACTCAGAACATTGAAAAATTCTTAGCCAAGAAACCTGACATTCTGAGTCGAATTCTTGCACAAGCCAAGCGTCCCTTAAAGGATGCTGCTGCGGTAAATTCGACTCGATGGGCGTTGCTCTCTCGACTGAAAGAAACAGGAATATCTGTTTTAACAGGTTCGGGCGGACTAACCAAATTCAACAGAGTACGGTTGAATTTGCCTAAAACTCATTGGCTTGATGCTGCTTGTGTTGGTAAAATTGAATCGCTAGAAGTATTAACAAACAAACCACTGCTAATCAAGGCAACTGGACACGGAACTCGTCAAATGTGTCGCACAGACAAGTTTGGCTTTCCATCTCGGTACGTTCCGAGAAACAAATTTGTTAAAGGCTTTCAAACTGGTGATATTGTAAAAGCAATCGTCATTAGTGGTAAGAAAATAGGTGAATATGTTGGTCGGGTTGCAGTTAGATCGACTGGTTCATTCAATATTTCAGTATCACAATTAGTGCAAGGGATTAGTCACAAATACTGCCGTATTGTTCACAGAAAAGATGGCTACAGTTACGGATTCTAAGACTGACGGGCCAGTGAACTCCCTCGTGTCGTTTCCCTCTCAGGTCTAAAGACGCTGAGTTTCCCACTTACCGAGCTTTTTTATGAATATCCTGACGCTCACCTGGATTGGATTTCCATTTTTTATCGGGTTTATCATTTATTTGATTCCCAAGCTTGACAAGTATATAGCAATGTTGGGAGCGATCGCCTCTGCGGCCTTTGCATTCCAACTTTTTGTGATGCCATCAGCGGTGACACTGGAATTATTGGATCATTTCAGTGTTACTTTATTAGTCGATCGCCTCAGTGGCTACTTTGTCTTAACCAACGCCCTAGTTACCGCAGCCGTTATCCTTTACTGTTGGCCCACAGATAAGACGGCATTCTTTTATGCACAGATTCTGATGGTGCATGGTAGTCTAAATGCAGCCTTTGCCTCTACGGACTTTATCAGTTTATATGTCGGATTAGAAGTTAGCGGGATTGCAGCTTTTCTGTTGATTTCCTATCCTCGCACCGATCGATCGATCTGGGTAGCTTTGCGCTATCTATTTATTAGCAACACCGCAATGTTGTTTTATCTAATCGGTGCCGTGCTGGTTTATCAAGCAAGTCATTCGTTTAGTTTTGCCGGATTGGCCAAAGCACCTCCAGAGGCGATCGCTCTGATTTTTATGGGACTATTGGTGAAAGGAGGTGTCTTTGTATCGGGGCTATGGCTACCTTTAACTCACTCCGAATCAGAAACACCAGTGTCGGCTTTGCTATCAGGAATTGTCGTGAAAGCGGGGGTATATCCCCTCGTGCGGTGCGCGCTGATGGTGGAGTCGGTGGCCCCCATCGTCCAGATTTTCGGAGTCGCTACAGCGCTGCTGGGCGTTTCCTGTGCCGTTTTAGAAAAAGATAGCAAACGGATGTTGGCGTTTCACACGGTTTCGCAGTTGGGCTTCATTCTCGCTGCACCGGAAGTGGGTGGCTTTTATGCGCTGGCACACGGTTTGGTTAAATCGTCGCTATTTTTGATTGCGGGTTCATTACCGAGTCGTAATCTGAAAGAATTGAAACAAAAGCCGATCGATACCAAAATCTGGATTGCCCTAGTTATCGCTAGCCTATCAATCTCTGGATTTCCCTTTTTGGTTGGCTTTGGGGCAAAGATGTTAACCATGAAAAATTTGCTACCTTGGCAAACAATCGCCATGAATGTCGCAGCAGTGGGAACAGCAATTTCCTTTGCTAAATTCATTTTTATACCCCGTGGTGGCAAAGCAGAAGCAAAACCCGGTTTTTGGCCTGCGGTGTTGCTGTTGCTGGGTGGATTAATTGCAGCTAATGCCTTTTATATTGAGGCTTATACCCTGGAAAATATGCTAAAGGCGATCGCGACTATCGGCGTTGGTTGGTTAGCCTATTTCTTGATTTTTCAACGCACGGCAATCAAACTGCCACGTATGTTTGAAAAGTTCGATAATTTGGTCGGTTTTATGAGTCTCATTTCACTTGTACTATTCTGGATGGCATTACCCAAATGATTGGACATCTCATCTTAAGATTGAGCATTTGGTTTCTATTGACTGCGGATTTTAGTTTGGCCAATATTGCGATCGGTTTTGCGATCGCCTTCTTATTGCCACGCAGCTACGCCCCCCCGGAACCCTTGAAAGAGTGGTTTGATGTAATGGGTAAAATCTTGATGGCGATTCCGATCGCTTATATAGAAGCAGTTGAACTCATCTTCCGTCCCCACAGACACGAAGATGTGATCATGGAAAAAGTGCCAAATCATCGATCGCCCTTGTTAATCTTCCTCGATGTCTTTCTGATCACTTTTACACCAAAAACAATTGTTGTGAAATATCACAAAGAGGGTTTTTACGAAGTGCACCGGGTGCGACGGACTTCTAGTAACTAGCTGAAGTTTTTTGTGGATTTTTTTAACCACAGATAGTGCAGAGAGCGCAGAGAAAGAGCAGGAATAAATCACTAATTCCTATTTAGCTAAGTCAGAAAAAATTAGGAGGGCCGATAATTGAACAACTTGAATAACTTAATCCTAATTGCGATGATTTTGGCTCTGCTCATCCCCATGTACGAGGTATGGAAAGATGAGGATATCTGGCAGACAATGTTGGCTTTTGCTAGTATTTCAACGAAGACGGCAATCATCGCTCTCGTCATCTCTGTATGGCGAGATGATTGGATGATCGGTGTAGTAGCGGCGATTATCCTTAGTGTGGGTAATGCTGGATTGATGTTGTTGGCACAAATAATCAAACGTATTAGTGACGCATGATCGTAATAGATGTCTTGAGTTATACCTGCATCGGTATAGGGATTTTTTTCTGGTTTTGGGGTACTTCTTATCTACTTGGAAAGCGATCGGTTTTATATAAACTTCACAGTCTTTCGGTAGCAGATACCCTCGGATCAATGTTGATTGTAGTGGGATTGCTACTGAAAATACCCAGTAAATGGCCTCTGCTAATTCTGGCGATTATTTGCTTAGCAATTTGGAACACCATGCTGGGATATGTATTAGCCTATTGTTCCAATGCAGGGAGTGATTATGAACGATAATAGTTACATTTATGTCCTCGTTGCTTTGCTGCCCTTAGCGGCTTGTATGCTGGTGTTTCAGGTCAATCCCTACCACGCATTGCTACTGCGAGGGGTGTTAGGCGCGATCGCAGCTTTGGTATATACAATCCTAGGCGCGGGGGATGTGGGCTTAACCGAAGCCTTGATGGGAACCCTACTGGCGATTACACTTTATGCTGTGACGGTGCGTTCATCTCTTGTGCTGCGTCTGGGTATCATCGAAGGCGGGATAGAGAATGATGCTGTCTCAAATGATAAAACGGCAGGCGATTTTCAGCAAGTGATAAGTGATATTCGTGCAGTTTTCAAGAAGCGTCATATGCGTCTGGAAGTGGTGCCATATGCGACTACCCAAGCATTGCATCGGGCGTTGATGGAAAAAGAAGTTCATGCAGTTTGTTCCCCACAAGAGCAACGAGAGCCTAGTGGCGAATCACCATTTTCTTATAATACCGAAATTAGAGTTCGGCGCGTTTATGAGATTATGCAAACCGAACTTTCATCACCAGGGACAATCCTAACTTATGTGAACACACCAGACGTAGAGGAAAAGCATTTATGAAATGGGTTTACCTGATAGCCGGCATAGCGCTATTCGTCAAAATGCTGCTCATTCCGAATCCGATATCTGACTTTTCGCAGCAAAATTCCATCGTCCAATTGGTTGTCCAAGATAGTGGAGTATCCAATGCAGTTTCTGGTATCATTTTGCGGAATCGCCTATATGATACTATTTTTGAAGTTGTGGTATTTACGATCGCAATTTTAGGTGCAAAGTATTTACTTGCAAATGAAAATCCGTCTTGCGCGGTTTATCAGTTTACCGATCAACCATCGATTATTTTGGCGCGATTGGGAGCAACTATTGCCGCGTTGGTAGGTATCGAATTGGCAATTCGCGGGCATTTGAGTCCTGGTGGTGGTTTTGCGGCGGGTGTAGCGGGGGGAACTGCGATCGGGCTAATTGCAATTACCTCATCGCCACAGTGGATGGAAGAAATCTACCACCGCTGGCACGCTGCTACTTGGGAGAAGATTTCGGTGCTGGTTTTTATCGTATTATCAGTAATCACGCTGTCAGGATATGAGTTACCGCATGGGGAGTTGGGTACACTTTTGAGCGGAGGAATTCTTCCCTTGCTGAATGTCCTAGTTGCCGTCAAAGTCGCGTTAGGATCGTGGGCGGTGATGCTGGTATTTATTCGTTATCGCGGATTGTTGTGACACATTTGCGATCGGACTTAAATCCATTGGCATCGGCATATAGCAATCCTAAATGATATCAATTCCGATTGCACCGGAATGATATAGAGGAGACGGCAGTGCCGTTTCCCTACAATTGAGCGCGGTAGGGATACGGCAGTGCCGTCTCCTCCGTCTCCATTGCTTATTTTTCTACTTACTTTTGGGCAACAATTGATTTAGAGCTCCACACAAGTATTTCTTCACAGTGTCCCTACTTGCACCCACACCACTCGGAATGGTAAATATCATCTCGACAGTCAATAGAGTTCCATCGGCTGAGGCAAATACATCGATCGGCAAAGCACGCTGAAAAGCTGTTGCGGGATTTTCGGCTTTCATAACACCTGTACTGACATCGGTGCTGATCGTTCTAATGCTCTCGCGGGCTAAAATGGGTCGTAATTGGGAAAATGCTCTTTCTATCGATAACCCTTCAACCTCAACCCGCGCCGAAAAGGCTGCACCATTGAAAAAGTCTCCTTTTTTTTGAAAGCTTTCTTCGCACGTTGTGGCAACTGCGGGGGTGGCGAAACACATGAGAGCTAGAGTTAAGAAGAGCGATCGCATATTAGTTGAGGAATGAAGAATGAAACAATCATCAAGATCATGATGAACCATCATGGGATTGTTTGGCAAGTGATGCAAGTACCTTCGATGTTTTTTAGCATGAGTTGCAGTTTGGTTACTGCTTTTATTCTAGCAAATTGTGAGCTAAGGATGAAGTTGAAGCAGCAGTGCTACGGGAACAATCCTAAACGAATCCACAATTGTCGGGCTGCTACTTGAGCTGAACTGTTCCTCTTAAAATATTCTACAGTCACTTTTCCAATTGAAGTAATTCCCGTTATCATCCCAGATTCACTATCTACCTGAAAATGATCGCTCCACAGCTCCTGTCTTGGATGAAAAAAACGAACTTCAGTATTAGAATCAGGAGCAATGCCACTGATACGAGTTCCCTTGCGAAGATTGCAGGAGCGACAGGCAAGTGCTAGATTCACTTCGTTATCTACACCTTGACGAGAAATCGGAATGATCTGCTCCACCTCAAACGGAAAATTGAAGATTAGTTCAGGCGCATGGCAATACTCGCAGCGATGGTTAGCTCGTGAAGCAATTGCAGTGTAGTAAGGATTCATTGACTAACTTGCTGAATGATAGCCGCTGTTCGGGCTGTTGCTGCTCTAAGTTCAGTCTCAACTAAAGTATCTAGTTCTGCTTGTTGTTCTGGCAGCAATACTGTTCCTATATCTCGTGTTTCCCGCCACAAGTTCATCAACTCTGATAAACGTTTTTGTTGCTCGGTACTGAAAAATTGATCGGGAGAAAAGCTTTGAATAACCAGTAAAGCACTGAACTCAGTTTCACCTAACTGAGCGGTGAGCGCATCTAGGGCTTGTCCAGCAGTTTTGCCAACTGATTGCTGATTCCCTGCAATGGCACGATACGAATTCCCACCGCTGTCATTAGAGATTGGCAAGATTGCTACAGTTGTCATGTTTCCAATTTGCGATCGATTATCTCAAATTATAGCAAAGAGCGATCGTACTTTCCCTAGAAAAATAACGCTAGAAACTAAAAGATCGATCCTCTTCGAGGGCTTCGCTAACGCAATGAATTGCAGGATACTGTTACAGATATTCCTCCGTAATCCCAGCATCCTTGAGAAGACTTCTTAAGATTCCAGTAGGTAAGTCTCGATTGCTATGCACAGGAATAGAGAGGATAACTGCAACATCCTCTTTTGCGTAGATATGATGGCTACCAGTGATTCTTTTTAGCTCCCAACCAGATCGCTCAACAATTTTGCAGAGTGCTTTGCCAGAAACAGATTTCATAGAGATAACTCAATTAACTGTTTATCGGGCGCAAGTTCATTTTGCTGACTGGCGACTTCCAGCCAACCCTGAACAGCATCTTCAAGCATCTCTAATAATTGTTCATAACTCTCTCCCCATGTGTGACAACCTGGAAGTGCTGGAACTGAACCACACCATAGGCCATCTTCTTGCCAGATAATCGCCTTAATCTTCATGAGCAATCTCTAATAGCTATATATCCGATCGATATGGATATGATAGCTCATTTACAATGCTACATAACGCTGACTGAGTAGGCACGAATTGCTCCATCTACTGTCGCAATAGTCATACCATTCTGCAAAGCTTGACAGATCAACATTCTGTCAAATGGATCGCGATGTAATGGTGGCAGTTTAGCCAGTTGAGCTACGCTACTTTCATCAAGAGAAAGACTGACAATTTGATGAAGATCGCGCTGTTTGGGTAAATATGTTTCGGGATGCTCCGGCAGAGGTAACTTACCCAACTGGTACTTGACAATTGCTTCCCAGACTGAAACTGCACTCAAATAGACCTGATTATCCCGATCGCAAATTGCATCTCGAACATCTGTTGATAACTGGGTGTCACCACTGATAAACCATAAAAAGATGTGCGTATCTAGCAGAATCTTCATTTACCTTCAAATGCACTGAGGATATCTTCCGGTAAAGGAGCATCGAAATCATCTGGAACTGTAAACTCGCCTGCACACAAACCAAATGGTCGCAATTGCTTGCTGCTAGAAATAGGTCTGAGTTCCGCGATCGGCTTATCTGCTTGCAGGATAACAAAAGTTGCACCTGCTTCCACTTGACGCAGATACTTTGAAGGATCGCGCTGAATTTCGTCAACTGTCACGTTCAACATAAAAATGCCTCTAGTGCGTATTTATTTTACCACGACTCTAAAAACTCTTCAACGGTCAATTCAATATCACCTGCAATCTGTCGCAGCAATCTCGGAGAAATATCGCGACCTTTATGAAATGGAACAGTGGTTCCTCGACCATCTTCATGACGAAACTGTTTATGCGATCCCTTCTGACGAACCTCGACAAATCCAAGATTTTCTAAGATGCGAACAATCTCTTGGGGCTTCAAAACAGGAATATTGCTCATAATCTACGCAACTACTATTTGCTGAGTACCAACAAACTCTGTATTGAAGGCTGGGTTCTCATCTTCCAACAGCATCTCGATCACTTCACGCAGGTTTGCTTGTAGCTCGTCTAAAGTTTCTCCTTGAGAATGCGCTCCTGGGAAACCGGGAACATAGCCTACATACAAAGCAGTTTCATGGTCTTTCTCAACAACCGCAGTGAACGTTCTCATAAAGTTAAATTCAAACAGCTTGATTTTTAAGCAAAACCGAACAGCTCTAAGTATAGCAGATATGTCTCACAAAAAACAACAATTAAGACTATAAATTCAGAGAGCGATTTCAATAAGCAATTCAATACTCACAGACTGGCAAGCTGTGGATTGTTTTTCCTAAGATTTTGTAATTGTAATCCATCAAGCTTGATTGGAGCATTCTCTTCAAACCAATTGTAAAGCTTGGATGCAAGAGACTCCAACCGCAACGGTTTGGAATTAAAACCCGATCGCATACCTTGACGCACATCATCAATAGTTATTCCCTGCTCGATCAAGAAAGGAATAATATCAATTAAGTTGTTCTCAATATCTTGCGGCTGAAAACTGTACTCTGGATCTGCTTTTAGAGTATACCTACGGCGACGTTTCAAATGATGCTGGTGCATCGCCCAACGGTAGTGATCGTTGTATGCCTCATCATTATCAACAATCACGTCATTGCGATCGATGATATTGGCATTTCCCCAATACACTTTTTCTGCAACAACAAATACGAGATCGCAATAGAGACGACAGAAATTTGGAAAGGAATCGCCACTCACCCAAAAGTTGATATCTCCAACATTAGGTTTCATCTGCGTAATGTGACAATACGTATGCAGAAATTGCTTGTTCCAAATGTATGGATCTTGATTACCGCCAATACGATCGTGATAAACGACAGTAGCATCAAGCGCTGCTACAGCACGAGACGGATGGTAGATGAGATAACCATTCATGCTAAAAACCTAATTATTACGTCTAACTATTAATTATATCGCAGTTGCAGTCTAACACTCCGATCGCACTTCTTGACCGCATACCCACTTTTTTTCTCAAACCCAACTCCAGATTACTTGAAAACCAAAGTTTCCCGGATTTGTCTATCAACAAAAATAGAAAACCCCCAAGCCCTATTTCTAAAATGGTTTGAGGGTTTTATTCCTAAATCCAGTGCAAATTACAACTTGCTAAGCTCGATCGCAGGTGCACGCAAAGACACTGTTTTATCAGCAGCAGCCTTAGCCACCAACGAAGGTACAGAATCCCGCAATCTAGCCGTCAACTGTACAGTAGTCGCATCGTAAACCTGAGTCAGCATCTTCGGATACAAACCAATCCCAATAATCGGCACTAACAGCGCAGCAATGATAAACACTTCTCGCGGTTCCGCGTCTACCAATTCCTCGTGTTCCACCAATTCCTTATTCTCAGAACCGTAGAAAATTTCACGCAGCATTGACAGTAGATAAATCGGAGTCAAAATCACCCCGAAAGCAGCGAGAAATATCACGCAAACCTTAAACACTGGATTGTAAGCATCGCTGGTTGCAAAACCTACAAACACCATCAATTCTGCTACAAAACCGCTCATTCCCGGCAAAGCCAAAGATGCCATAGAACAAGTAGTCCACATGGCGAAAACCTTACGCATTTTCTGCCCGACACCGCCCATTTCGTCGAGCATCAGGGTGTGAGTGCGATCGTACGTGCAACCCACCATAAAGAACAAACTCGCCCCAATTAAACCGTGGGAAACCATTTGCAGCATTGCACCACTGGTTCCCAAGTCGGTAAACGAAGCTATCCCGATGAGCACAAAACCCATGTGCGAAATCGAAGAATAAGCAATTTTTCGCTTCAAGTTGCGCTGTGCAAAAGAAGTTAAGGCGGCGTAAACAATGTTTACCACACCCAAAATTACTAACAGCGGTGCGAAGGTAGCGTGAGCATCGGGTAACATTCCCGCATTCATTCTGAGCAAAGCGTAACCGCCCATTTTTAGCAGAATTCCTGCTAGCAACATATGGGCGGGTGCGGTGGCTTCACCGTGAGCATCGGGGAGCCAAGTGTGTAAAGGGAAAATCGGCAGTTTGACGCCGTAAGCGATTAAGAAACCTGTGTAGAGTAGCAATTCTATATTGGTGCTGTACTCTTTGGCTGCGATCGCCCGCATATCAAAAGTCACCGTATCGCCATAAAACGCCATCGTCAGCGCACCAACCAAAATAAACAGCGAACCGCCCGCCGTGTAAAGAATAAACTTAGTTGCTGCGTAGAGCCGTTTTTTGCCGCCCCAGATGGACAAAATCAGGTAAATTGGAACTAATTCGAGTTCCCAAACTAGGAAAAAAAGCAACATATCCTGCACGGCAAAAACTGCTATTTGCCCGCCGTACATTGTCAACATCAAAAAGTAAAATAGCTTTGGTTTAAGAGTAACCGGCCAAGCCGCTAAGATAGCTAAAGTAGTAATAAAACCTGTCAGCAAAATCAGTGGCATCGACAAACCGTCGGCACCCACAGACCAATTCAAATCCAGTTGCTCAACCCAAGTATAACTTTCTACCAGTTGGAGTCCTGGATTGCTGAAATCGTACTGAGTGCAAAAAGCGTAAACAAGTAGAGCAAAATCAATCAAACCGACAATCAATGCATACCACCGCACCGTCTTGCCATCCTTATCGGGAATCAAAGGAATCAGCAAGGCCGCAGCAACGGGAAACAGGATTGTTGTAGTTAACCAGGGAAAGTTAGCTGTATCCATTGCATTTTAAAATAAGCCATCAACTATTAGGTTTAAACACATTTTGGCGCTTTTGGTCTAAATTTTATACTTTCTTTATACGAAACAGGCTTTTTACAATAATTGCTACGAATTATGCGATCGTAAAAGTTGAGTTTAATCAAAGATTTATTTCTATTGGCCAATTGTCAATTGTGACTTATTGAGCTAGTACCCGTTCTTAAAATATATTCTGGTGGGAAATGGCAATGCTTTTCATCGTGTCAACTTAATCGTAAAAACCTTTGTATTTCTTGTTGTTTACGGAGTTCAGAAAGTAGGGTGCGTCGCTGGCAAATTTTTCGGTAATCTCTCACAATCTGATGGCGACGCACCGCTGTGATTGTCAGGTGCGTTGCCATCAGATTGTCCCTGTGCGTTGAATTAGTCGATCGCGACGCGCCCTACAGAAACTTACAAAGGAGAGAGGACTATGCCGTTTCCCTACAGATTTAACTGATTCCAGAAACGATCGCAAAACCCAGCACTGCGACAAACACAATCAGGGCATAAAATTGAGCGCGACCGTTTTCAATGTATTTCAAGGCTTCGCCTGTTACCAGGGCGAGAAAACCAGTTAAATTCACCACACCATCGACGACTCGCAAATCTACTTCCATGATTTGTCGCGCTAAACGGCGACTGCCTTGGACGAAGAGAACTTCGTTGATGTCGTCGAGATACCACTTGTTGAGGGAGAATTCGTACAATGGTTTGATCTTTTGGGCGATCGCATTTGCATCAATTTTGCGGCTCAAATACATCAGAGAAGCTAAAGTAATGCCTAACAAAGCAATACCTACAGAGCTTCCGCCCATGATTAGAAATTCCGTTAAATCGAACTTGGCGGCGTGTTCCAATACTTCTTCGAGAGACTCCCCTGGTGCATGGATAAACTGCTCGAAATAATTGGCAAAGGGCGTACCGACAAAACCAATTAATACCGAAGGTATTGCCAAAACCACTAACGGCAAAGCCATTGTCAGCGGAGATTCGTGAGGGAAATGGTCGTGTTCATCGTGGCCTTCACCAGTCGTGGCTAATTCCTTGATGTTCATCGCTCCAGGGCCGAATACCAAACCTGGTTGCAGAAGTTGCTGTTTGATGGCGTTATCATTGCCCCGGAATTCGCCCTCAAAGGTGCTGAAATACATCCGAAACATATAAAACGCGGTCATACCCGCTGTCACCCAACTCACAGCCCACAAAGCAGGATTCGCGTGAAAGGCTTGGGCGAGGATTTCGTCTTTTGACCAAAAACCGGCAAAGGGCGGAATACCACAGATTGCTAAATTTCCGATCAAAAAGCAAGTTGCGGTAATTGGCATATATTTGCGTAAACCGCCCATAACTCTCATGTCTTGAGCGAGTGCGGGGTTGTTGCCGACGACATCTTCCATGCTGTGAATGACTGAACCAGAACAAAGGAACAGCATCGCTTTGAAGTAAGCGTGGGTCATCAAGTGGAACAGTCCGGCACTATAAGCGCCGACGCCCATTGCCATTACCATGTAGCCCAATTGGGAGATGGTGGAGTAGGCTAGACCTTTTTTGATGTCATTTTGGGTAATTGCGATCGAAGCACCCATAAATGCTGTAAAACACCCCGTACAGGCAATCAAATTCATGACGGCTGGCAACCCTTCAAACACTGGGTACATCCGAGCAATCAGGAAGACGCCGGCGGCTACCATTGTCGCAGCGTGGATTAGGGCCGAAATCGGTGTCGGGCCTTCCATGGCGTCTGGTAGCCAGACGTGGAGGGGGAATTGAGCGGATTTGGCGGCTGGGCCCAAAAATATCAGGACTCCGAAGATTGTCGCTAAGGTGGCGCTGAGGGCTCCTGACTCGACTAGGGAGTGCAGGCGTTCGCCCATTACGTCAAATTCAAAGCTACCGGTGGCCCAGTAAATGCCGAGGATGCCTAGCAGGAGGCCGAAGTCGCCGACGCGGTTGGTGACGAAGGCTTTTTGGCAGGCGTCCGCAGCGGGTTTGCGATCGTACCAAAATCCTACTAGCAGGTATGAACACATACCTACGAGTTCCCAGAAGATGTAAATCTGGACAATGTTCGGACTGAGGACTAGACCTAGCATTGACGAGCTGAAGATGCTGAGGTAGGCGTAAAAACGCACGTACCCGTCATCGTGTGCCATGTAGCCATCGGTATAAATCATCACCAAAAAGGCGACCGTAGTGACGATCGCCAACATGACCGATGTCAGGGGGTCGATGATATAGCCCATACTTAGCGAGAAGTCGCCAGCAGAAGCCCACTCAATGATTTTGCTATAGGGTGCGTGACCCTGTAATTGACTCCACAGCAATGCAAAAGAGAGTACCATTGACCCTCCGAGCGTAGAGACGATTAATATCGCATTCGCTTGTCGGAGTTTGTTGGTTGCTTGGTTAAAGGTGATTAAGCCTAGACCTACTAGCATTGCGCCTGCCAGTGGCAGGACTGGAATCAGCCAAGCGTATTGATAAAGCAGTTCCATGACTAATGAAGTTTAAAGTTTCTACTAGATTGACAAAACTGTGAATAATTGTGACACACCCTTGCTTGAATGGGCATAAATGCTTGATTTTTTTTGGGATGGGGGGTGGGTTTATTTAAGCTGTTGGTGAACCTGCCTCTACAGCTTAAATGCACAATAGCTTAGTGTTTGAGCTCAGTTCAAACAAAACTGAGCTCAAACACGATTCTCGGTACAAGAAACCGAATATCAAGATACCCGACTTCTGAAAGAAGCCGGGTATCTGATTGTGATCGCACCTAAAAATGCTATCTATTCACTGCTTCCTGGGGTTGTAGCAGTTGAATTTTGGGAGAATTCTGAACAGCCAGCATCCAGGAGTCTAGAGTCCGCAGCAGTTCTTCCCGTCCGTGATATTGTTCAAATCGAAATCGAGCTTTGTCACCCTCAAACAAAATCAGCGTTGGCAGACTTGTGAGGCGATAAGTGTTGGCTAACTTGAAACTTTGATCGGCATTCACCCCTAGGAGCTTGACTTTACCCGCCCACTGTGAATTAAATGTTGTGAGCGTCGGGTCGATCGCGCGGCACAGACCGCACCAAGGTGCCCAAAAATGAACTAAAACGGGGGTAGGCGCTTCAAAAACCTCTTGTGCAAAAGTGCGTTCGCTAACGGACAACACCATGATCCCTCAAAAATTAATAAACTTTTTCTATCCTAGGGATCATGCTACCAGTCTATGCTCCCCGTAGCACGTATCAAGAGTGGATGAATTTTCCACAGCACTCCGATGAAAATGGCAATTCCCAGGTAAGATGGCTTCAGAAACTCTTGCCAGTCAAGAGTTTGACGTTTTTGGGACACTGCCAAAAATGGAAAAATTGATGTCCGAGATTTGATGGTTTCAAAGGATTCGCCAAAACGGGCCTGAAGTCGTCTGTCACCGTGCCACACTCCGAATAGGTGGTGAAGTATCAAACCAATGGAAGTGACGAGGGTAAAGCTAGTGCCAATCCACAGAGTGTGGGCGATGCACCAAATCACCTGTCCCACCATTTGCGGGTGACGAGTGATGCGAATGATGCCGGTTTCGTAGAGGTGAACTTCGGGCTTTTGAATGGCGGCAATTTCTAGGAGGTTGAAAGTTGCTGGGTACAAAAATAGGAAGGAAATTGCCGAGAGTATCCACACTACAGGTTTGACTGCGGCTACGCCTTGTACTTGCCAAAGCTGTACGCCGTCGTAGCGGTGATTGAAAAAGTAGATCACCAGAATGACTGCTAAGGGAAGACTGACAAGGGCAAAGAAAACGCGGTAAAGTCTTGCTCCGATTAGCTTTTCAGCTTTGGGGCGGAGGGCTGCTAAACCGCTATGGGCGATCGCAAAACCTAGTAAAAGTCCGAGAATAACTAAGTGGGAGTCGAGCGCCAAGTCGATCGTCATTGTAAATATTAAGAAAAGTTATTGATTCGGGGCCAAATTGTGTCACAAAGTATCTATGGGAGCATTCAGCGGTTATCAGTCAGTTAACTGTTCGCTGTTCGCTGTTCACTGTTGACTGTTGACTGTTGACTGTTGACTGTTGACTGTTCGCTGTTCGCTGTTCGCTGTTGACTGTTAGCTGTTTGCTGTTCGCTGCCTACAGTCAACCGTCAACCGTCAACTGACAACAGTTAACTGACCCTTCGACTACGCTCAGGGCACCGCAAATGACCACTGACAATTTAGATATATGTCTGACCTTCCTTTCACTTTAGACCAGTTACGCATTCTCAAGGCGATCGCTTCTGAAGGAAGCTTCAAACGCGCCGCCGACAGCCTCTACGTTTCCCAGCCAGCCGTTAGCTTGCAGGTGCAAAATTTAGAGAGACAGTTGGACGTCCCACTATTCGATAGGGGAGGGCGCAGGGCTCAACTCACGGAAGCTGGACACCTATTGTTGAGTTACGGCGAGAAAATTTTATCGCTTTGTCAAGAAACTTGTCGGGCTTTGGAAGACTTGCAAAATCTCCAAGGCGGTACTTTGATTGTGGGGGCCTCTCAAACCACGGGGACGTATTTGCTACCGCGCATGATTGGGATGTTTCGGCAAAAGTATCCGGATGTGGCGGTACAGCTTCACGTTCATTCAACTCGTCGGACTGCTTGGAGTGTAGCTAATGGACAAATAGATTTGGCGATTGTGGGGGGAGAAATTCCGACGGAACTTTTAGAAGCTTTAGACGTTGTGCCTTATGCTACTGATGAATTGGCACTGATTCTGCCTCCGTCTCACCCGATGGTAAAACAAGAAACCATCCAAAAAGAAGACCTTTATAAATTGCAGTTTATTTCCCTGGATTCCCAGTCTACTATCCGTAAGGTAATCGATCAGGTACTGACTCGGTGTGGGATTGACACTCGTCGCCTGAAGATTGAGATGGAACTAAATTCGATTGAAGCCATTAAAAATGCCGTTCAATCTGGATTAGGTGCTGCATTTGTGTCCGTTTCGGCGATCGAAAAAGAGTTGCAGATGGGTGTTTTGCACAAATCTCAAATGGATGAAGTGGTAGTGACTAGAGTTTTATCGCTGATTTGTAATCCGAACCGCTATCGTTCTAAAGCGGCAGAGGCTTTCAGTAATGAAATTTTACCCCAGTTTGCTACTTATTCTGGTAATAAGGATAAGGAAGTTTAAATGGCTAACGGTCGATTCTTCAATCTCAAATATAAAACCTAAAATCGATCATGGAAGTTTACTGCACGCGCCCAGGATGTCCGCGCCCTCAAAACTATTTTCCCGACCTTGATGACAGTTCGCTGCTGAAAACGGTACAGCAAAGGTATTGTAAGACTTGCGGAATGCCTCTGATTTTGAGTGGCCGCTATTTACCGGTGAGACTTTTGGGTCAAGGCGGTTTTGGGGCTGCTTTTCTAGCGCGCGATCGCTATACTCCGGCAATGCGGCAGTGCGTTGCTAAACTGTTACAGCCGTCAGTAAGTCTGACTCCGGGACAGCTTAGAATTGCTCAAAATTTGTTTGAACGGGAAGCGGCGGTGCTGGAAGAACTGGGAAATGAACACCCACAAATTCCGAGTTTGTTGGCTTTTTTTGAGTTGACTGTTCCGAGTTTGCAAGGAGGGAAAAATGATCAGTTTTTCTATCTAGTTCAAGAGTTTATTGATGGTGAAAATTTGGAGGAGGAATTGGCTGTAAAAAGCAAGTTCTCGGAATCCGAAATCATGGTGGTATTGCGGGAAATCTTGAAGGTTCTGGATTTTGTCCACTCTCGCGGTTCGATTCACCGGGATATTAAACCTGCTAATATTATGCGGGGTAAAAATGGTCGGCTTTATCTATTAGATTTTGGGGCTGTTAAACAGGTAACACAAAGTGCTGGAAGTGGAAAAGCTTCGACTGGTATTTATTCTTTGGGTTATGCCCCGCCAGAACAAATGAGCGGGCAAGAAGTGTATCCGGCAACGGATTTATATGCTTTGGGTGTGACTTGCATTACTTTGCTGAGTGGTTTGCAGCCGACGGAGTTGTTTGATAGTTATAGAAATGAGTGGAATTGGCATTCGCGGGTGGAGATTAGTTCGCGTTTGACTCAAGTGCTCGATCGAATGTTATTATCAGCTCCCAGTCAGCGTTTTCAATCCACGGCTGAGGTGGAAGCGGCTCTAAAGTCTGGGTCTCAACCGGATTCTCAACAACCAACAGTCGTCGTAGCACCGCCTCAAATAGTGACTCAGCCACCTCTGACACATACTTCGTACCCCCCTACACCACAAGCTTCGCAGCCTCCTACGGTCATTCCTGGGAATCCTCCAGGGGGGCTACAACCTGCGCCAAGAGGGGCTTTTTCGCTTTGGGATGTTTTGGGTGGGGCGGCGTTTACGGGTTTTGAGGGGGGCTTGTTGGCGATCGCCCTGACGAGTTTGTTGCCATCTTCTGGCCTGAGTATGGGTTTGTTGGGAATGATTGTGGGGGGTTTGATTTATGGCCAGTATCGCCGATCAATCGAACAAACTGAGATGCTGACTATTGGTGCTGGTACTCTGGCTTTGCTGATATTTTTCCCGGCTTTGCGATCGGCTGCACTGGCGATTTATCCAGGTTCTCCGATTACTGGTGTGTTGTTTGTGGGGTGGTTGGCTGCTTTGGGTGCGATCGCGGCAACAGCTATATTTCGCCTTATATATAAGTTACTTTCTAATGTTTTTTAACTTGTACTACTGTCAGATTCTGTAGGTTGGGTTGAGGCTTTGCAAAACCCAACACCTTATTTTAAAAGAGTTGGGTTTCGCAAAGCCTCAACC
>JAYSVM010000078.1:0-20074 GCA_043718495.1 Oscillatoriales bacterium | reverse complement strand
TACGAACCGTTAACATCAGAATTGATTAATTGACCAATTGATGTTTTGTACAAACCTCGCTTGATTCGCCTACCAGTAAATACAGGCTCTGTTTCTGTATAATACCATTATTGTCTATAATTGCTTATAAACTCAATGAAGTTTTACAATACTCAATTTTTGACTCAATGCTAATCATATCATATCAAATCCGGTAGCATTCAGAATTAATGTTACCCACAGCCAGGACATGGCACGTGCAGTGTCCCTGCTGTGACCAATTGTAGTCCAAGAGCACCGCCTTGGACTCTATCATTCAGGTTACTTTTGTTTTCTAGAGGCGCTGGTTGACATAGAAGTGCTATGTATAGTACCATGTTTAACCGATTAGTGGATTAAACATCGCTCGACGGCTCACCAAAGCTAGTATCCTCAAATTACCATTCAATTTTGCTACTGTTCTATTTTGTCTCGTTGTATTTGCCCGTCGGCCGATGAAGAATTTCAGTAGTCCAGAGTGATTGAATTCAAAGGTTCCGAAAAGTTGCCGATGCTCAAGAAAGCGGATCTTCAAGTCAATACTGGTCTAAATGGATTAGACCAAGTTTTATCATGGTTTTCGCAATTGTACGATTCGCGAATTCCGACAAGTGTTTGGATCAGGTGTCAGTTAGCTTTGGCTGAGGGCTTTACGAATGCCGTTCGTCACGCCCACAATGGTAAGCCAGCGGATTTGCCTGTTGACATTCAGGTCACAATGTTCGCTGAGTTTGTAGAGATTAAAATTTGGGATTGGGGCGATCCGTTTGATTTGGAAGCAAAAATCAAAATTATTGCTGAAAAAGTCGATCTTGAAGCTCCAGGGGGTCGAGGTCTAAAATTAATGAAAGACATTGGGGACAGTCTCAGTTACGTGAGAACGGCTGATGGACGGAATTGTTTGTCGATCGCCAAAAATTATTCAGCCTCTATCCTCAAGGATGAAGTTTAAAGTTACAATTTTGCAGATGCGAGATTTGCCACTGAGATTTTTGAAACTACAGTGGCATTGATCGACAGTTGTTGAATTTTCAAAAGCGGGACATCGGATTTAGCCACAGCAAAATTGTTTGTTTTAATTGATTTAATTCCCGATACACTTCCTGTTTTACCCACTGTCCGATCGCATCGAAGGGAGTAAAAATTTGACCAACAGGCCAGCTAACATCCTGCCCCAAGGGTGTTTGATGGTTCCCAGCCAGAGTCTGAATTGTAATCATGTCGGAAAATCTCTGTTTTAGCAAGTCAGTTAAAAGCAGGGTTTGGTCGATGTTGTCGCCCTTAAATTTAATTAAAAGATTGCGCCGAATTTGATAGCTATCCTTGACAAGGCGACTGGTGTCTTGGGGGGAAGGGGTAAACTCGACCTTAAAAACAGGGGAAATTTGTTCGACGATCGGGATTGCTTCGGAAGCCGCATAATTGTTGAAAGAGATCAAAATATTGCCGGCCCTTTCCACGTCAAACACAGCACCGATGAGGAGATGCAGTTTGCACCCCATGCTGTGTCCCATCCCGTAAATGGGGAGATATCGATTTCGGATCGCTTTGTTTCCCTGTAAGCGATCGAGAGCATTTTCAAATTTGTTGAGGACGTCGCGGGCGATCGCAATATGATCCAAAGTATTGACAAACGGCGTTGCGACTACAACATATCCTTGGTTTGCTACAGCTTCCAACAGCCAACGATAGGTCAACTGCGGTGCTGTCGCCACAAATGCACCACCGAGAAAATGTACGATCGCGATCGGTCTTGAAGGAATTAATACCCAGTTTCCAGAAATTTCCTGCCAGTCCATAAATTAAATCAACTACGGAGTATTAAACCTTTCTCCATGATACTTCATCCATTTCAACTTATTCAAAGTAGCTTGAGGATTCAGCACTGTAGTAACAATCCCATAAACAAGAGTCGGCAAAAACTCCCGATTTAACCAACTTTGTCCGACCTTTCTCATGTAGTGCAATGCCAAAAATTCCCTAAATTTGTTGAGCCTTTTCCAGGGTGGCAAATCCTTAAAGCATAAATGTTCATACTCATTCAAAGATAACTCCGCTTCTCCCCCCAAGCGCCGCCGTTGATTTTCCTTGACACAATCGGCAGCTATACGTTTTTTCAGCCAGTGCTTATCTGTGAGAGAATTCCCCCTAATCCGATAATTTCCCAAAGGTTGTGTCGCCGCTAGCAAACCATGTTTTTGAGCGATTTTCGTAAATAACTCCGTATCTTCTCCCACTTGCCAATCTTCAGCAAACCCACCTTCTTTGACTAGAATTGTGCGACAAATTACCATAGAAGACGGGAAAACCCAAGGACTTTCCCCTGTCATCTTAATTGCCTGCATTTCCTCTTTGGTTGTGGGATAGGTAGGAATATAACTCAACTTGTTGCCACTTTTGTCTAAATACCGCAAAGCATGAGCAACAGCTTTGACTTCTGGATTGTCGGAGAGCATCTGCAAGCAAAATTCCAGCTTGTTTGGTTCCCAAGTATCATCGCTGTCGAGAAACGCTACATACTCACCTGTTGCCCGATCAATCATTAAATTTCTCGACTTAGAAACCCCATAATTTTGGGGATTTAGAAATAACTGAATTCGCGGATCTGACTCAGCAAGTCTAGCAGCAACTTTTCCAGTGTCGTCAGTAGAGCAGTCATCAACGATTAAGATTTCCAGATGCTGGTAGCTACCATTGAGTGCGGAGGTAACTGCCTCAGCCAGGGTTTCGGCGGCATTGAATGCAGGAATAATGACACTGACTTTGGGGGTGTTCATATGGGAAGTTCTTTATCTTGATAAGTTTTCGTGATTTAATTTCCGACTGTGTTCAGTCCAAGCTTTCAATTTGTTTATACTTGGATATTCCTTTTGTATCATCCACTAACCGATTCTTTAGATTATAAAAAATTATTCGGGAATCAGCAAGACATTGACACTCAAGCGGTCTAAAGACACTGAGATTCTGCGGACAGAATAGGTTTGGGTAATACCCAAAGTCTAACTCTCGCTACGGTCGTCAAAACCCGTCTACCCAGTTAGTCAAGGTTTACACCTAACTTACTGGCTACTTTTCTGAGAATGTTGGCAGCGCCATTTAAGTCTGCATTCACCACCCTGCCATTAGCTGACCCATACAAGCCACGTTTAATCCGTTTTCCAGATGCTTTCCACCCAGATGGTTTTTCACCATATTTGGGTAGGGAGTCACCATCTAAAAAACTAGCTTTCGATGTATACGCTTCTTCGGTTTCAGCAAACCTGATGCCGTGGAAATCACACAGTTCTTTTAACCTATTTGAACAACTTAGACCCTTTCAGGTATCCCGGTGGCTTGAGCTTAAAATTCAATTGACCTTTGATATACAAATCCCTTAATTCTTTAAAAGATTTGAAGGCTTCTGTGACTGACATCAATGTTTGCTGCATTGGCGTTGACGGCAATGACTTAGCAACCATTGATTTGGCAACTGATGATTCAAAGGACAAGTCGAATTTTCCAGTCAACAGTTTTCCTGTTTTGAAAAAAGTCTGACGAGCCAAGTAAACGCCACTATTGTAAAGCTTCCCAGATTGCTGACAGAGATACTCCAACAATGCTTTAACTTCTGTGGTTGGAGACAGTAATACTTGCTGAACTCCCATTGTTTTTTGGGTTTTGGCCACCTCTATTTTCCTGAATATTGGTTGATTTGTCTACTTTTCGCGATTATAGTACATATCTCAAGCTTGATTAACAAAATATTTAGAAAGAAAGAAAGAAAGAAAGAAAGAAAGAAAGAAAGAAAGAAAGAAAGAAAGAAAGAATACGGGCCAGTGAAGTCCCTCGCGCCGCTTCCCTAGGAAGGACTGAAGTCTCTGAGTTTCCCGCATCCCGTATTAATTTGATGAAACTTTAGGCGAATCAACTGTTACTACTTCCGAAATAGACTCTTCTTTCGCACAGTCTAAATTGGGAAGTGGCATATGCTTCATTTCCCAAACTTTGAGCAAAATTAGATATTCATAAAAAGCTTGCAGCGTACACCAAGCCAATCCGGCTTGACCGTCCAGAAATCCGCCTAGTAAAATATACATATAGAAAAAGCGCACAACTGGTCGTAAAGGCAAGCGCAAAGAAAAATCTTTCAAAGCGCGACGCCTTTCCACTTCCGACGCTCCAAACAATAAATCCCACCAATTTACTTGACCTGCTGTTAATTGACGGAGGGTTTCAGCCGCTTCGTCAGTCGAGTAGCGGTTGTGCTTTTCAATCCAGCGAGAAAGACCTTTGCTGCAAGTATAGTGAGGGTAGGTTTCCTTCAGGAAGTGAGTTGGCCCTTTGCAAACTTCACGTTCAGTGTGACCATAGTCGCTAAACCATACTTGGTCTTTGCGAAACAGGCGCATTTGATAGCGGGGATATTGAGTGCTGCGGCGAATCCAGCGCTCCATAAATATTACTTTTTCAGCGACGTAATAGCCGATGTATTCTGGACTTTCGATCGCCTTTAAGCATTCAGCAAACAGTGCAGGGGTCATTCGCTCGTCAGATTCGAGGATGTAAACCCATTCGTATTTGCACGGGACTTCTTGCAACATCCAAGTCCGTTGTCGTCCGTGAGTTTCAAAAGGGTGCTGTACTATTTGCACGGGATAGCTCTGAACAATCTCAAGGGTGCGATCGCTGCTGAAAGAATCAACTACAATGATATCGTCACAAAGCAGGGCCGATTCAATGCAAGCGGCGATATCAATCTCTTCGTTGTAAGTCAGAATATAAATTGAGAACATTCCCAGCTTTCAGTAAGGGCAAACTATTAAGCAGATCAAGTATTTCTCAGAGATGTCTCGATCAGCGCGATCCCCGCTTTTCGCCAGTCAAGTTTGGCGGCGACCAAACCGGGGAATCCCCATGCTTCTCAATCCAGTCCAACCAACAGTAATGTAACCGATCGCCAATAATAAACTGCTGATGCCCGTCTGCAAACTAGAATTTCGCGATCGAGTTCTCAACTCTTTCTCTTTTTGTTGCTTCCGGGTGCTAATCTCGTTCCGGGCTTGGCTTGGGAGTTCTTGGGCTTGCTGTTCGAGAAATTTGTCTAGGGCTTTCGGGTCATTTTTCGACTCCTGAAGCACGGCTTTCAATTCCTTGGGAACCTCTGGGCTTTTGAGTGCTTGTGCCATTTTTCCCTCGTCTTGCAGCAGCTCGGCTATCTGACTGCGACGCTGGCTTTTAAGCTGTTCTATCTGAGCTTTAAACTGAGGACTTTTAATTTGTGCCTCCAGTTGACCCTCGGCTTGTCCTGCTTCCCTCTCCACTTGAACAATCGCCTCCTTGAGTTCCAAACGAGTATTGTTGAGGTGAACGGGCACCAGAGATAGATAAACTAGCCCTAGGAAGCTGGAGAGTAGAAGCGCCCAGAATCTTAAATCAAGCAAAACATTGCGCCGTTCGATAGATACTCCTGTGCTACTGTCCACCCAAAAGCCCGTCATCAGTAGGGCTATACCCATTAAAGGAATAATACCTCGGTCAACTACCTGAGTGGCGGCGGCCAACTGCCAGCCTCGATTGAGAATGTCGGAGGTTTCTCCCGGTAGTGACAGCACAATGCAGTCAAGCAAAGCAGAGAGAATCAAGATAATCCCGACTACTTTTAGAGTTCGAGCGGCTACAGAAGAAAATTGATGGCTATTAGTGGCTTTCATACATTCCTGTTGGATAATTCTACACCGTTAGATTCAAGGGGGTTAACTGCTGTGCCACTAAATCTGTACACATCTGTGCAAATCTGGTCATTTTGCGTAGGTTTAGGCATAATCGTAACTTGACTGGATTTTATTTAACGAGTTAAGTTATTTTCCACCAAAATAGCTCCTTCCGACACCTGCCTCGACTTTCCTATGGGTTTTCTGGGCTGCGGTTTCGGTATAGAGGAGTTCTGCACGCTTGGGATTCCAGCTTTTAACTAGCTTTCGCTCGCGCAGCGGTGTCGAAAATAATCGACACAGGATGATAGCATTTAGACGGGTTTCATCCCTGTCCTATAGTAATTGATTTGACCCTCTCAAGCCTAACTTGATTTTTGCTTGACAAAATCCGTCCCCAAACTTTTTTATTTCAACTTCCCTCTTGCTTCCCAATTACCAATTAATAATTAGTAATTGGCAACTACTAATATTAGTAAATTGAGTAATTTATGTTTAAATTGGGAAAGTTCAAATTGTCACTTTTATGGGTAGGATTGTTTATCGCTACTCAAACTAGCTGTTGGTGAAAAGAATGATTTCTGGTGTTTACAGGTTGAGTGAACTTTCTGATGCGATCGCCTCAAATCCGGCTCAGTGGCGTCCGATCGTGTTTACCAACGGCTGCTTTGATATTTTACACGCAGGGCACGTCCGCTATTTGCAGCAGGCAAGAGCTTTGGGGCGATCGCTCGTGGTGGGATTGAATAGCGATGCTAGCGTACAAGCCATCAAACCCCAGCAGCCGGGATTACCTCCACGCCCGATCGTACCAGAAGATCAGCGAGCCGAAGTTTTAGCTGCCCTCAAAGCAGTAGACGCAGTAGTAATTTTTTCCGAAAGTACCGCAACTCAACTCATAACGATCCTGAAACCAGATATATACGTTAAAGGAGGCGACTATCAAATCGAAACACTACCGGAAGCACCGGCTGTTTTGGCTGGAGGTGGTAAGATTTCTTTGATTCAAATAGAAGTTCCGAGCTCCACGAGTGCGATCGTCCAACGCATTTTGCAGTCAAGGCCTTAATATCAAATCCGGTGGCATCGGAATCGATATAAACTGAGATCTTGCAGCAATGTCAATAAGGGGATTTTTGGTGAGGGAGGGCGGGTTTATTTAACCTGTTTGCAACCCGAAAAGCCTTTGGTGAACCCGCCCCTACAGCTAATTGAGAAAGGTGCAAGATCTCAGTGAGGGAGGGCGGGTTTATTTGACCTGTTTGCAACCCGAAAGGCCTTTGGTGAACCCGCCCCTACAGCTAATTGAGAAAGGTGCAAGATCTCAGTATAAACGGAGGACACGACAGTGTCGTGTCCCTACCGCGATCAATTGTAGGGAAACGGCACTGCCGTGTCCTCCTCGCTTATCTTTTTTATTTGTAAAACATGACTTTTATTTCCCTTCAATACGCCCAATTTTTGTTAGCTTTGTTCGTGGCTTATTGGTTGGTTCCACTCAGGTGGTGGCGATTGTCAATCATGCTGATTGCTAGTCTGATCTTTTATGCTTCGCTGCAAATTTGGTACATTCCTCTGCTTTTAGTCGGTATTCTGTTTAATTATGGCTTGGCGATGGCGATCGGGGAACCTCTGGATTGGCGGATCGCTAACGAATCTTGGAACCGTCGTCGTTGGTTGCTGCTGTGGATCGGAATTAGCCTGAATGTCTTGCTGCTTCTAGGCTTTAAGTATGTGCCTTTTTTCTTAAGCTCGATCGGCAATTTGTTTAGTTGGCCAGTGGCTTTAGAAGGCGCTGACTGGGTAAAAACTAACATAATTGCACCTCTAGGATTGAGTTTTTTTTGCTTTGAGTGCATTGCTTATTTGATTGACGTGTATCGAGGTGCACCGGCGGCGAATTCACTGCTGCATTTTGCCACCTACAAATTGTTTTTTCCCAAACTGATTTCTGGGCCAATCACTCGGTATCACAACTTAATTTATCAACTAAAATCCCAGCAATTCCCGACAGTAGATCGTATAGCTGAGGGACTTTGGTCGATCGCATCCGGTGCGGTTAAAAAAGGGCTTTTGGCTGACAATTTGGGAATTTATGTAGATTTAAGTTTCACCAACTTGCAGCGGGCGGGAAGTGAAGATTTATGGCTGGCAATTTTTGCTTACGGCTTACAACTTTATCTGGATTTTAGCGCTTATGTGGACATGGCGCGTGGTACTGCTTTGCTGCTGGGTTGGTATTTGCCACCCAATTTTGATTTTCCTTATTTTAGTGTTAGCATAGCGGATTTTTGGCGGCGCTGGCACATGACTTTGGGTGATTGGCTGCGGAACTATTTGTATTTTCCGTTGGGTGGTTCACGAGTGAGTTTGTGGCGTACTTGTCTGAATTTGTTGATTGTCATGTTAGTGGCTGGAATTTGGCACGGCGCGGCTTGGGGATTTATTGTTTGGGGGGGATTACATGGTTTGGCTTTGGCGGTACACAGGCTGACTGATGTGGTGTTTAAGTGGTTGCGGATGGAGTTTTTGTGGGACAATGCGATCGGCATTTTTATCGGTTGGTTATTAACTCAAACTATGGTTTTTGGTAGTTGGATATTTTTCCGGCTTCCCGATTTAAAAGACTCTACATCGGTAATTTCCCACTTGTGGGAACATCCTGCAGATGTCCAATTTGCCCATAAAGTTTATGTGGAAGCCCTGGGTTTGGAAAGAGTTCAGTTAAGTTGGATGTTGGGGGCGCTGGCGGTAGCGATGCTGGTTAATTATACGTTAATTAGAGGTTTGAAGTTGGAGTTAAATTGGCCTTTGAAGTTGATGTTAGTACCGCTTTGTTTGTATGCCGTTTGGGTTTTTGCACCAGAGGGTGGTTTACCTTATATTTATTTTGATTTTTAGATTATTCGGCGGTTGAAACCGCTACTACAGGCACGAAAGCCGCCTGCGCGGACTAGGAAAAATTGCGTAATTTACTGATAAGAACACCAGTCACTCCAGCTACCTGGATAAAGTTTGGCATTGAGAATTCCGGCTATTTCTAAAGACAATAAATTCACGCAAGCTGTCACCCCAGAACCGCAATAAACCATGATTTCTGAAGCTGTTTCTAATTCTGTCCAACGCTGCTTTTGTTCGGAATGCGATCGCACTTTTGAACCCTGATCTGTCACATCTTGCCAAGGATAGTTGACAGCACCGGGAATGTGACCTGCAATGGGGTCGATCGGCTCCCGCAAGCCAAGATAGCGATCGCCCTCTCGCGAATCAACCAAAACGATTCCCGGTAGTTCCTTTCGCGTTTTTACTTCCTCCATATCAACAATCCAGTCCGATCGCACTTCCGGCACAAACTTACCCTCACTAAATTCCGGCAAAATATTTGTCACCGCATATCCCGCCGCTTTCCAGCCACTGAATCCCCCATCTAACACCGCCACTTTGCTATGTCCCATATACCGTAGCAGCCACCACAATCGAGCAGCAAAAGCCAACCGCGAATCATCATAGACAACGACTAAAGTTTCTTGCGACTTAATGCCAATTGCACACAATTTATCAGCTAATTTGGTAATATTTGGCAGTGGATGTCTCCCACCATGCTTCTCAACTGGACTGGCGAGATCCCGGTTTAAATCAAAATAAAAAGCTCCGGGAATGTGACTTTCTTGATATTGTTTTTGTCCCAATTCTGCATCGGCTAGGGAAAACCGACAGTCAATAATTACGACTTGCGGATTTTCGGTATTGGCGGCTAACCATTCAGGAGAAACTATCAAATTACTGTCTGTCATATATTAGAAATTGGAAATTGGGGATTGGGAATTGGGGATTGGGAATTGGGGATTGGGCATTACCAATTACCAACTTTTGATCGTACTCCATCTTTCTGAGGAAGGCTATAACTCCAAGCTTTCTATCTATCGAGAAGGTGTTTTTTTATCATTTGATTCTTTTTCAGGATTGGATTTTTTAGAATTAGCTTTCTCAGGAACTTCTTTTTCACGATTAGATTTTTTGGAATCAGCTTTATCAGTTGATTCTTTTTCAGAATTAGACTTTTTAGAATTGGCTTTCTCAGCAGACTCTTTTTCACTGGTTGCAGGAATAGAAGTAGGAGAAGGAAGAGTTACTGCTGATTCTTGAGCGTAGATCAAATACTTTTGATACTCCGCTACTTTTGTGACAGCTACTTCGTGATTAGGACTTGATGGCGGTACTCTCCTCATCAAAGATACTGCTTCTTGCCAACGATTAGCCACGACATTCCATTCTTCTTTGGTTTTTGCGGCTCGCCCTAAATCGGCTGCTTTCACGGCACTATTAACTGCATCTCGAAAAGGATCTGGTGCTGTTACTGAATTAGGTGTTGCTTCTAGATTGTTGCCCGCAGTTGCTGCTGGCTCATTCAATATTTTACCGACAAATGCGGCTACTGCGATCGCCAAAATTCCAGTTACCATCCCGACTACAATGAAAGTCGATCGCAGTCTGTTCTCCAATCCAGTAATTTCTGGCTGTATCGCTTCGATATTATTCACAGTTTCCATGTTGTTTGAGCTATTAGCAACCATAATATTTGACGATGATTTTTCTGGCAAGTTTTGTTGGGCAAAAGTTTTACCATCCAAAGTAAACTCTTCACTCCAAACAGAAGTAAGTTGACCAATTTCTCGACCATCAACTTTCACCAAACGAATCGAATCTGGCTGCAAAGCAGTTAATTCACTGCGGACAAATTCAACAGATTTATCTTGTGCAGGTACTGTCGAACCATCGAGAATTACGTCCAATAAATCACCATTCAGATTAACTGTAACGGTGATTTCTTCCAATTGTCGTTGACTAAGAAAAGATGCAATCGCCTCCGGGTTTCCCTGTTTGGCAAGTTCCTGAAAATTAAGCTCTGTCATAGCTGGACACCTGATTTTTTGATGATTGACAGTCGTTAAAAGGCGGAAGGTAGAAGCCAGTAATAAGTTAGAAATCAGTGATTTTTTTATTTTAAAATACAATAACTTAAATTCAATCCACAGTATAACAGAACTTAGGCACTTTTAATGATGTTGCCAGAGTGTCAGATGATACACTCCGACCAAAGAACCGGATTTTTTAGTAAATCTGCGGGCTGTAACCTGTGTATTTTCGTCCCATGCGTCCTGGAATATTGAGATTTGAGATCGCATAATTGTGCGATCGCAGTACAATTGACCAATGGCTAGTGATACCATCAGCCAACCTGTTTAGCCAATACTAGATTAATCGATCGCACAAGCACAATGATAGCAATAGCAATTTTAGCGGCTGGACGCGGCACGCGCATGAAATCCGACTTACCCAAAGTTTTACACGAATTGGGCGGTCGAACTCTAGTTGAACGAGTCCTCAACAGTTGTCAGGAAATAGAAGTTTCCCGGCGACTTGTGATCGTCGGTTATCGCAGCGAACTTGTGAAAGAATCTCTGCTAGGAAAGCAAGAATTAGCAGTAATAGAAAATCAGCAATTTCCGCCCCTAGAATTTGTCGAACAAACCGAACAATTGGGAACTGGTCACGCGATCCAACAATTGCTACCTTATTTAAAGGGATTTCCAGGAGATTTGCTAGTTTTAAATGGGGATGTGCCTTTGTTGCGATCGCAAACTCTGAAACATTTAGTAGAAGCTCATCAGCAACACAAAAACGCTGCTACTTTGCTAACGGCAAATTTACCTAATCCTCAAGGATATGGGCGAGTATTTACAGACAGTCAAAACTTGGTAACAGAAATAGTAGAAGACCGCGATTGCACCACACCTCAAAAACAAAATTGTCGCATAAATGCAGGTGTTTATTGTTTCCATTGGCCGGACTTGGAAAAAGTATTGCCCGGATTGAAGGCAGATAATAATCAACAAGAATATTACCTGACTGATACGGTAAAATACATGAATCCGGTGATGGCGGTGGATGTCGCAGATGATCAGGAAATCTTGGGAATTAACGATCGCAAACATTTGGCTACAACTTCGGATATTTTGCAACAGCGGATCAAGGATAAGTGGATGGCGGCCGGAGTCACACTGATCGATCCCAACAGCATTACGATCGATGACACCGTAGAGTTACAGGCGAATGTGGTACTTGAGCCACAAACCCATTTGCGTGGAAAAACTGCGATCGCCTCTGGAAGTCGCATCGGCCCTGGTAGTTTGATTGAAAACAGTCAAATTGGACAGAATGTGACTGTACTTTATTCGGTAATTTCTGATAGTATTGTATCTGACAATTCGCAAATTGGGCCCTACACACATTTGCGAAAACACGCAGAAATTGGGGCCAGTTGTCGGGTTGGTAATTTTGTGGAATTGAAAAATACTCAAATAGGCGATCGCACTAAAGTCTCTCACTTATCTTATTTAGGCGACGCGACTTTAGGAGAGAAAGTCAATGTCGGTGCTGGGACGATTACCGCCAATTACGACGGAGTGAATAAGCACAAAACGACTATAGGCGATCGGACTAAAACAGGTTCTAATACTGTACTGGTTGCGCCAATAAGTGTGGGTGAAGATGTTACCGTGGCGGCGGGATCTGTGGTGACGGAAGATGTGCCAAATGATTGTTTAGTGGTGGCTCGTGCGCGACAAGTTGTCAAGCCTGGTTGGAAGCTGAAAAAGTAGTTAATTATATCCCCGACTTCTTGGATAAGTCGGGGATATGGGTGTTTTTTTTAACAAAAACTATCAAAAAAACGGTGGGATATACCGTGTTAAACTATAGCTAAAGAGTTGGTAAAACTCATCATGAAACGGGAAGAGGTACTGGCAATTTTAGCAAATCACCAAGAAAGATTAAAAGCCTTAGTCTAAACTCCAGTCAGGAACACAAACATCAGGAGCACACAAACCGACGAAATCCAAAGTTTTGACTTCCAGAGTATCCAACTCAACTCGCCGAATTACATGATTATTCGTATCAGCAATAAACAAATGAGAGCCGATCGCACTCAAGCCTGAAGGCTCAAAAAAGCGAGAATTGAGACCTTTAGCATCAACAAGACCCGCAGTACCGTCTCCCATCATAGTTATGCACATACCACCCCGGTGGTCAATTCGCTTAATTTTGTGATTGTAAGTATCAGCAACCCAAAGATAATTTTGAGCATATTCTAGACCCAAACAGTGCTGCAACCTTACCTCCTCAGCGCGACCATCTCGATCGCCAAAACCAAACAATTCGCCACTCCCACAGACAGTTCGCACTTGTGAATCTTCATCAATGCCGATCGCCCGAATCGAACTAATTTCGCTATCAGCAACAAACAACTCCGATCGATCCGTAGCCAGGCCACTAGGCTGAGAAAAAGCAGATTCTGCCAAATTACCATCAACACAAGATTCTCGGCCATTACCCGCATAAGAGCCAATCATGCCAGTGTCTAACTGCATTTCCCAAATTTGGTGAGATCCCGCCATCGCGATAAAAAGTCGATTACCAACTCTTTCTAAATCCCAAGGCGAATTTAACTTTGTATCTAAACCCTTACCGCCATCCGGTGCAATTTCGTGACTTTGTTCGCCATTACCAGCAACAGTTTCGACCTTCTGAGTTGTAAAATCAATTTTTCTGAGAGCATGATTTTCAGTATCAGCAACATAAAGAATTTGACTTTCTGCATCAAAAGCCATGCCTTGAGGTGCAAAAAACTCAGCCTCTGCAAAATCACCATCACTTAAACCTGCTTTTCCCGTACCGATTACGTGCAGGACTTCTCCTTCAGTAGTGCTAACAACTATGCGGTTGTGTCCAGAATCAGCAATAAACAAACAAGAACCGACTAAGCTTTGAATGACTGAGTTAGCAGGCCCTGGTTCTACAATCTCGTCTACAAATTCACTTTCCTCGGTCATTTCGCCCAAAAGAGCTTCATCAATATCAAGCTCTTTTGCCTCAGTTGCAGTCATCGCAAATGCCAGCACTTTACCAGGAAAAGCCAGCGGTGTTGATAAGGGTTTGCGCTGTTTTTCTAAGCTAAAACGAAGTTCTTGAAAGGCGATCGCATTTTTATCTTTGTATTCAGTAATCAACTTGCCAACTAACTCATCAAGTGATTCTCTATTGCCTTCGCCAGAAACGTAACCGATGACATAACTTTCCGGATCGATTACCATTAAAGTCGGCCAAGCGCGAACAGCATAACTTTGCCAAATTGTCATCTCACTGTCTACGATTACGGGATGTTCGATATCGTAACGAAGGATAGCTTGACGGATGTTTTCAACTTCTTTTTCATTATCAAATTTGGCCGAGTGAACGCCGATCACGGTGAGGGAATCTGGGTATTTTTGTTCGAGGTATTTTAAATCGGGGAGGACGTGTAAGCAATTGATGCAGCAGTATGTCCAGAAGTCGAGGAGGACAACGCGGCCTTTTAAGGATTCGATGGATAGGGGTTTGTCGGTGTTTAACCAGGGGTAGTTTGCAGGGAATTCTGGTGCTCTGACGCGAGGCATGGATATCTCCTTGGTAGGGGCTGATTGATTTTTTTACTTCTTTAATTTAGCGGGAAGTTTGGGAGGATGGGGGAAAAGCTGGTTAAATCTGGCTTTTGGGCACAGGATTTCCAGCCTCTGCCAGAAGAGGAGGGCAAGGGAGGATGGCGAATTCGTCACCGACACGGAGTCAAATCAGATCTCGTCACTTATTTAACAACAACCGCCGCCGTGATAGTGCCAAGTAGAATCAGTAATCAATACCCGATCGGGCATCAATCCCCCCAACTTGCCAGCAGTTTTATCGCACACGGCCGCCGGAACTCCCCGCTGCAAAACGTGACCAGCTCCGTCATCAAACAGCTCTTCCATCCCCGCATAAATCGCCGTCTTGCCAGTGAAAATGCAAGCTCCGTCATCGGGGATAGGCACTTTAAAAGACACGGAATCCAGGCTTTCTAACAGCAAATCCGCATCCAATTGATAATGATGTTTGTCAAGCAATCGGTAAGGACGGCGCGCCCGCACTTCCACCTGCCCAAAACCTACGTCTACAAGGTGTTGAACGTATTCTGCGTAGGTCAGAGCACCGGACAAACACAGGGCGCGCAAGCGTTCGTCGTCTTTTAAATGCTGCGGAATTGTGCGAGTTGCGATCGGATCGCTCATCAATAATCTACCACCGGGTTTCAACACCCGATAAGTCTCTTTTAATGCTTTAGCTAAATCCGCAGGTTCAAAGATGTTAAACAAACAATTTTGTGCTACCACATCTACAGAAGCATCCGGCATTGGTAATGCAAAAGCATCGCCTGATCTAATTTCCACAAAATTAGCATCAAACCAATCATTTTGTTGGGCAGCAATTTGCAAATTGCGTACTGCTGCATCTCGCATCGCTGAAACTGGATCGACGGCAATTACTGCTCCTTTTTGGCGGGAAAAATAGGCAAACTGGAGTGCTTCTAAGCCGCCACCAACTCCTACATACAGGACGACTGGATTGCCGACAAGTTCGGCGGCGTGGACTGTTGTACCGCAGCCGTAATTCATTTCCTGCATTTGTTCGGGGATGTTTAATCCTGGCAGTTGCAAGGGGCTACTTTGGACGCAACAGAGGCCTATTTGGGGGGTTTGGGCTACGTCGCTGTAGAATTTGGCTGCTGTTTCGAGGTAGGTCATTGTTTGGTTTGTTTTGATTTTTAACCGCAGATGTAGGCAGATTTATGTGAATTAACGCAGATGTAGGCAGAATTTTTTTTTGAGGTTTAACTTTCCAATTTCTGTTCGGATTTGACCTGATTTTCTGGTTCGGTTACTTGAATTTGCTCAACAACTTTGGGGGTTTCTAATTCTTGTGTTGCTGTTGGTTTGGGTTTGGTTACTTGAATTTGCTCAACAACTTTGGGGGTTTCTGATTCTGGTGTTGATGTCGGTTTTGGTTCTGTTGCTGAAATTTGCTCGACTTCGGGAGCAACTTTTTGTTCTTGATTGGGTTTTGCAACTGGTGTTTGTGGAACCGCAGCAGATGGTTTGACAACTGGTGTTTCTAATACAGGTGTCGGTTTTGGTTCGGGGGTTGGTGTCGGTTTTGGTGTTTCGGGTTTGTAGGTGCGATCGACTATACCGCGTGTTTCTGCTGCTGTTAGTTCGCCCCGCACTAATTTAGACAGGGTATCTTGTCCTTGGGGTTGGTAATTTATCAGTCTGACTGTATTATTAAAGGCGTTTTTGACGAGATTTCCTTGTTCGTCGATAAATTCTAGCTGTACCCAATTTTTCCCAGGTTTGAAGCCTTTAAGATATATAGGTTGCCATTGGTCGATCGCAAAAGTTTCTCCATTAACTGTGGCTCGAATTGTCCAATCGAGTATTTCGTCTTGGAAGTTTGCTTGAGCGGCTAGATGCAGGGGAGCATTTGTCAAGTAAAAATCCAGCATGATGGGTTCTGCCCCGTAGGTGTCTTGGGGTTGGTTGTAGGTAAGCTGGGGTAAAGTGCGATCGGGATTATTGTCCTGAGTTTTAGTGAAAACGTGAAAGGTGGTTTGGGCGAAAGCACCTTCGTTTTTAAAGCTTTCTTCCCAAGGGCGCGAGGCAAAAACTCTCAAGGTGTGGGTTCCGGGTTCTAAGTCTGAGAACTCTAAAGGCTGGTTTGTGTCGTACACCGCCTGATAGGGTTTGTTGTCCAAGAACACCTGAAGGTGCGGGCCCAAGCCTAGGTTAGCATCTTTGAAAATCGGTAAGTCCTTGACTTGGAGCTGCACAGATATATATGTATCCTGAAGCACTTGGTCTGGTTTGGGACTCAAAATACTAACTTGAGGTTGGTAGATTTCTAGAGCCTGACTCAGTTTTTGAATGCCCGCTGGGGGGGAAACCTCTGAGATTCTTTTCACCTCGGTGGGGGCTGAACTGCCTTTATTGCTGGATTTGGGCAAGTCGGGATTGCTCTTGCCACAACTGGTTAAACCCAAAATTAATACTGCTGCGAGTAATACCAGTAGTCTACCCGCAGCCTTCGTCCGCCAATTGATTCCCATCACGCAACCATACTCCTACAAGCCTTGTCATAGGGAACTATAGCCCAAAACTGAGTTGAGTAATTGGGATTTGGGCGATCGAGAATGTGAGACAACCGAATACCCCGACTGAGGCCATTGCCGACAATCAATCTTATGCTGATGCCGATGGCGAATCAAGCTAATAACTCCGGCAGTCTTTTCTGAAACAACTCTATACAAATAAAAATTCCTCAATATGCTGAGCTTTGATTTTTGTAAACTTAATGTCAATACCACTTGACTTTTGTAAGGCACTGTGGAAATTCAACCGATTATGACATCAGAAAAGTAGGCTTTTTTAAGTATTGTTAACAAGCGATTAATACTTCTCTAGCCAGCCTATAATTCATAAAACCGCCGCTAAATGATCAAGATGAGCAGCACAAAATAAATGCTGTGACTCAGATAATCAAATAGCGAAAGTAACTCACAGTACCCAGCGACACTGGGGAACTGGCTTCTGAAGAGAAGCGCAACGCTTGGGGAGATACAGCCACTGTGTCTGATTCTACAAAGAGTTAAGTGCAGCCTGTGTCGGTGAACCGAGAATCCCCGTACCAAAAGCCCGGGGAGTGTCACGAACAATATCAGTTCTCGTTCCTTGTCTTACCGAGAGGAGAGTCTTCATGACCATTAGTCCTCCAGAGCGAGAGGTAAAAGTTAGAGTAGTAGTCGATAAAGATCCAGTTCCAACTTCTTTCGAGAAGTGGTCAAAACCAGGTCATTTCGATCGCACTCTAGCTAAGGGCCCCAAAACCACCACTTGGATTTGGAACCTTCACGCTAACGCTCACGACTTCGACAGTCATACAACTGATTTAGAAGACGTTTCGCGCAAAATCTTTAGTGCTCACTTCGGCCACCTGGCAGTAATTTTCGTTTGGTTAAGCGGCGCATATTTCCACGGCGCAAAATTTTCCAACTACGAAGCTTGGCTAACAGACCCTACCGCTATTAAACCTAGTGCTCAAGTGGTCTGGCCTATTTTTGGTCAAGAAATTTTAAATGCAGATGTGGGCGGCGGCTTCCACGGAATTCAGATCACTTCTGGTCTGTTCCAACTGTGGCGCGCCAACGGCATCACTAACTCATACCAGCTATATTGCACTGCGATCGGCGCATTGGTAATGGCAGCTTTGATGCTGTTTGCCGGTTGGTTCCACTATCACGTCCGCGCTCCGAAACTGGAATGGTTTCAGAATGTCGAATCGATGATGAACCACCACTTGGCAGGTTTGCTAGGCTGCGGCTGCTTGGGTTTTGCAGGACAACAAATTCACGTTGCTCTGCCGATTAACGCTTGTATGGACGCGATCGATGCAGGCTCACCGTTGACAGTAGGTGGCAAACTGATTAAAACAGTTGCCGATATTCCTCTGCCCCACGAGTGGCTTTTCAACGCGGGCTTGATGGCAGATATCTACCCAAGCTTTGCTCAAGGTCTAACGCCCTTCTTCACCCTCAACTGGGGCGCTTACACCGACTTCCTGACCTTCAAAGGCGGTCTGAACCCTACCACAGGCGGTTTGTGGCTGACTGATACAGCGCACCACCACTTAGCTTTGGCAGTTCTGTTCATTGTCGCTGGTCATATGTACCGGACAAACTGGGGCATCGGCCACAGTATGAAGGAAATCCTAGAGAACCACAAGGGCCCCTTCACTGGTGAAGGTCACAAAGGTCTCTACGAAGTTCTGACTAATTCTTGGCACGCTCAATTGTCAATTAACTTGGCAATTCTGGGATCGATCAGCATCATCGTGTCTCACCATATGTACGCGATGCCTCCGTATCCGTACATCGCGACCGACTATCCAACTCAGCTATCCCTGTTCACCCACCACATGTGGATTGGCGGATTCCTGATTATTGGAGCAGCCGCTCACGCAGCAATCTTTATGGTTCGGGATTACGACCCGGCTGGAAATGTCAACAACTTGTTGGATCGTATGATCCGGCATCGTGATGCAATCATTTCCCACCTGAACTGGGTTTGCATATTCTTGGGTTTCCACAGCTTCGGTTTGTACGTTCACAACGATACAATGCGAGCTTTCGGTCGTCCTCAAGATTTGTTCTCAGATACCGGTATTCAATTGCGTCCGATATTTGCCCAATGGGTGCAAAATATCCACGCTTTGGCTCCAGGTAACACAGCTCCCAATGCTATGGAAATCGTCAGCCACGCTTTTGGCGGCGGTGCAGTAGTAGTTGGTGGCAAAGTAGCGATGATGCCGATCGAGTTGGGTACGGCGGATTTCATGATCCACCACATCCACGCTTTCACCATTCACGTTACAGTCCTGATCCTCTTGAAGGGCGTGTTGTTCGCACGTAGTTCTCGTTTGGTTCCTGACAAAGGCAACTTGGGCTTCCGGTTCCCTTGCGACGGCCCCGGCCGTGGCGGCACCTGCCAAGTTTCTGGTTGGGATCACGTCTTCTTGGGCTTGTTCTGGATGTATAACTGCATCTCGATCGTAATTTTCCACTTTAGCTGGAAAATGCAATCGGACGTGTGGGGAACTGTATCGCCAGACGGCACAATCTCTCACATCACCGGTGGTAATTTCGCACAAAGTGCGATCACAATCAACGGTTGGTTGCGGGACTTCCTGTGGGCGCAAGCTTCTCAGGTAATTCAGTCCTACGGTTCGGCACTGTCGGCCTACGGTCTGATGTTCCTAGCTGGACACTTCGTCTTTGCTTTCAGCTTGATGTTCCTGTTCAGCGGTCGTGGTTACTGGCAAGAATTGATTGAGTCCATTGTTTGGGCTCATAATAAACTCAAGGTAGCTCCTTCGATTCAACCTCGCGCTCTGAGCATTATTCAGGGTCGGGCTGTGGGTGTAGCTCACTACCTCCTGGGAGGAATTGTCACAACGTGGGCATTCTTCTTAGCGCGAATCATCTCGGTAGGTTAAACTACCTCCAGGTTTTGGATTCTGGATTTGGGATTTCTCTCAAACCCGGAACCCAAACCTCCGAACCGAACCCCTTCAACGTTCAGGATTCAGGATTTATCAAGGCTTATGGCAACCAAATTTCCAAAATTTAGCCAAGACCTTGCCCAAGACCCGACTACACGGCGGATCTGGTACGGGATTGCCACAGCACACGACTTTGAAAGCCACGATGGCATGACCGAGGAAAATCTTTACCAAAAGATTTTTGCTTCTCACTTCGGCCACCTAGCAATCATTTTCTTGTGGACTTCGGGCAGCTTGTTCCACGTGGCATGGCAAGGTAACTTTGAACAGTGGATTAAAGACCCTCTAAACGTCCGCCCGATCGCTCACGCGATTTGGGACCCGCAATTCGGTGCTCCAGCAGT
>JAYSVM010000077.1:0-5945 GCA_043718495.1 Oscillatoriales bacterium | reverse complement strand
AAAGTTCCCAAAGTAGGAATCTTAATGGTTTTACCAGCGTTTAACAAAACTTTGCCGTTAGATGAATCAACCGTAAAAGATTGACCGTCTCGGCGACTAGCGAATTTCGGATGACCTGATGAACCAGAACGATATCGACTAAATGCATCTTTTAAGTCAATCAAAGCGTTTTGGTAAACTCGGCTAGACAACTGGTTCATCCAGCCGAATTCCGGCTTTTTCTTGACGTAGTTGGTGAGAACTTTTTTGACTTCGTTGATTACCTTCGAGTCCGTAAATTTCCCCTCACTGTACATTTGAGTCCGCAAGCTTAACCCAAAGTTAAATACTACACGCCGGAATCCTGCGTGTTTTGCCATCAAAGTCGCTTCGTTGTTATTCAATTTTAGCGCTCGTTTAACAGCAAACATATCACTTCCTCAAGCGTGATTAACTATGGATAAGTTTAGCTCTCCTATTTGGCACTTAAGTTTTGCTCCTGTTTCGACGGTTTGTGTGAGTATTTAGTTCGATCGAACCAATTAGTCACGGTAATTCAATCGACCAGTTTGAGATTCAAGGCTGTTTGCATGACAGCGAGTTCATCGCGATGACCTCTCACAGTAACGAAGCTCTTAGTTTGGCTTCCCAACTCAGTGACAGCTTCGAGTTTGAGGGAGACTTGCTCCGAACGTCCAGCTTTTTTCCAGTAAAATACCCCCGTCAGCGGCGATAGGAACACCAAAGCAAGAAAAATTTGACCTTGCTGAGGAATTAGCATGGACAAAACCAGTCCCAGGCACAAAGCGCCCCCAGCACTCAGCAAAGTTAAAAAAATCGCTAAAAACCAACTCGGCCGCACAAAACCTTCAAAAGTGACCTTGTAGTTGGGAGCATCGACTGCTGCAACTCGGTAAGCTCTTTGGGCAAAATACTGTTGTAGGTCGGTTAACAGTGATTCTTGGGGGTTCTCAGAGGAGAGTTTAACTTGTTCGATGCGGTCTTTCACCGAAGCCTTGATGAAGAAAAACAAGCCCACAGCTAACAGCAGCGTCAGCACAAGTGTTGATTGCAGAACAGTAGTATTCATCAGGTAGAAATTTGTGTAATTGGAATTATCATTTTACACAACTTTACATAGAAAAGTGATGAGGACTTACGCAGACACTGTCCGCAAAAAATCGCAGAAATCATTGTAGACAAGCTTTTTCTGGTGATCACCAAATCCCGATATCTCCTCATCGCCCTAAACTGAGAGTGAAAATGCGTAAGTCCTAGGAATTAAAAGTTGAAAGTTGCACTAACCGAGACATCTACCAAATGTAAGAAACTCTTAGTAAATGTCAGAAAAAGTCCTACAGTTAATCAACCCCTTTGGCTAGTTTCTAAATCTTGGCGCCCACGCCCAGACACGCCTTTTCCCTTAGCGATGTACTCATCCCAAAGATGAGCGAGGTCTTGAGCTTGATTGCGCCATTCTGGCAGAATTTGATACATCCGGCGGGGGCGGCCACGTCCTTCTACTTTTTTCCAGTAACCGGTAATGACCGCTTCATCTTCGAGGAATTTGAGAGCGCTGTAAAGCACTGTGTCAGAAAGTCGGTAGATGGGAAATTCCCTCTCTAGTTGTCCGATCAGTTCTGTTCCGTAGGAATCTCCGCGCAACAAGACGGAGAGAATGTAGCAAACCGCTAGTTCCTTGTTTAGATAAACAGGAGGGGGATCTTGAAAAAATTGATAGATATGTTCAAACTTCATGTGTCTTTCTGCCTGATCTAGATGTTCTCTTCCAATCTATCGCAGTGACTATTGGCAAGTGTGCGATCGCCAACGAATTGGCAGTTACTTCGGGAGTTTATGTTTTAACTCAAAACTCAAAATTTCTCCTTCTAACTTGTAGAGTTTGCATGACTCGTTTGGCTTCAATGGTTTGTATGGCTTTTCACTTGTGAGCTTGCCCTTAAACCGGACTCAAACCTAACATAGCTTGCAGTGTAAAAGTTACAAAGACGAAAGTTGCTACGACGAAAGTAAGGAGTGCGATCGCGGTAGCGGGTTTTTCGAGCAGAGGTTTGAGTCGCTCGAACAGGAAAAAGAAGATTCCGAGACAGATAGTAATGAAAAAACGGGGGTAACGAGAGACGTTATTAATGAAATCTTGCATGAGCTTGGTGGGGTAAAGTGTCGCAGTTTCATTTTTGACTGGTAACACTTGTGGACGGGTGAGACAATTTTGGCACAGCCAGAGCTAAATCGGTCGATCGGGCGATCGAGACAGCAGTTGGCTCGATCGGACATTTTGCAGCATTCTCGCTTAACAGGCAAGATGCCTGTTCCACAAAAATTAAGTTTTCTTGTGGGATGGGCATCCTGCCCGTCCGTGAAAGGCTAGTTGAGAATGGTGCAAGATATCAGATCGGGCATTTGGGCGATCGGACTAACAAATATAATTCTAGCGACAGATTTTCAATTATGACCAACGCCCTGTCCGTTGAGCGCGGAAAATCAGCTCCGATCGCAAATTCAGATAGCATTAAGTTCTACTTGTGATAAATATGATAAGGCCGCTATTCCTACACAAATGTCTGCTTCCGCACCTTCTCAAATCTTGCCACGTCCATTTCTGAAATGGGCCGGAGGTAAAAGTAAGTTGATTGCACAATATCAACCTTATTTTCCTAAAAATTTTACAACTTACTATGAACCTTTTTTGGGTGGCGGATCAGTATTTTTTCACTTAGCACAGCAGCAACCTGGCTTGCAAGCTATTTTAACAGATATTAACCCAGAACTAATTAATGCTTATTGCTGCGTCAGGGATCGGGTGGAGGACTTAATTAAACTTTTGGATGAACATGAATTAGAACACAGTCAGCACAATCAAGGCTACTATTACTGGGTGCGATCGCACTCCTACAAAACAGATGTAGAAAAAGCAGCTCGGCTGATTTACCTAAATAAAACTTGTTACAACGGCCTCTACAGAGAAAATTCCAAAGGTGAATTTAATGTTCCCATAGGCAGATACAAAAATCCTAACATTTGTCAAGCAGATTTATTGCGATCGGTATCATCTTTGCTAACTTCCGTTCAAATTGAAGTTAGGAAATTTAATGAAGTAATGGATTTTGCAACAAGCAGCAAAGATTTTGTTTACTTTGACCCACCCTATCATCCCATCAGTACCACCAGTAACTTCACAGCCTACAGCCGGAATAGCTTCAAAGAAGCTGAACAGATTCAATTGAGAGACGCTTTTGCAGAACTTACTGAACGAGGAGTCAAAGTAATGTTGTCTAACTCTCATTGTGATTTCATCAATGAAATTTATACAGATTCTCAATCTTTCAAAACCGATACAATGCCAGAATTAATTGAAATCTTAGCATCTAGAGGCATCAATTCCAATAGTTGTAAGCGTGGCAAAGTCAAAGAACTATTAATCAGTTCATGTTAAATCAGCAGAGATGATAGAGGACACGGCAATGCCGTGTCCTGATTGTGGGTAACATTTTAAAGATGCTTATTTGCCCAAGTAATAAAGCCTTCAAGCTTGTAAACGCCTAAGAGATTTGGATTGTCAGAAATTTGTTTTTTGAACCAGTCAATTGAGCCTTGCCTCATGCCATCACCACCAACAATCACAATAGTAGGCAGCCGATAGCAACTTTTAATATTTAAGTTGAGATAAGGATACTTCTCATCAACAGAACCTTTATCTTCTTGCCACTTACACTCAACGATTAAACCCTGAGAAAATACACCACAATTAACAATATAAAAATCCACATTTATTTCAGTTTCATAAATGCTAGACCCGATATATACCTGTTTAGCATATCGCTTAGGAATTGTAGTAGAAACTAATAGCCAATCGCGCTTACGCTTTTTCGGCAACTGCGGACAGATTTCGAGATATCCGTGACCTTGTAAAGTGCCTGCTACAGTATTTTCTAACACAAAACCAGTTTGATTAGCCCTACAACCCCTATTCATATTTTGACTCCTAAATATTTGAATTAAGCCGATCGCATTTCAATCACTCCCCGGTCAAAAACCCGCTTGTCAGTACCAATCCCACTCACAAACATCCGGTCTCCATAAACATCAAACGTCGCAAAACTCAACCTACTAGCAGAATACTCCGTCCATTCAGAACGCCCCACCGGACGAGTACCAGCACCAGCCCCACAAATTAAATAAGTCGTCCCATTAATCGAACGAGTCCGTTCATAACTGTGCTCATGTCCGTTAATATAAAGCTGCACACCATACTTTTCAAACATCGGAGTTAAAGTCTTAATAAAAGGTTGATTCAATCCGTACACGCCAGAAGAATAAATTTGATGATGTCCAAACACAACCTTCCAAGGTGCTGTACTCTGACTCAACTCTTTTTCCAGCCAAACTAGCTGATTTTTCCAATCAGCATTATCATTAGTATCTAAAGCAAAAAATTGTACAGATTCGCGCCGAAAAGTATAGTAGCGACCTTGCATATTAAAGGCCGCATACTTAACTTGGGGGTCGCCATTAGCAGTGCGGATATCATGATTTCCCAAACAAGCATAAAATTTGACACCTTGTTTCAATAACGGCTGATAAGGCCGCTCAAAAACAGCATTAATTTTTTCAAATTCGCCGTTATTATAGATATTGTCGCCGGCGAGAATAGCCAAATTAAAAGGATTTTGCCCGTGATACTGCGCCATCGCCTCAGCCACAGCATATTGGCCCTGGGCACCGGTACCCGTGTCTGCGATCGAAATAAAGCGTAAAATAGGAGGTGTGGTGGGTAAAGGGGCGATCGCCTTTTCTCCCTCAACACCAGCAGGCATAGCAGCCTTGGCATCTGTACCCCAGGAAGTCCGAAGCTGAGACATTTTCCAGATTCCAGCAAAACCTAAGCTGCTGAGACTGGCTAAAATCAGAAAGTAACGACGTTTGATGCTCATAACTAATAAAATGATAGATTAACAGTGAGATAGCTCAACTAAAATTTATCGCGTTTAGGTATATTTGCAACGCCTCAAGGCAGAAAAAATGTCAGAAAAACAACCAAACCAGCCAACTCCAGAACCATCTCAATCTTCAACACCGGAGATTGACTCAGCCCCAAAGTCTGTAACTCATGAAAGTATGGCAGAAATTAACGCCATTCCCACACCAAAAGTTGCTGCAAAATCTGATAGTAAGTCTGTAGCAACCAGCACTAAAGGGAGTTTTTTAGAGAAAGTCGGTTTACTTTGGCAAAGTATTGTGAAGTTAGTGCGATCGCTTTTGCCGACATCCCTCAGTCAGAAGCTATCCGATCCAATTTTGAACGTAGCAATAGCAGCAATTCTGCTCGTTGTCGTCAGTTCAACTCTCAATATATTATCGGGAAAACCAGCGGATCTGATTGCGATCGCACCATCAGTCAATTTACCCAATGTTATTGCACCATCAGAGTCACAATCTGCCAAATTTAAAAGTAAGTTACCCGATTTAGTCGCGCCGACAGCACCGAAACCTATAGAAACTATCCAGCCGGCACCATTGACACCGGAACAGTCTCTGATTGCGGGGATTCAAAATCAAGTTGCTGAAATTAGCGATCGGCTTGGTGGCGGTTTAGTTAAGTCCTTTGAAGCGAATTTTTCTAGTAGTCGCTTGACAGTAAAATTAGCTGAAGGTTGGTATGGACTAAGCGAATTGGCACAAAATCAGCTAGTAAATCAAATGTTTAAAGAAGCTAATTTACTAGATTTTAGAAATTTAGAAGTCATGAATTTGGAGGGTAAACTAATAGCTAGAAGTCCGGTAATAGGTTCAGAAATGATAATCTTGGATAGAATTGGGAATTAGAAATTAGTCAGGACACGGCAATGCCGTTTCCCTACAATTCATCATGGTAGGGACACGGCATTGCCGTCTCCTCCTCTGGGCTGTTTCCCTACAATTCATCATGGTAGGGACACGGCATT
>JAYSVM010000076.1:0-5956 GCA_043718495.1 Oscillatoriales bacterium | reverse complement strand
ACTTAAACTTATATGGTTCAGAAGCTAAACAGCGCAGGGCTTGGATTAGTGGCTTTACAGGTTCGGCTGGCGATTTGTTGGTTGGCAAAAATTCAGCTTGGTTGTTTGTGGATTCCCGCTATTACGAACAAGCAGAATTACAAGTTGATTCTGCACTAATTCAAATATCTAAACTGGGTTTGGAAGAGAATATCACTTTAATTGAAACTTTAGAAAAATTGGGTGTAGAATCTGCACAAAATCAAACTAAATTGCGTTTAGGTTTCGATCCTTTTACTTTGTCTGTTGAGCAATATCAGAGTTGGGTGAAGAAATTTGCGACTGCTGGAATTGAACTGATACCGATATCAGAGAATTTAGCAGACAAAGTGCGATCGCACAATCTCGCAAAAACATCGGAAACCTTACCTGCAATCGATGAATCTCCTATATTTAGTCTACCTATATCCCTGACAGGAGAAAGCGCAGCCGAAAAATTAGTCAGAGTCAGGGAAGCGATGGAAAAAGTTAACATTGATGTGCTTCCGATTACCAACCTCAATCAAATAGCATGGTTGTTCAATCTCCGAGGTTCGGATATTCCCAACATTCCTATTTTTATCTCCTATGCAATTGTCACTCGCGATGCAGCTTTTCTGTTTACTAACCCGGAAAGAGTTTCACCAGAAGTTCAGCAAGATTTGCAAAGATGTGCAACTCTGCTTCCCTACGAAAATTATTCACAAACTTTGCTAGATTGTATATCTCAGCCCAAATTAACTCGTGTTTTGTTGGATGCTAAACACACTACAGCAGGGACTCATCAGTTAATCGTAAATCGCCAAGTCGAGGATGAAGATAATATCGAAATAGTCTTTGATTCAAATCCTATTGAGGGGATGAAAGCTCGAAAGAATCCAGTTGAAATCGAGCAAATGAAATCCGCCAATTTTAAGGCTAGTAAAGCTAAAACTTTTACGTTAAAGTGGTTGACAGAACAGTTAGAAAGTGGTAAGATATTGACAGAGTTTGATGTCAAAGAAACTGTTGAGCGATTTTACCAGGAAGAAACAGATTTTCAGAGTTTAAGTTTTAGAACGATTGCGGGTGCGGGCGTAAATAGCTCGATCGTCCATTACGGCACTCCAAGTCCTGAAATTACGTTAAAATACGGTGAATTCCTGTTACTGGACTCAGGATCGCAATATTTGGGAGGTACAACCGATGACACGAGAACCGTGATTATCGGAGAACCAACCGCGCTGCAAATCGAACATTACACGACAGTTTTAATCGCACATATTAGCTGTGCTATGCAGCAATTTCCGAAGGGCGCAATGGGAGTGCAGTTAGATGCGATCGCCCGTGGTGTATTATGGCAAGAACAGCTAGACTACGGACACGGGACTGGGCACGGAGTCGGGGCATTTTTAGCAGTTCACGAAGGGCCAAATGGCATCAGCAAATCGGTACAATATGCCCTAGAACCGGGAATGGTAACTAGCATAGAGCCGGGATATTATCAACCAGGATGGGGCGGAATTCGGATCGAGAATCTCTATGTTGTCATAGAAATGCCGTCAAAGTATGATACAGTTTGGTACGGATTTGAACCTCTGACGTATATTCCGTTTGACCGGAAGTTGATTAATGCCGATCGCCTGTCAAAGACTCAACTCGCATGGTTAAATAATTATCATGGTGCTGTAGTTGATAAATTGGCAAGTGCGATCGATCCAGCAACACTTGAGTGGTTAAAAAAAGCCACTGAACCTTGTCTTAAGTAGGCAACGGCTAAAAAAACAGAATATCAAAATCCCCGACTTTTTCGAGAAGTCGGGGATTTAAGATACGAATATTAAGAGTAAAGCTGGTGACAAGACTCGAACTTGCGACAGGCTGATTACAAATCAGCTACTCTACCAACTGAGTTACACCAGCAACATAAACTAATATAGCAAACTTATCCCCATTAGCGCAACCCCCTCAGCCAACTTTTTTTTCAAAATCACCCAAAAGCCCTCACCACAAGGGTTAATGACAAGCACCCCATGCCCAATTCCCAATTCCCAATTCCCAATTCCCAATTCCCAATTCCCAATTCCCAATTCCCAATTCCCAATTCCCAATGATTAATCACAGCGCCAAATTTTAATCGTCTCATCCGCACTACCACTGACAAGTATATTGCCCGAAGGTGCGATCGCCACCGAATACACAGTACCCAAATGCCCACTAAGAGAACTCAACAACTCCCCCGTCAACAAATTCCAAATCTTAATCGTATTATCATCGCAGCCACTAGCCAAAGTCAAACCATCCCGACTAATCGCCACCGAATCTCCCCGACTCACATAATTCTGCAAAATATGCAAACCTTCATTCATTTCTAAACTAGGTACACCCTTTCCCCTGTCGGAATTAGAATTCAAAATTCGTAACAAACTGCCCGTCTGCAAATTCCGCAACTTAATCGTATAATCATTACTTACACTAGCAAGAATCTGACCATCCGGCCCAATTGCCACAGAATTCACCCCAACATTCAAACCCGAAAGAGTCCGCAGCAACTTACCACTTTCGGCATTCCAAACCTTGCTCGTCGCATCCGAACTCCCACTAGCCAAAATTTTCCCATCCGGGCTAAAAACCACAGCATTCACATTATCCGAATGACTCCTCAAAGTCCGCAGCAATTCCCCCGTCCGCAAATTCCAAAGCTTAATCGTATTATCAGCCCCACCACAACTAGCAATTACCTGCCCATGCGGGCTAATTGCCACTGAATTCACCTCCATAGAATGTCCCGGAAAAGTACACAGCAACTCGCCAGTTTGCAAATTCCAAAACTTAATTGTTTCGTCCGAACTGCCGCTGACTAGCATTTGCCCATCACAACTAATAGCCACCGAATTTACTCGATCCGAATGTCCCGTCAGAGTACCAATAAATTCCCCAGTTTCTAAATTCCAAATCTTAATAGTTTTATCCCAACTACCACTAGCCAAAGTTTTGCCATCAGGACTAATAGCCAAAGAATTAACAAACGATGAATGTCCCGGCAGTGTATGGACACATCGCCACTGATGATTTTTCAACTTATAAGCTAATTCCTTTGCCCGCCGCGATGCAGCCGAGGCTTCTTCACTGCGTTTGAGTTCAGCCTCCTCCGCACGCTTGCGTTCCGCCTTAGCTTTAGCCTCTCGAAACACCAGGCGCCGCATCTCCCCCTGATAGGTTATTCGCTGCTGCTGCTGAATTTCTTTGAGAGTTTCAATATAGGGTAATGCCCAATCTTGAGAAAACCATTCTTGAGCAAATTCAGCATTTAAATTAAATAGCTGAGGTTCGTGAGTAAAATCAATATTAAGATAATATAGGTCAGCTAAAAACGCAGCCAATAGTTTGTGAATCGTCACTATTATTTGCCGAATAATCCGCAGGCTCAACTTTTGATCTTTCCCCTCAGCCTCCAACTGATGGTAAACTTCTTCCCAATTCCAAGGCTGCATCGTAACTAGCGAAACACTTTGATTGATAACCCCCCAAAAACCAACATGAAAATTTACTTCATAATCACTAATATCGCTATACAATATAGCTGTAGGTACGGGAGATAAAACAGTCTGCAACCGCTCCACATCAATATCAGAAATAGGTTTTTTGAAGTAATCGCCGTAAAACTGAACCGGACACAAATCTCCGTGCTGAGGGTAGTGCTGACTCAAAAAAGCTCTCAATTTAGAAGGCAGCTCGATATTCAGGTTGTTGCGAAATGAATCTGGACAATCTTCGCTAATTTTTGCAGGAGCAACTAATAATAGTAATCGGTGCTGCTGCTGCTGCAAAATCTGTTCAGTTTCTTGTCTACTCAAATTAGAAAACCAATTATCCCGATCCCAAAGACTTTGAATCTCGCTCAGCTTTAGCCGAATTGCTTCTGCTTGAAACTCCCGCATGAGTTCGCGACACAGCCGACTAATGGCTCGTTTGTCTCTCAATTCTTCTGCTTTAATTCGATTAGCGCGTTCTTCTTGTACCCATTCTTCTTCTATACTGGCGATCGCGATTAATTCTTGTTCTCTAGCCTGCTGTCGCTGCAAATACTTAACTTGCGCTTTAATCCAGCGGGGGTCTTTTTTGACTTGTTGATTCAGAGTTGAAGAGCCAGATGGCTCAATTTCTGCAAAGCGTTCGTTGACAGCGTTTGCTCCCAATCTTTCTCCCAATTCGCTGGCAATCGGCTTCAACAGTTCAATTAGGGCATCTGAGACGGGGCGAGGTAAGACCATACAAGTTATAGCAGAAGGAAGAAGGAAGAAGGAAGAAGGAAGAAGGAAGAAGCAATAAAATCAATGGTTTGGGCCATTAAAAACGTCTTAACCGTCTTGGCGGTTGCTATAAAAATTTTTTCTCTTCTGGGGCGGGCATTCACAGCCATTGCCCCTACATTTAGTCGATCGCGTCACGCATCCGTAAAACATATCTCGCAGCTTCACAGGCGATAGCACAGCTTAACTTACTATTCTTTACATTTTACTGTGAATTTGCATACCAAACACCTAGTAAAAACACTTAGGCGTACTCGATTTTCAATACTCGATCGCCCTTACATCAAACAAACATATTTCCCTATTGTCATTTTACTCGTTCTTCTATATAATCGTATCTCACCCAGCAATTACGGTATTCCGACCTAATAACCGTACTTTAGTAACCGAGGTTTTTTTATGAGCTTATGGCAACGTCTAACCCAGCGTCTTCGCTCGTCGCAACAGCAGCCAGCCCAGAAAAGTCAATTATTGAACTCGTTTAAAAGTTTTGTGTCGCTATTTTTATTGGGAATCACATTAAGTGTAGCTGCGGCATCCTGCGCCCCTAGCAGCAACAATCCCGCAAGTGATACAGGCAAAAAAAGTAACGTAGAATTAACCCTCGTTTCCTTCGCCGTCACCAAAGCCGCCCACGAAGCCATAATTCCCAAATTTGTAGCACAATGGCAAAAAGAAAAAGGTCAAACCGTCACCTTCAGCCAAAGCTACGGCGGTTCCGGTTCCCAAACCAGAGCGGTAATTGACGGTTTAGAAGCAGACATCGTACACCTAGCCCTCGCCCTCGACACCCAAAAAATCGAGAAAGCCGGACTAATTGATCCAGGCTGGGAAAAAGAATTCCCTAATGGCGGCATAGTCAGCAAATCTGTAGCAGCAATAGTCACCCGCGAAGGCAATCCCAAAGGCATCAAAACCTGGGAAGATTTAGCCAAAGACGGAGTAAAAGTGATTACCGCTGATCCCAAAACATCAGGCGTTGCTCGCTGGAATTTCCTCGCACTTTGGGGCTCGGTACTCAAAACTGGAGGAGATGATGCCAAAGCATTAGACTTTACCAGCAAAGTCTACAAAAATGTCCCGGTTTTGGCCAGAGATGCCCGCGAAGCCAGCGATGTATTTTTCAAACAAGGCCAAGGGGATGCTTTAATCAACTATGAAAATGAAGTTATTTTGGCTGGTGAGAAAGGTGAAAAACCGAATTATACGGTTCCACAAGTAAATGTTTCGATCGACAATCCGATCGCGATTATCGACAAAAACGTCACCAAACATGGTACAAAGGAAGTCGCAGAAGCATTTGTGAAATTTCTCTACACTCCAGAAGCTCAGCGAGAATTTGCCAAAGCCGGATTCCGCCCGGTAGATGCGACAGTAGCGGCGGAACCAGAATTTGCCAAAAAATATCCGGCTATTAAAACTCTATTTACGGCTCAAGACTTAGGAGGTTGGGGAGAAATTCAGAAGAAGTTCTTTGATGATGGAGCTGTTTTTGACAAAATTCAAGGTTCAATTAAACGGTAGTATAGCGTTTCTCAAATAGACGAAGTAGGTTGGGTTGAGGTAACGAAACCCAACACCTTACTTGAAATTAAGGTAGTAGGTTGGGTTGAGGTAACGAAACCCAACACCTTACTTGAAATTAA
>JAYSVM010000075.1:0-20211 GCA_043718495.1 Oscillatoriales bacterium | reverse complement strand
TTTTACCTTGACATTCTTCTCGTTGTTTGCGATATTGAGGTCAGGCTTTCGCTCTCACTCTCTATCTGTTAATTTTTTGACGAGGTTAAATATTGCTTTAAGCTTTCAAACTATTCTTTTTTCTAGGTTCAGCGCGCGTTTCGGTGAATCGCTTCTCTTCCGGCGCTTTATTAATATACTCACTTACCCAATTCTTGTCAAGCTTTTTGGCAAACTATTTTTTTCGCTTTGCGAAACCTATACAGGTACAGGGTCCTGGCTCTTTTGACTGATACGGCATCTGCTGCCAGACTCTTCTTTTCCGGATGTCAACTGTTTTGAGGCGTAAGAGTAATGTTTTTCAGGGGACTATTCCGCTAATGGGTAGAATATTTCTACGTGTAGATGTTCTATATATAGATGTTCGATCGCCCGCTCATGAAAAAACCTACTCCTCGTCCTAGTGCTTTATTCATTACCTGCGCTTCACTGCTGTTGGCTTGCAGTCAGACAAACACTCCCGAAACCTCTACCACAGCATCTCCGGGGACTTCGCCCTCTGCTGGTACTTCGCCACAGGGTTCGGCTGGGGGGAATTCCAACAACATATATATAGGGATTGGGGTGGCCCAAACTAGCAACGTCGCTTTACTCGGCCAGGAGCAAGTGGCTGGGGCGAAAATTGCTGAGAAGTATTTCAACGATAAGGGCGGTGTCGATGGGACTCCGATTAAACTGGTGTTTCAGGATACTGGTGGAGATGAACAAGGGGCGATCAATGCCTTCAATACTCTGATCAATCAGGATAAGGTGGTGGGTATTGTGGGCCCAACTCTCTCGCAGCAGGCTTTTAGTGCCGATCCGATCGCCGATCGCGCCAAAGTTCCCGTACTCGCACCTTCCAACACCGCTAAAGGCATTCCCCAGATTGGCGATTATGTTGCCAGAGTCTCCGCGCCTGTAGCGGTAGTTGCACCTAATGCAGTTAAAGCGGCCCTCAAGCAAAATCCCAATATTAAGAAAGTAGCCGTGTTTTTTGCTCAGAATGATGCTTTTAGCAAATCTGAGACTGAAACTTTTCAGACAACGGTTAAAGATATGGGGCTGGAATTGGCAACAGTCCAAAAATTCTTGACTACTGATACAGATTTCCAATCTCAAGCCACTAATGCGATAAATGTCAAGCCCGATCTGATAATTATTTCCGGTTTGGCCGCCGATGGAGGCAATTTAATCAAGCAATTGCGGGAGTTGGGTTACAAAGGCGTTATCATTGGGGGCAACGGTCTGAATACTTCCAATGTATTTTCGGTTTGTAAGGCGCTCTGTGATGGGGTTTTGATTGCCCAAGCATACAGCCCGGAATATGAAAATGAAATTAATAAGGGTTTTCGAGAAGCTTATCGCGCTCAATTTAAGAAGGAACCTCCTCAGTTTAGCGCTCAAGCTTTTACGGGTGTTCAAGTTTTTGTTGATTCATTAAAGGTGATAAATGCTCAGTCGAAGGTTAGTGAAAAGCCTTTGGCTGAGTTGCGTACACAGTTGAATCAGCAGTTGTTGGGTGGAAAGTACGATACGCCTTTGGGAGAAATTTCTTTTACGCCTGAAGGTGAGGTTAATCAGAAAGATTTTTATGTGGCGCGGATTAAGATGGATGCGGATGGTAATAATGGTAAGTTTGAGTTTTTGAAATGAGGGAAGTTCGGCAGCGGATTCTGTAACGGATGTAACGGATGTCAGTTACACCGAATAAGTAAGAGGTAAAAAGAACAATCTGTGAGGTATTTGTTGTTGAATTTTCGGTGTGATGCTCAATTATTAACTGGTAATGGACTTAACTCTGTTTCTGCAACAATTTTTGAATGGTTTGTCGATCGGCAGCGTGTATGCTATTTTTGCCTTGGGATATACGCTGGTCTTTTCTATTTTGGGAATTATCAATTTTGCTCACGGTGCAGTATTTACCTTGGGTGCTTATTTCACTTATGCGCTGATGGGAGGTGCTGTCGGTTTTAATGGGTTGTGGGCTAATGCTCGAATTCCGGTGCAATTGCCTTTTGCTGCGGCGTTAATTTTGGGAAGTGTGATGGCTGGTTTGGTGGGGGTAATTGTTGAACGAATTGCTTTTTTACCTTTGCGTCGCCGACACTCAGATCCTTTGCTGACGGTGGTTTCTAGTTTGGGTATGGCAGTGGCGATCGCCAATATCATTCAATATCTAGTCGGTGCGGAAATTTACACTTTTCCTGCTAACACTTACGGCTATTTGCCTGCTGCAATTAACTTTGGAACAGTGGATAAACCTATTCCGATTCGGACTGTTCAAATAGTAATTTTTGCGGTATCAGTTGCGATTGTGGCTGTCTTAACTTACTGGATAAATTTCACTAAGTTTGGCAAAGCAATGCAGGCTGTGGCTGAAGATGCTACTACTTCTAGTTTGTTGGGGATTGATACTGATAGGTATATTGTGTTGACGTTTTTTGTAAGTAGTTTTCTGGCTGGTTTGGCGGGGAGTTTGGTGGGTTCTAGTGTGAGTATTGCTGGGCCTTATTTTGGTATTGCTTTTGGCTTGAAGGGTTTGGCGGTGATTGTGCTGGGTGGGTTGGGGAGTATTCCTGGGGCGGTTTTGGGTGGGTTTATCATTGGTTTGGTGGAGGCTTTTGTACCTGGTGATTTTTCAGCTTATAAGGATGCTGTGGCTTTTGCGATATTGTTTATTATGCTATTGGTGAGGCCGCAGGGTTTGTTTGGACGACGTTTGATTCAAAAGGTGTAAGTTTAGTTTGTTATATCAAATATGTTGGCATCGGAATTATTCATCTCTCTCTTCTGGAGACTCTGCGTCAGAAGAGAGAGAATGGTTTAATCATTCACAAACCGTAAACTATATATATGATAGCCAATAGGGAGTAAGATTAAATGAACCGCGAAGACGCAAAGGACGCGAAGGAAGAGAAAGAAGAAAATAAACTTATTTCTTTGCGTATTAATAAAGAAAGTTATGAATGATTTTTTTACTACTTACGGGTTTCTGATTGTCTCGATGTTGCTGGGTGCAATGTTGGGAATGTCGCTTTATTTGCCTTTAATGACTGGTCAGTTGTCTCTCGCTAGCCCTGGTTTTTATGCTTTGGGGGGCTATATTGCGGCGATTTTGTCTACGACGGTATTTAAGCCGACTGGTGGTTTATTTCCTCTGCCATTGCTGTTGGTGGAGATGATAATTGCAGGGGTTGTTTCGGGTTTTTTGGGGATTTTGGTGGGAATTCCGGCGCTGCGGTTGAGTGGGATTTATTTGGCGATCGCAACTATTGCTTTTGTGGAAATTTTGCGGGTTTTATCGCTGAATCTGGATATCACTGGTGGGGCGGTTGGTATTTTTGGGATTCCGCAACCGTTTGCGACGCCGATCGAGTATTTGTGGATTGTACTGCCTTTACTGTTGGTAAGTATGGCAATTGTCTATCGGCTGGAACGGATTCGGGTGGGGCGGGCTTTTGCGGCGATTCGGGCTGATGAGTTGGCGGCTGATGCGATCGGCATTAACCCAACTTTTTATAAGGTTCTGGCTTTCACGTTAGGTGCTGTTTTAGCTGGTGTTGTGGGTGCTGTTAGCGCTCATTTCCTGAATACTTGGAACGCGCGTCAAGGGACTTTTGATGCTAGTATTATTTACTTGACTTCTGTGTTGATTGGTGGTAGCAGAACGTTTCTGGGAGCAGTTTTGGGTGGGATGGTGTTTACGGCTTTACCGGAGGTTTTGAGGGGGATGGCGACTATTCAGGGATTGCCGGTTTGGTTGGCGCAATTTCTGCGGGATGGGCGGTTAATTATTTTTGGGGTGCTGATTGTGTTGGGGACGATATTTTTTCCGCTAGGGTTGGTGACGCCGGAGTTGTTGAAGAAGTGGAGGAAGGGCGAGCGTACTTCTGTTTAAAATTAGATTTTTGGTAAAGAAAGGTGCGATCGTATCCCCACTCCTTATCGATCGCCTATCAATAAAAAAGTAAGGGGTGATCGCATTCGCTGTAGGCTGGGTTGAGCAGCATTGAGCTTGTTGCCTGTCATTTATCGAATCAGGCAAAACCCAACATCCATTGGCTTGAGCGGGGCTTAGGCGTTGGGTTTCATGCTTCAACCCAACCTACCGTGTGGGCGATCGCACTAATACATAACTTAGTTACCGAAGCACACTTGAAGAGTTCCTCCGTTATCGCCAAGTGCATTATCAGCATCATTAATTCTCATGTCTACAGCTCCAAAGCCACTTGTGAAAGATACTGGATTCTGAACCCATAAAGTCCCGCCACCTGTTCCCATTAACAAAGCACCGAATGGAAATCTCTGATCGAATTTGTACTGATTATATGGAGCAAGCCGTTCAGCATCCTGTCCTGTATGTCCTCCAGAACGAACAGGAGAGTAACTTTGAGTATCAACACTCCAACCTCCACTGATACTTGCGACTCTAGTAAAACTGCCTGGTAAGTTAAAATGCTGCCATCCGTTTCTTGAATCGACAGTAACACAGGCTGAATTGGATGGCTGTGACGGTTGTGGACTAGGGGTTGACTGGCTGGCAATTAATCTGTTGATTGTATTCTTAGCATCCTGAGCGACTGCAAACGCTCTATTGTATGCGGCAATAGGATTCCCTACATACCTCCTGACTACGTAGATGTTGTACTCAATCCATGAGCCACACTTGTCTGCATTAAACGCTCCACACCTTCTAGGGCTTGCCGACCCAGTGACCTTAAACTTGCCCGCATCTTGTCCCGCTGCTGTAGTTTCTGTTACAACTTTCTCAAGAATGCGTTCCTGTTCCGAAAGAGCACTCAGTTTTGCCTGTGCTTCAATTAGGGCTGGACCAGAAAGCACTGTTGCTTTTGCTTGAAGCTCACCTTTGATTTGCGTTAGCTCTCGCTTCTTATCAGTAACTACAGAGACAACAGATGCAGTTCCTCCTGGCGAAAGCTGTTGTACAGTCGGACCGTTTCTCTCACCAGCAGCACTTGTGACCTCAACAACCACAGAAGCAATAACGTATTCCGGCTCAGTTGCCTGAATAATTGTTGAGAATACCTGAGAACTTCCGCCTGCACTAGCCTTGCCGCCACCCGGAGTAACCGTGTAGCAAAGAGTTCCAGGTCTTGGGTTTCTCAAAGTTCCACACGGTTGATTAGGGACTCCTGCTGGCACTGCTTCGGCTGGGGATAGAGCCGTTAGAGGGCTGGCTAATATAGCCAAAGTCACAACTCTCCAAACATAACTGAACGATTTCTTTCGCATATATGGTTTTGAGATTAAGTGCATGTTTGAATTACTCACTATGTCAGCAACTTCACGATCGCGTCGCGCATTGAACAGTGATGCATACTCACTTTAAGTTTGCATCCCACTGATAACTTTCAATTGCACCCTGACAGATAACCTAGCGGTCTAACTATTAATTGTCCCGCAGTTGCAGTACAATACTCTTCCTGGTCAGCTTATCGCGCACCTCTGCGGTTTAACTCTGAACAGTCCGAAAACCTTCTGCTCTGCCTTAACTCAATCAAAACCAAAACCCGATCGCCCTGTCAGTCGGATTGAGTCGGAACTTTTCCAGAAAAATTTGCCCAAATGTCGCAAAGATCGGATAATATCGGAAAAACCTGCCTATCTGACCGATATATGGACATCGCAGAACTCTTAAAGCTGGTAGATGAGATTCTGTTCACCAATACAGGCGAGCACTCAAAATCCAGGAAAAAAAAGACGGAAAAAGACGGGTATTTCTAAAATTGCGATGCAAGGCGGAAAAAGACGGATAAAGACGGATAAAGTCGGCTATACTAACTATAGTTCTCCGACCCTCATACTGATGGACACTGCCCATATCTTGCAATTTGTAGATAAAGTGCTCAGCGCGAAGACAGGCCAACATCTCAATGACTTGCAGCGCGGAATTATCGAGGGAATACTGAAGCGACAAAAGTATTCTGATATTGCAGATACTTACGGTTGTACTGCTGGTCATGCTAAGGATGTAGGTTATAAGCTTTTGCAAATGTTATCTGATGTTTTTGATGAACCAGTGGATAAACGTAATCTTAAATCTGTCCTAAAACGGCAATCAACTATAAAAATTGCTTTAAATAATAGTAATAATATTGATGGTGATAGCAATACAATTAACTATATCAATGGTTGCTCAGAACTACCCACTCCTACCCCAGATAAAAGTCAGCCTCCGACTCCCGACTTCCAGGACAGCGCGAATCAAGTTAAAATTGAAATGATTGGTAAATTACGACAGTTGGGATTAAATGATGAGCAAATTGCAGAGGTGCTAGGGTTAGCCTTGGAGGTAGTGAAGCAGATAGATTGAAAAGAATGAGTTTATTTTTTGATCGCACTTTTTCACCAATATCAATAACAGGCTTTCCGGCCTGTTCCACCGATCAAACTTTCGCCACAAACATCATCCCCCCGCAACAGTACCCGCACCCACCTCAAATGCGAACTTTGCACACAGGTAGTAAGCAGGTGCAATTGCCAGCTATATTGACATATACAGTGAAAGTAGAAACGATAAAGGTACGAGCATGGCATCCATCCGCGAGTTGCACCGACAACTGGTTAATAAAGAACGCTCTGCTGTAGAAATTACTCAAGAAGCATTAGACCGTATTACCCAGCTAGAGCCAAAGTTAAAAAGCTTTCTGTGCGTCACAGCCGATCGCGCAATGGCACAGGCCGTTCAAGTTGATGCCCAAATCGCTGCCGGGGAAGAAATTGGGCTGTTGGCCGGAATTCCGATCGCCGTTAAAGACAATATGTGCACCCAAGGCGTTCCCACAACCTGCGCCTCTCGGATTTTGGAGAATTTTGTCCCTCCCTACAACGCCACTGTTGTCTCGAAACTCCAAGCCGCTGGTGCGGTGATTGTGGGTAAGGCGAACATGGACGAGTTCGCAATGGGGAGCTCGACGGAAACTTCTGCTTATCAAGTTACCGCGAATCCTTGGGACTTAGAGCGCGTTCCCGGTGGTTCTTCTGGGGGTTCCGCTGCTGCGGTAGCGTCGGGAGAATGCGTCGTGAGCTTGGGTTCGGATACCGGAGGTTCGATCCGTCAACCAGCTTCGTTTTGTGGCTTGGTGGGGATGAAACCGACCTATGGGTTGGTTTCTCGCTACGGTTTGGTGGCCTATGCTTCTTCTCTCGATCAAATCGGGCCTTTTGGTCGGAGTGTTGAGGATACGGCGATTTTGTTAAGGGCGATCGCAGGTTACGATCAGAAAGACTCGACCAGTCTTAATGTGGAAATTCCTGATTATGCTCAAGCTTTGAAACCGAGTTTGCGCCCCAAAGGTTTGATTAGAATTGGGGTAATTAAAGAAACTTTTGGTGCAGGGTTGGACTCTGCGGTGAAAGATGCCGTGACTAAGGCGATCGAACAATTCCAACAATTGGGAGCAGAAATTCAAGTAGTTTCCTGTCCCCGGTTCCGCTACGGTTTGCCAACTTACTACATTATTGCTCCGTCGGAAGCTTCTGCAAATTTGGCGAGATATGATGGAGTTAAGTACGGTTTCCGGTCTCCTGACTCTGAAAATCTTTTGGATATGTATGCCAAAACTCGCTCTCAAGGGTTCGGTTCGGAAGTTAAACGCCGGATTGCGATCGGCACTTACGTTTTGTCGGCTGGATATTACGATGCCTATTATTTAAAAGCTCAAAAAGTGCGGACTTTAATTAAAGAAGACTTTGAGAAAGCTTTTGCTCAAGTTGATGTTTTAGTTACTCCGACTGCTCCGACTACGGCTTTTAAAGCAGGTGAAAAATTCAACGATCCATTAAGTATGTATTTGTCCGACTTGATGACTATTCCGGTTAATCTTGCGGGTTTGCCAGCTTTAAGTTTGCCCTGTGGTTTCGATGATCAGGGACTGCCTATCGGTATACAACTGATTGGTAATGTTTTACAAGAATCTCGGTTGTTTCAAGTGGCTCACGCTTATGAACAGTCTACGAATTGGCACTTGCATTATCCGAAATTGAATTAATTTTTGAAATTAAGCGGAATGCTGGGGCGAAAGTTAGTAATGGATTATGGCTAGTTATGTAAATTCATAATTAGCCATAAATTTTTGACTAATTTTCAATTATCCGCGCATTCCTCTATTTCCTATGAACAATTTGTTGGTATTAATTTTGTCTAAATCCCTAATAGTTTTTGGGACTTTTTTGGCGATCGCCTATTCTGGTGCTTGTGTATTTCTATTTGTAGCCCAAGGTAAGTTTATCTTTTTTCCGACGCGGGCGATCGAAACTACTCCCAAAGATTTTCAGTTGCAATATCAAGATGTTGTCCTCCCAATTCCCAGTAAACAGGGCGCAGTGGAAAGCGTACACGGTTGGTGGATTCCAAGCTCGGATACCCCCCCCAACCCCCCCTTGCTAAGGGGGGGAGCAAGAAAGTCGGTTCCATCGCAAAGTGAGAGATCTGCCACTCCCACTCCTGTTCTCCCCCTTAACAAGGAAGGCTCCTCTCCTTTCCCCCCCCTTAACAAGGGGGAGTTAGGGGGGGTAGTCTTATACCTACATGGCAATGGTTTAAATGTGGGAGCAAATGTGGAACACGCTAATCGATTTCATCGCTTAGGTTTGTCCGTATTCCTCATAGATTATCGTGGTTATGGAAAAAGCCAGGGCGAGTTTCCGACGGAATCTCAGGTGTATGAAGATGCTCAACTTGCTATGGATTATTTAGTAAAACAACGGGGAATTAACCCCAAGCAAATTTATATCTATGGTCATTCTTTGGGAGGGGCAGTTGCGATCGATCTAGCGGTAAGATACCCGCAGGCTGCTGGGTTAATTGTGCAAGGCTCTTTTACTTCGGCGCGGGCAATGGTAGACTTTCAATCCAGTGTGTATCGGATGTTTCCGATCGATTTATTGTTGACACAGCGGTTTGATTCTGTTGCTAAGCTCGATCGCCTGCAAATGCCTGTACTATTTATTCACGGCACTGCTGATACTGTCGTTCCGGTTGAAATGAGCAAAAAATTGTTTGATAGCGCTCCTGAACCCAAAGAATTGTATATAGTTCCTGATGCCGGTCACAATAATGTAGCAGAGTTGGCAGGCGATCGATATCTGGAAAGAGTGAGCCAATTTATTCAACAGGCAAACACGATTAAGCATTAAAGACAGCAACCGCTAGAAATAAGGAGACGGCAGTGCCGTTTCCCTACATGATTATTTTGAGGTAGGGACACGGCATTGCCGTCTCCTAATAGAAATAAGGACACAGTATTACCGTCTCCGACTTTGCTCAACAATATTCAAGAAGCCGGACAATAATTGCAGTAATTATTCATTTTGATTACTTTTTCTTCCCCTTTCTTAACTTGACAACCTCGCTGAGATATTTTTTTGTTCGGCATCCGAGCACCGCAGAGATTTGCATCTTTTAGATTAGTTTTGATCAATCTAGCATCACTCATATCGGCATCTCTGAGGTCAGCACCGCTGAGATTTGCACCAGTTAAATCAGCTTCTCTGAGGTCGGCACCGCTGAGATTTGCACCAGTTAAATCAGCATTCCTGAGATCTGTCCGACCTAGTTTAGTTGCACTCAAATTAGTACATTTCAAGTTACTAGACTGGAGAGAGGCATCTCTGAGAGAACTCTCGCTGAGGTTAGCATTTTCTAAGTTTGCTCCTCTGATGTCAGCTCTGCTGAGATCGGCTTTACTGAGGTCGGCGTTAGTCAAAAAGGCATTTCTCATGTTGGCGTTGTTTAAATTAGCTTCCATTAAATCAGCCCCGGTTAAATCGGCTTCAATCAGATCGGCCCTGCTGAGGATAGCACCACTTAAATTAACTCCAAACAGGTCTGCGCGACTCAAGGAAGCTCCAAAGAGGTCGCAGCCAGGACATCCTCTGGTTTCCAATAGTCGCTGGAGTAGAGGAAAATTTTGAGCTTGCAAGGGAATGGCTCCAAAAAATGGGAGTATCATTATCGCTGCTGTCAGAACAGTCAGTTGAATTTTAGTCATAGCAAATATTACTTACGTGGTTTGGGTGACACTCCGAGCCTATGGGCGCGGGCTTGCACATCTCCTTCAGCAGCAGTCAAAGGCATGGAATCAATAGTGCAGGGGGTAATACCCCCTAAAACAAGCAACTACTGAGGATGGCGAAGGAGTATTTGTACTCTATTAAGTTTCGTTTTGCTACGGAGGGCGATCGTCTCCGTACAGGTGCTGAGTAACTAAGCCAATTGGCTTAGACTCTTGAGACATATTGCTGATGCCTTTGCTTCTACAAAAAAGATAGCATTCTTGTGTAATCGCCGAAATAATACTGAGTAAGTAAGTATAAAAAAATACAGCTCATAAACGGCGGGTGTGCAAATTAATTAAAGCTAACACTTTCAGACGAGGAACACAAATGTCTACTCACATAGATGAACTGGCAGAAAGCGGCAGAGGTATCAAACTCATGTGGCAGATTGCAGACCAGTTAAGTTACACTCGTACTCTCGACGGTCGAAATTGTTTGTTAATGAGTAAAAGTTACGAAGCAGAAGGTCAATCGCAGCACAAAAAAAATCAAAAAACTTGTGCTTTAGATGGGTTAATGAATCTTTTAAATCGCTGGGATTGGCTGGATCTCGAACAGCAGGAAGAGGTATTAGATGATATTGCTGTCAAAAAACTGAGTTTGAAAGTCAGTAGTGATTTGAATTCTTTAACTAATGTTTTGGAGTGGTTTGAGCTGTCAGAGGATTTATCACTGCCAACTGAGACTTGGTTTGAATTTCAATTGGCTTTGGTTGAAGGCTTCACTAATGCTGTTAGTCACGCTCACAAACATTTGCCTGTGGAAACTCCTATCCAACTAGAAATTATAGTGTTTGAGGAACGCTTGGAATTCAGAATTTGGGATTGCGGACTGTATTTTGATTTTGATGCTAAAATCCAAGAATTCACAGTGGAAGATAGAGAAGTATGTTTTAATATTAATGATTTCAAGTATTCTTGGTTGAAGCAGGGCAAACAAAATAGTTTGGTTAAATCTCATTTTTTAATTGCTGGGTAACTATGTTATTAATGGCAATAAATAAATTGGGATTTTTGTCAATATTTTGTGCAAAAACGGTGCTTAGGGGAAAGTTTATAGGTTTTGTCTGTGCATAGTGGGAGTTGAAAATACTGCCTTTGTGTTTTATGTTTGGGTTAATGTCTATGGGACTTGGGTGAGTCTCTAGGGTTGAATGTCAAAGGTGCATCTAATCTATCAGAGTTATAGTCTTTATTAAAATTTTGGAATTATTGTGAATAATTTTGAAATTTTGATTTATCATAGAAGCTGGCCAATCAACAATTACTCATGTTTTCTAAGGAAAGTTTATTTGTTTTGTCTCTATTTCCCTACTTGGGATTTCTGTGGTTTTTGACTCGATCGGGAAAGATGCCACGTTTAGCTTTGATTGGATTTTATGGCACTCTAGTTTTTGTAGGAGTGACGATTCCCGCAGCAATTTATGCAAAAGTTGCTTATAATGAATCCCTAGCTAATGTTGATTGGCTTCATGGTTCCGCAGAATTTTTCTTGACACTGGCCAATATTTTAGTAGTTTTAGGTTTTAGGGAAGCGGTGATTAAAGCGAAAAACGAATCCCAAATCTCAAATTGACTGACCAAGAATTTCTTGATGGTACAAGCCCCCGGATTTATCCGTGGAATCAATCCAAAATTGCGAAGCATTGCGAGCGCAGCGCGGCAACCTCTAAAATCTAAAATCGATTGACAGTCCCTGTATGGACAAATTGATCCCTAAAAGGGAGGGGCTGTGATTTGTGATGATTGTGTGAGATATTTGAGATAGCTAGAAATGCGATCGCGATCGGTGTCAAGTAAACAACTCGCCCAAGAGTGTAAATTTAGTTGCGATCGCATTTCTCGAAATATCACAGTATCCCCATGATTGTTGAGAGGAAAAACCCAAGCATCAAATCCAGCCGACTTGAGACGGCTAACAGTTCCCCCGCCATCCTGCACCCACAATTGAGGGTTAAGACGAAGCGGTTGACAGGAATATTCACCGACAACGATTCCGCCTACAGAAACGCTAGCATCCTCTCCACGATTGGAAAGTTCTTGCAAAATAGCTTTCAGGGAATTGAGTCTTTTGGCATCCTGTACTTGCTGCGGTGTAAACTTGACAATCACCATTTCTAAAATTTCCACAGGTTTTGTCGATCGTACAATATTGACCGGTTCTGGCAGCCAATGGGTTTTTATTTCCGGTGGCACCATCTCCATTTCCTCCGCAACCTGTACTGTTTCTACGACGGGCTTCGCATCATCTACAATAATCTGAATTTCCTCGCCATCCTTCTCGATTTTCCCACTAATCTGTAAAATAGCATTCTCTGTAATATGCTGTTTGACTTGTTCATAACTCTTGGGAAACACAACAGCTTTGATTTGATGCGTCAAATCTTCTAATTGCAAAATTGCCATCGCATCGCCCTTTTTTGTCACTACAAGTTTGATATTGTTAATCATGACAATAACTGATACTTTCCCCTTTTTATCTGCTAACTGTCCCAGAGTTACCACATCTGGGTCTTGGTTGATTTGAAGCAGATTTTTTAGGGGATGTTCTGATACATAAAATCCCAGCAATTCTTTTTCTAAACGCAACTTTTCTTGCTTATCAAAATCTTTGACAGTTTTAGATTTTGGTGCAGACTCATACTTATTTGCCGACTTGCCAAAGCTAGTATCACCTAACAAGTCAAAGAGATTTCCTTGACCAGTTTCTCGGTCTTTTTTGCGGTCTTGTGCCCATTTGATTACCCCTTCCAGGTCATTGACTAACTGTTGACGGTTGTTGTAAATTTTGTCAAAAGCTCCACATTGAATCAATGCTTCCAAGGCGCGGCGGTTGACAGAATGGAGGTTAACGCGATCGCACAAATCCGGTAAAGACTTAAAATCACCCCCTTCTTTGCGCGCCTCCAAAATATTCTCAATTGCCCCTTCGCCCACATTTTTAACTGCTGAAATTCCAAACAAAATCTTATGTTTTTCAGCCTTCGTCATCTCCATCGGCAATGGCGTAAAAGTAAGTTCAGAACCATTAATATCAGGAGGCTCAACGTCAATCTTTAGCTTGAGACAATTAGCAATATATCTCTGTACCTTCTCCTGATCGCCTCTGTTAGCCGTCAGCAGTGCAGCCATGTATTCTACAGGAAAATTCGCCTTTAAATAAGCAGTTTGATAAGTGATATAGGCATAAGCCATTGAATGGGATTTATTAAAGCAGTTAGATGCCACCAGACTATTCTCTAGCGTAAAATTATGATCTTTTTCAACACCAATGTCATATACCTCTTGAGTTCCTAGTGATTGGCGACTAATAATTTTAACCATGTTTATAACTCCCGAGAATAGCCTCAATTTTATTTTTCTTTCGTTGCAATCCCAGTTGGGGATATTTATACACAAAATCATAAAAAGCTTGTATGTTCTTCCGACTAAATATTCTCCAATAATAAACTTTTTTGAATATATGCTCTTGTACAGAACCCATACCTAGGTGCATTGCTAGTTCGCAGGCAAGTTCAAAGGAACCGACGATGCACACTAAACCACCACTTCTACCCTTGTTTACATAAGCACAACCATCACCATCAAAGTAGCCTAACACATAAGACCCTAAATATTTTAAGTTCGGGAAATAAGTAACTCCAGAAAAAGTTCTTCCTGCTATGATACCGTAGCCGCGTAAAGAGCTTGCCAGTTGTTCAGAAGAAAAATTTATTCTGTAGTGAGGAGCATAATTTTGAGGCTGAACAACTCTAATTTTACCAGAGTATTGTAGCTCTACGCTCAGCATTTCTGTCAGTTCTTTGTCGATAGATTCAAAAGCTACATAATTAGTATTAGTAACACAGCCATCAGCAGCTATCAACCCTAACAAATAAGCTTTAGAGTGAGAATCAATTACATCAAAATAGCTTTCATTTAAAGAATAACGGTTTCGCCGTTTAGTATTAATATCAGCTTCTTTTAAAACTCTTGAAACCGCTCTCTCGCTCACACCAAGGTAGTTAGGAATTTTCCGGCATTCCATACCATCATTAAAAGCAGAAATAATCTTTTGCTTATTTTCAGATGTTAGTTTGCGATAGTCTAAATACATTTTATATATCTAATGGAGGGTTAATTTGTTTTAATTCTAATCCTTTTTCAAAGATTTCATCAATGGGTAGCATTTGACCATCAGCAGTCATAAATTTGTGGTCTTTAGTAGCGCGGATTATCGAGCCATCTTCCAGACAATACTCAAAAACCTCCTGCATTCCCCGGCGATGCCACTGTACAATTGACTGTGTATAAATATAACCATTACTATCAACACTGTAAACAGTGCATTGAATTTGTTCCTCAACAATTTTACCAATGGCCATCGGCCCATATTCCACCGTCAATATCTGCGTGTCATAGCTCAAGCAATATTCAGCGAATTGTAGCATCTGCCCGAACAACTCTTCGGCAACTCTTTGAGCGACACCATTCTTAGTTGCCCCATCAATAAATGTTTCCTTTTGCTTCTGCATTTCATCAGCCTTCTTCTTGCCCATTGCGCGGCGCAGCAAGTCAGCTTGACCTAAAGAATAGCCCGCCAAATCTTGAGCCATCCGCATAATTTGCTCTTGGAAACAAAGCGTTCCATAAGTCTCTTTTAAAATCGGTTCTAATAGCGGATGGTCGTATTTAACCACCTCTCTACCGTGTTTGCGATCGATAAATTGTGGAATCAAACCAGCATCCAGGGGGCCGGGTCGATAAAGCGCCAGAATAGAAGAAATATCATCCAGACAAGAAGGTTTGATTTTTTTGACTACATCTAACATCCCCGAAGATTCTAACTGAAAAATACCTTCTAAATCTCCTTTTTCTAAAAGTTTATAAGTTTTCTCTACATCACCGGGCAACTTTTTGTTCCTAGTATATGTCTCTTGAGCTCTGCGTTCTATATCAGAAGGCAGCGTTTCTGGATCGATAGTTATATTTTGGGTTTGCTTAACATATTCGACTGTTTTTTGGAGCGTGGTTAAATTTTTTAGTCCCAGAAAATCCATTTTCAGCAGCCCCAAAAACTCCAAATCTTCCATAAAGTATTGGGTAATTACAGCACCTTCATTATTCTTTTGCAATGGTACAATTTCATCTAGTGGCTGGGAAGAAATCACCACACCGGCGGCGTGAACACCATAGGTTTTGTTGGTTCCTTCAATACGAATTGCCATGTCAATCCACTGACGAACTGGGACTTCTGTGCCAGTTTCGGCATTGATACAAATTGTCTTTTCGTAGTTTTCTTTAAATTCTTGTGCAGGTGTCGCATCGGAAATCATCACTTTCAGTTTTTCTGGTTTTCCCCGCGATACCGGAATCATTTTTGCCATTTCGTCGGCTTTTTTGTAGGGAATACCTAAAACTCTGGCAACATCTTTTAAGACAGCTTTTGATGTCATTCTGTTAAAGGTAATAATTTGCGCTACGCGGTCTGTACCATATTTTTCGGTGACATATTTAATCATGTCGTCGCGTCTTTCTATACAGAAATCGCTATCAATATCTGGCATAGATTTGCGTTCAGGATTGAGAAATCTCTCGAATAGTAGTCCGTGGTGTACAGGGTCTATGTTTGTAATGTTGAGGACGTAAGCAACTAGAGAACCTGCGGCAGAACCACGTCCTGGCCCTACGGGAATATTGTTGTCTCTAGCATATTTCATGTAGTCCCAAACTACTAAAAAGTATTCAGAGAAACCCATCTGCTGAATCATTTTTAGCTCATATTCTAGTCTTTGTTTATAGACTGGGGGGATTTCATTTCTGGTGCGGGCTTTGAGGCGTTCTAATAGTCCTAGCCACGATATTTCTTCTACATAGGTATCGGCGGTATGTTCTGGGGGAATTGGGATTGTGGGAATCCGAGCTTCTCCTGTTAGCTCGTATCTTGATACTTTGTTTGCTACTTCTAGGGTGGTTTCGATCGCCTCTTTGATCGTTTCATCATCCAAATGGTCTCGAAACAGTTGCGCCATCTCCTCTGCGGACTTCAGATATTCTGTGCCGCTGTAGCGCATCCGCTTTTCTTCTTCAATCAGTTTGTTGGTGTTGATGCACAACAAGGCATCGTGAGCTTCTACGTCGTTGCAGGAAATATAGTGAGAATCATTGGTGGCAATTATTTGAATTTTGAATTCACGGGCAATTTTGACGATTTCAACATTAACCATCCGGTCTTCTTGGGAACCGTGGTCTTGAATTTCTATATAATAGTCGTCTCCAAATACTTCTTTATACCATTTGGCAACTTCGCGGGCAGTATCTAGCTTGTTTTGCAGAATCATTTGGGGAACTTCGCCACCCAAACAAGCGCTGGTAACAATTAAGCCTTCGGAGTATTGTTTGAGCAGTTCTTTGTTAATACAAGGACGGGCAAAAATACCTCTTTCGGGCATTCCCTTTAAATGGGAGATTGTGGTAAGCTTTACTAAGTTTTTATAACCTTGGGTATTTTTCGCTAAAACAACTTGATGGTATTTTCTTCTACCTCGAACTTTGACTTCGATGTCGCCGTTGACGACATACATTTCGTTGCCAATAATTGGCTTGATATTTTTATTTCTACAAACTTTGATTAGCTCGATCGCACCATACATCACGCCGTGATCCGTAAGGGCGATCGCGGGCATCCCCAATTCCACCGCCCGTTCAGCTAGCTGTTGTAGCTGAGACGCGCCGTCTAGCAGGCTATAATCGCTGTGAATGTGCAAACCAACGAAGGGCATAGCGATTTAAAATATAAGATTTTAGATTTTAGATTGTACACCATCCGGATAGAGAAAGATAAAATAAAAAAATTGGGACTAATTGGTAATTAGTAATTGGTAATAGGGATTTGTTACTAATCAGTGTCAACTGTCAACTGACTGCTGAGCCGATCGCCAAATCCACCAAGCAGCCGCCCATAGAGTAAAATTACCGATCAGAGTCATCGCGGCCTGTAGGGTAACGATCCATTCTAGGGCTGGAGAGTTATCAAAATAGTGCCAGGTACAGGCGCACATAGCACTAACGAGGGCGGGTAACATCCCGAAGGAAAGGGCCCACCAAGCGCGATTCTGGGTGACTTCGCCGTAAGTCCAAATTAACCAGATGGCGGCAATCCACTCGATGACGCTAGAAATATGAATAATCCAGGTAGGAATTGACAAAGCGTGCATTTTTTGTATTCTCAAGGAAAATGTATTTATTTATTTAAGGCAGTTGACGGTTAACAGTTGACTGTTGACCGTTGACTGTTAAAATAACTTATGAATCGCAACAATTAGATATCGTAATAGTTAGATTCTCCATCATAAACGAAGAGTAGAAATGCGAGCAATTTTGTGTGGCTATTACGGTAAAGGCAACGGCGGCGACGAGGCGCTGTTGGCATCGCTATTACAAATGTTACCAGATGGCGTGACACCGATCGTCCTTTCTGGCAATCCTGTCGAGACAAATCGTCGGTATGGGGTAGTTGCGCGCGATCGCATGAATGCCTTTCAAGTCCTCGAAGCACTCCGCACTTCGGATGCGCTAATTTGGGGAGGAGGCAGTTTAATCCAAGACGCTACTAGCATTGTCAGTCCATTCTATTATGGCGGCTTGATGGGATTAGCGCAACAGATGGGATTAAAAACTATTGCCTGGGCTCAAGGAATTGGGCCATTGAATCGAGAAATTACCCGTAAGTTATCTCAGCGGTGTTTTGCTGGATGTAGTGCCGTTAGCGTGCGCGATAAAGGCTCAGCTACTTTACTTACAGATTGGGAAATTCCCTTTACTTTAGCACCAGATCCCGTGTGGGCTTTGGAAAACTCGCCCGTGTCTGGTTTGTGGGATTTGCCAGCGCCGAGAGTTGCGGTTTGTTTGCGATCGCATCCTACACTAACTCCAGCCCGTTTGTCAATCTTAACTCAAGCTTTAGTTGACTTTCAAAAAGCAACTCGCACCTTAATTGTGCTGCTGCCTTTTCAAGCATCTCACGACTTAGAAATTGCGAAGCATTTGCACGAAGCATTACCGCAAAGGAGTCGTATTCTGAGTTTGGACGATCCGAGGAAATTGAAAGGAGTATTCCGGGGAGTCGAAATGGCGATCGGGATGCGCTACCATAGTTTAATTATGGCCGCATCCGAAGAATGTCGCTGTTTTGCCCTTAGCTACGATCCAAAAGTTAGTCAGTTGATGGACGAGTTAGAAATGCCGGGATATTTATTATCAGAATTGCCAGACGATCCATATTTAATCAGCAAAACTTGGATCGAACACTATGCTAACGGCGACGCATTATCGCCAGACAGGATAAAATTTATAGTAGGTCGATCGCTCTTTCATCAAGAAGTATTGCGCGCCGCCCTTCAACAATCCTAGTAAGAGGTAAAATACCATGACAGTCAGTACAGCCGACTTGAAAATTACCTGGGAAAAATTGCCCGCCGACTTCATTTTAGACGAGGAACCAGTGGAAAATATTGACCAACCTTTAGTAGCTGCGGCCTTGCGAGAAATCTTAGAAATTGCAGGCTATATAGTACCAGGAACACTAATCGCCCCGAATATGGGAATTTGCGCGACATTAAATAACCAGTTAGTTATTAAAGCTCCAGACTGGTTTTATGCCCGTAACGTACAGCCATTTCCTAATCAAGAAATTCGCCGTAGTTATACGCCTAACTTAGAAGGCGAAATTCCGGCGATAGTCATGGAGTTTTTGTCAGCTACTCCCTGCGACGAATATTCAATTAAGCCAAGTTATCCGCCGGGTAAATGGTTTTTTTACGAACAAGTATTGCGAGTTCCAATCTATGCAATCTTTGAATCAGCAGCCGGAGTGCTGGAAGTCTACCAGTTGAATTCATCAGAAAGATATCAAGCACAGCAACCGGATGTAAATGGTCGTTATTGGATTGCAGGAGTTGGGTTATTTCTAGGTGTTTGGCAAGGAACAAAAACGGAAAGAACTGGATATTGGTTGCGCTGGTGGGATGAGAGTGGACAGATGCTATTGTGGGGAATAGAAATGCTAGACAAAGAAAGGCAAGAAATAGCAATTATTCAACAACAAGTTGAGCAAGAACGAGATCGAGCTGAACAAGAACGAGATCGAGCTGAACAAGAACGAGATCGAGCGCAAAAACTAGCTGCACAATTAAGAGCAGCAGGCATTGAACCAGAAGCTTGATACAATGATGAGAAATCAAAAATTGTAACTCTGCAATTTTTGATTTCTCATTATTTAAAAGTAGTAAATAACATCGCAAAAATCAACATTTATCTGCCTTAATCAGCGGTTAACAAGTACATTCAGGAGACAGCAAAATTGGCAAGAGTGAGAGTGCGGGAACACGTCAATCCCCTATCGATGAGATATCAAGTATCAGCAAGTCCTCCTGATTGGACGAAAATCTATACTGACTTAAATTCGCCACTGCATTTAGATATCGGTTGTGGAAGAGGAAGGTTTTTGTGGCACATGGCGCAAATCCAAACAGACTGGAATTTTCTTGGATTAGAAATTCGGGAACCTCTGGTAGAAGAAGCGAATGCTTGGCGGGACGAAAAAGGCTTGACAAATCTGCACTATTTGTTTTGTAATGCCAATAGTTCCATGAAGCCAATTTTAGAAACTTTGCCAGCAGGTATTTTGCAGCGAGTTAGCATTCAATTTCCCGATCCTTGGTTTAAAAATAAACACCATAAACGGCGGGTAGTGCAACCAGAATTAGTCAATGATTTGGCAACTTATCTGGCAATTGATGGCGAAGTCTTTATTCAATCTGATATTGAAGAAGTAGAAAGAGAAATGTGCGATCGCTTTTCATCTCACCCCAGTTTTGAGCGTCAAAATGATGGTGAATGGTTAGCAGAAAATCCCCTGCCGGTGGCGACTGAAAGAGAAATTGGTAGACTAAAGCTTGGTGAACCAGTTTATCGAGCATTATATCATAAGTCTGGAACATGATATTAATTAATCTGCTGGCGCGGACTTGGTTTCTGTAGGGGAATTATATCGTTTCCGGTTGCATCGGAATTAATATTACCCGAAATTAGGAGACGGCAGTGCCGTGTCCCTACGGCAGATTAATTGTAG
>JAYSVM010000074.1:0-20347 GCA_043718495.1 Oscillatoriales bacterium | reverse complement strand
CATTGCCGTATCCTCATTTCGGGTATTAATATAGAGGACACGGCAGTGCCGTTTCCCTACGCCAGATTAATTGTAGGGACACGGCACTGCCGTATCCTCATTTCGGGTAATATTAATTCCGATGCAACTTCTATTAAATATCAAAAAGCGCCCCAATAAATAGAAGAATCGCCCTCAGCATTTCTCGCTGTTTTACTAACATTATCCACTTGATTTTCCAGTTCAGTAGCAGTGACAATCGATGGTAAAGACCTAATTCGCAACTCATTTAGCAAACTGTGAATATGACGCGGCTCAGCATCAATAATACTCGCTAGTGGAAGCAAATTTTTAACTGCATATTCCCCAAGCCGATCGTTAATACTTTCTGCTAAATACGATAACATAATATATCTGCTACCGCTACTGACAATCTGAAAAGTTTTATTAAACTCATCAAAATGTTGAGTACCGGGTATATCTGTGCCAATGCGAGTTTCATCACTCAAAAACAAATCTACATTAATTTGACTAGCGGCGGAAACTGTAGCTTTAGCCAGCCAGATTAAATCTAAAATTGGTTCAGATTCGCGATCGTGAAAAATCAACCGCTGCAAACCCGATCGCAATTCCGACGAATTCAAGGTATTTTGCCATTCTAGACACCAATCGCAGCTTTTTGTGTTGCGGGCTAGTTTTACCGTTGTCGGGCGTTCTATTGCATCTTTCAGCAAAGAAAGACAGCCAACCTCCAAGGCAAATTTGGCAGAAATTAAATCGTGCAGTATCCGGTTGGAGTCAATATAATCTTTGCGCCAATGTGCATCCGGTATCAGAACTTTTTCACTCGAACAAAGCGTGTTGTTTGCAGTAAGAATCGGTATATTTTTAACTGCAACTCCCTCTAAAAATTGTTGGGATTCCAGGCGGTTGAGTACCTGAATCACACAGTTTTTGTCCGCTTCATTTAAACAGGTGTTGACGTACTCTGCTGCTAGTTCAGGGAGGAAATCCAAGTAGTCTTGTACAGCGGGCGAGATTCTTTGTCCTAACAACTGATAAACTTCGGAATGGCAATTAGAAATCGGTATAGTTGTGCGACGATTTCCGAAAAAAGCAACATCATTTAAAAAAGCGTGTTTTGGTCGCCAAAACTTGGCGGTAGACTCATCCCACAGACATTCGCGGTGAGCAAAACGCTCTTGAATTTGCCGTTTTCTATCGCCCGAAATATTGCATTTTACCAAACCATCATAAAAATACTTATAAATTGCGTTGACTGATGCTAATTGGGCGTTTTGAAAATCGGCTAATTTAATTGTAGCTATATTTTCCCAAAGTTTTACGATAACATCAAAGTGGTCGATAACCGTGTTTGGTTCGACAATTTCAAAACCAAGAGCATTCCTGATTTCTACCTTCAGCAAGTCTCGCTGAGGACGTACAAATATGAACTTTTGGCTGGCAATTAAAGGAGCATCTTGAATGAAACATAAGTCTTTAGCACGGTACAGTCTGGGTTCAGGTTTTGCAGCACCGAAATATTGGCTTAACTTCTCAGGATTTCCCTCGACAGGAAGCCAAGGTTTATCTGCCAGTGCTTCTGGAAGTGTCTTATTGCTGTTGGCAATTTTAGTATTTTTGAGCGCATCCCAGTTGTCAACAATATAGTTGAAAACAGCTATACAACTATTTGCAACAGCCTCTGCACCAGATCGATTTGCGGTTTGAACCAAATTGTCAACGCAGGCTAAAATATCATCGGCATCGGGATTTTGCCTCATTCCCAAATCGGAGAAAAACTTTAGCCAACTTTCAGAATCCTGCGAGTAAAATTCCATGTCTGGAATCACTGCTATATTCCCGATAATGTTTCGGACTACCTCACTTAAAGGATTGTATATCAATTCTGCCGATCGCAATCTCCTGTCACTACAGCGCACCAGACGAGCCTTTTTCAGCTCTTCCTGGAATCCAAAAGCATTTTCACCTTCCTTTTCTAACTCAATGCTGGCTTTAGTCAAGTTATCCCGAATCCAAGTTAGCGCGATTAACTGTTCTTCCGGGGAAAATGACGCATATTCGGGCAACAAACAGTCGCGAATCAGTCTCGCGCGGTTGAGTATTGGTACTTGCAAAAGTTGGAATAGTGGCATCCATTCCCTAGATTTTCCGATGCGTAAAAGTCGCAAACTACCTGCAATATCTGGCGGTTCATATCCATCGCCCGGAAGGTAGACATTTTCACTATTCAGGGAAACTATTTCGCCGGAAGTTGTCGGGTAAATTGGCAGTTGGCGCAGTTTATTTAGCCTAGTTTCATCATAATTTCTTTGCTCTCGACTTGCCAGGAAATTGAGCAGATTTGTATAGTGCTTTTCGTCATAAGGTGGCAAACCCCGATCGCACCGCGAATGTACTATGTCTAGGATATCCGGGCCCGTGATACCATAGACTAACTGATTTTTGTGGCGATCGGCAAATTGTGCGATCGCACCCTCAAGTTTTGCTGGTGCTTTGACAAGTGTCGCCCCAAAATATTGTACTGCTGCAATTGTTTCCGCCTCAATTGTATCGCCGCCCAACAAAGGAGTATCAACAGTTCCCGCTTTATAAAGCTTACCATGATTTCCCGGAATCAGCGGTACTTTTTTCAATTCCTCGACAGTTTCTTGGGACAGATATCTGGGGGCGATATTGTAAAAATATTGATAAACTAAAGTCAACCATTCTGCATTTGGCGGATGCAGTGCGTTGGGTTGCCAATCCATTTCTGACGCAGTTGAACCAATGACAATCACTAATTTTTTTGCTACTTCCGCAGCAGTCATCCTTGAGACACCAATTATATTGTATCCCGGCACTAAATTAGTTAAATCTCGGTGTAAAAACCATTCGGGATGACTGGCAAATATTTCCCTCTGCGCCTCATCTGCAATGTAGATAGTGCCGATCGCATTATAGCCAAATACCTGCAAAGTATTGTCAGCGAGAATAGCTAGCGGCAAACCGCGCAAATCTTGGCAATTATCGCTGAGACAATAGCGCAACATATTCCCAATCCACTGCCGATTTCGCAGGCTTGCTTTCGGTGCATCCGACAGCGAAACCCGTAGGGATTTATTTTCGGTTAAATGCTTTCGCAAGTTGGCCGCAGTGAAGGTTGGTAAGGGCAAACCCGCATCTTTAAAAGCTGCTAAAATTGACTCAGGCAATGGCGGATCTGGAATGTCGATATTGTCGGCGCGCAGCGGTTCTAACAATTCCTCCCACCACTTTTTCGAGGGTAAATTTTTAACTGTCGGAGGAGTCACCCATCTTGTCTCGTTAATTTGACCCTCAGTTACCCTGTGTTTTACCGCCGATCGCACAACTTGTCTCTGGTACAATAGTTTTATCACAGAGTTGTGCAATTCTTCCAAAGCTTTGCTAGTAGTGATTTTGCTAATCGGCCAAAGCTGGTAAAATTCCTCTGCCCCAAACCGTCCTATATCTTGCACTAAATCGACAATTAAGTTAGCATAAGCATGGGACAAAACATGGCGCGCTAGTAGCCCGTTCCAAATAGCTCTCGGCCGGTCTTTTCCTGTTTGTCCGCTGTCGCTACTTAGGTTATCCCGCGAACTATTTAAGTTGAAAAAACCGTTGATGTGAACCGGCAAACCCGTTTCCAGAGGAAGCGGCAAAAAACAGTAAACTTTGCCGGAAACGGGCGGCAGATTTCCCTCTGTACTAGCAGCACTAATTCTAGCAGCAGCACCGGCCCAAGGCACGACACTTCGACTACGCTCAGTGCGACGCTTTTTCTTGACTTTGGTGCATTGCTGCTATCACTTTTGCCAAATCGCCACCTTCGTCTGTGCGAATTAAGCTGACTATTCTCCAAGTAGACTTGATAGTGCGATCGCAACTAATCGTTTCTATCTCGTGACGGTAAGAAACTGAGACTAAACCGTTAGGATTGCGATCGCACAATTCTAGCAGTTTTTCGGCAGTATCGGGAATTGCATTGAGGAGTTTTTGTCGCGCATCTCGGACTTCTTGCGGATTTTTGGTCACAATCGCCAGAATTTCTTGTCTGGTTTCTTGACTGTTTGCCGGAATTTCGTAAACTCGAATTTCTTGAACAGACTTCAAGAATAGCAAAAGTTCTTCACCAGACTGTCTTAATTCATCCAACAATTCCTTGACGTTGGATTCGGTAAAAGCTTGTTTGCGAATCTCGCTATTTTTAGCGCTTTCTGTTGTTCTCAGCGGTAGGCGAAACAGAGTACCTTGAAAGTTGGTATCTCCAAATGGCAATCCTCCCGCTGTGTAGACTTGCATAAAATCGGGATATTTTTCATACCATTTAGCATCAGCCAAATTCCACTCGCGCCCCGGTTCTTGCCTAGAAGTGCCAGGAATCGCCGCACCGTGAGGGTCAAAAAAGATGATGCGATCGCGCGACACGAAACTCGGATAATCTGTAACATGATAAATTGCATTAAACCCGACGCCAAACCTACCCGTTTTCTGCAAGTCTCGCGCTTTTTCGCTTTGTCCCAAACTGCGAATGCTGTCAAAATCTTTGTCTGCAAACACGCTATCGTTGTAGACTAACATCGCCGGCCCCATTAACAGTACCATGCGATCGTCCGGCAATTCTTTGACGTGATGATTCCGCCAATCAAGAGTTATTTCTACCCGTGTGGCTTTCGCATCGTCAGCATTTTGAATTAATTCTTTGAGAATCCCCACACCTTCGGGATAATCTCGGATGATTCCCCTCAATCTCGCGATTAAAGGTTCGGATTGATAGAAAGATTTTCCCTCAAGTTCTCTGTTACTGTAAGCCATAGGTGTTCTGACGGCAGGAATTTTTAGGCGATCGCGATTCTTCGCTTTTTACCAATATTACAGGCAAAACGGTTTATAATTAAAATACCTTAGATTCGACCATCAAGCCAATAACACGCTTTTTCCGATGCCCGATGCCAAATTATTCTCAAATCTAGTTTAAATCAAAAATTTCACCCAGCAGCCATGCAATACCAAAGATTTTGGCAAGACTTACAAAAATTGACTGTTAACTCTCTAGCACCCAAATTGTTGGCAAGCTTGTCACTGAGTCTCAGTCTAGCCTTCGCCGCCGCAGTTTCCATGCAAATCGGACAACAACCAGCCAATGCTTCCACAGTCCCAATTTGGCAATTCGATCCGGCGACAAATGAGCTAGTAATTAGCCTTCCAGAAGGAACAATTCCCAAATATTCTGTATTAAACTCAAATCAAATTGCGATCGATTTGCCCAATACCGAGATTGGTATAGATGCAACTCAATTATATCCAAAAGGGTTAGTAAATTCTGTGGGACTGAGTCAGAACCAACCCGGAGTAGCGAGAATTGTGATGCAGTTAGCACCCGGATTTGCTCTTGTGCCCGATCGCACTCAATTCCAAAAAATCGGCACCGCCAATCGCTGGGTGCTAGTTCCCGCGATCGCCCCAAGTTCAAGTCGCAACACCACCCAAACCCAGACCCCATCAGCAACACAAGCCCCACAGTCCGTCACATTCCGAACTCCTAACTCAGTCGCACCTCAAGAATCTGTCTCACCAAGCGCGATCGGCACTCAAACTTACGATCGCAATTCTTCCCAACAGACCAACCAAAATGACCAAATCCGACCAATAACACTACCTTTAATCAGGGTTGCGACGGGCGAACGACGGGGAGTAAGTATTGCTCCTGTATCGCGTCCTGCTGCACCTCAACAGCGGATAATTAACTTTGGTGAACCGCTTCCCAAATAACGATAATGAGCAGAAATATGGGACGATATTTACACATAGTGAAACTCTTTTGGGGTGCAGCAATTTCCGCAGAGCTCGAATACCGCATCAACTTTCTCCTCGCGGCCCTCAGCAGCCTGGGAAACCTGACGGGAAGCTTATTTGGACTATTTTTGTTCTACCGCACAGGTTACACGTTTTCTGGGTGGAAATGGGAAGAAGCCTTAGTTGTACTAGGAATTTTCACGATTTTGCAGGGATTTTCGTCAACGTTTCTAGCACCTAATCTTAGCCGGATTGTCGATCGCGTGCAACAAGGAACTCTTGATTTTGTCCTCCTCAAACCCATCAGTTCGCAATTTTGGCTGTCTGCAAACACAGTTTCCCCTTGGGGAATACCCGATATCATCTTCGGCGCGGTGTTATTGCTGTACTCGGCAAACAAATTGGGAGTCGAAATCGGCAACTATTTCTTAACTGCAATACCGCTATTATTTGGCATGGTGAGTCTTTACAGCATTTGGTTTATGTTAGGTGCAACCAGCATTTGGTTTGTCAAGATTTATAACGTTACTGAAGTCCTCAGAGGATTGTTAGAAGCTGGTAGATTTCCAATGGCTGCTTATCCCGTAGCTTACAGATTTTTCTTCACCTTCATAGTCCCGGTTGCTTTCTTAACCACAGTCCCAGCAGAAGCAATGCTAGGTAGAGGTGATATACTTTGGATATCAGGAGCAGGAATTTTGGCGATCGCACTTTTCTTCGCTTCCCGCTACTTCTGGCAATTCGCACTCCGATTTTACACCAGCGCTTCGAGTTAGTTATCGGCATTGAATCTGTTGACGGTTGACCGTTGACTGTTATATTATAGAAAACAAATATTTTTAATAGCCATAGCAATCGAAAGTACAAATTACAAACGAAAAAAAGGCAAAACAAATGAAAAACAAAAAACTCGGAAACACTAACTTTAACATCAGCGCAATTGGTTTGGGAGGAATGCCACTATCCTTGACCGGCCGACCAACCGAATCTCAATCAATTGCAGTAATTCACCGCGCCCTCGATTTGGGTGTGACACTAATTGATACCGCAGATTCCTACTGTCAAGATCAGTCAGACAAACATCATAATGAAGAACTGATTGCCAAAGCTTTACAACAATATACCGGAGATATTAGATCTGTCACCATCGCTACAAAAGGTGGATTAATGCGGCCGCAAGGTTCTTGGACCCGCAATGGCAATCCGCACCATTTACGCAAAACAATTCGTGAAAGTTTTGAAGCCTTGGGTGGTCAAAAACCGATCGACCTTTGGCAATATCACGCACCCGACCCCAGTTATACCATCGAAGTAGCCCTAGCGCCCGCAAAAGAAGCTGTAGAAGCCGGAATGATTCGATTTGTTGGAGTTTCCAATTTTTCTGTAGAGCAAATCAAGCGCGCCCGCGATATAGTGGAAATTTCCTCAGTTCAAAATCAGTATAATCCTTGGCACAGAGAACCGGAATCAGACGGTGTTCTAGAATATTGCGAAGCTGAAAAACTGACCTTTTTTCCTTGGAGTCCATTGGGAGGAAGTCGCCGCGCCAAAAGTTTGCAAGATATACCCGCGATCGCAAAATTAGCAGCCGAGAAAAACGTCTCAGTTTACTGTATAGTATTAGCCTGGTTGATGGCAAAATCCCCCTGTATCGTTCCGATTCCTGCTGCGACAAAACTATCCAGCATAGAAGACTCTGTAAAAGCGATGGATGTAAAGTTGACTGAAGAGGAAGTGCAACAAATTTCAGCGAGTTAAGTAGATAACAAAAAAACAAGCGAACAGGCAAGATTCCTGTTCCACAAAGAGTAAAGTTGATTGTGGGTGATCCAGAACAGGCAAGATTCCTGTTCCACAAAGAGTAAAGTTGATTGTGGGGAGTAGGGGTTGGGCATCCTGCCCGCCCAGAAAAGTAATATTTTAGGAGAAATGAAATTTTATGGAAATCAATCAAGTGAATACCAATTTAGACTTAGCAATCGAACATCAAAACGTACCTGTCGCCCATGAAGGACTACACAATTTTTTGTATAGTTCTGATGAAGAACATGGTGCAGCAACGACAATTTCAGCATTGGAAAATGACGGAACACAAATAATATCGACCGCAACCTGGCGCGATTTAGCAACTAACGCCAAAGTCGCCGGCGTTTATGCCGTAATCGACACTTCCCACCAAACCCAATATATAGGTTATTCGCGAAATATCCTACTTTCTCTCAACGGTCATATCGCCCAAAATGGAATAGAAAATTGTGCATTCCTGCGCGTGCAAACTTTCAAATTCCCCAAACGGGAAGAAATGGAAAATTTGCGCGATACTTGGATTGCAGAACTAGGTAGCATTCCCGCAGGAAACGACGGAGAAAGCGAAATGTGGGCAAGTACAGTCGGTCAAGCTGCGCGGGCTGCAATGTCTGCTGATGAGCAAAAAGCGTATGAAGAAAAGAAACTGAAATTACGCAAAGCAATGGCAGATTCGACTCTGACTAAAGAGTTAGAAATCGCAGCAAAAAGTGCCGATGAACGCGGCAAAGATTTGGAATCTGCTGTTAATGATGATGATTGGAGTGCCGTGATTCAGTCGCAAACCCAGGAAACAACACCATTTGTTTAAATCTCGAAAAACAAAAGAGATTCTGTGGGCATAAAACAATTTTGCTCACCACATTTGATATAGTGGAAATAGATATTTCGATCGCAAGAGGGCGCTGTGCAACCTGTAGACTTGACAACTTTAACTGCGGCTTGCAGTGAACTGCGGGCCCAATGGCTGCCAGCACGCTTAGAACAAGTCTACCAGCGCGATCGCTTTACCGTGTCCCTGGCCCTACGCACCATGAACCAACGGGGCTGGATTGACCTTTCCTGGCACACCGTAGCCGCCCGCATCTGTGTCGGCGACCCCCCACCCCGCATCCCCGACACCTTCACCTTCAGCCAGCAACTCCGACACCAACTCAGCGGTTTAGCCCTAGTTTCCATCGCCCCCATCTCCCCCTGGGAAAGAGTTATAGACTTGCAATTCGCCAAACGCCCTGGAGAACCTGCACTCTGGCATCTCTACGCCGAAATCATCGGGAAATACAGCAACGTCATCCTCACAGCCCAAGACAATCTCGTTGTCACCTGTGCTCACCAAGTCAGCGCCAAACAGTCCAGTGTCCGTCCCATCCAAACCGGGCAACCCTACGAAATGCCCCCGGCTTTGACTGATATAACACCAAGTGCGATCGAACCTCAAAATCGCTGGCAAGAAAGAATTAGCCTGGTTCCTGGACAATTACAGCGCAATCTGTTGAAGAATTACCGAGGGTTGAGTAAGGCTTTAGTTTTGTCCATGATTCGATCGGCTTCTTTAGACCCAGAACAATCCACCGACAGCCTCAGCGCCCACGACTGGCAACAATTATTCCATCGATGGCAACACTGGCTACAAGCCTTAGAAAACTCAACATTTAAACCCAGTTTGACAACCCAAGGCTACACCGTCATCGACTGGCCAGCACCCGAAAATCATCATGCAGGGGCGATGCCACCGTGTCCGCCCTCTGATTCTCCCCCCCTCTCTCCCTCTCCCCCTCTCTTCCCCTCCTTCAATTCCGTCCAAGAATTACTCAACAGTTACTACACCGGTGAAATCAACCAACAAGTATTCGCCCAAGTACGACATCAACTTAGTCAAAAACTGATTAACCTGCTAGCAAAACTCAATGTCAAAGCCAACACCTTCAAAGAAAAATTACAGCAGTCAAAAGTAGCTGATACCCACAAATCCCAAGCCGATTTGCTAATGGCAAACTTACAACATTGGCAACCGGGAATGAAAGTCATTTCTCTACCAGACTTTGAAACTACCGAACCAGTTGCTATTCTCCTAAATCCCGAAAAAAACGCCGTCCAAAATGCTCAAGCCCTGTATAAAAAGCACCAAAAACTCAAAAGAGCCCGCATTGCTGTAGAACCTTTACTAGCAGCAGTCCAAGAAGAAATTGACTACTTAGAACAAGTAGAAGCCGCACTTTCGGTATTAGAAATCTACCGCAACATCCAAGACTTGCAAACCCTCGCAGAAATCCGCGAAGAATTGATTCAACAAAAATATCTTGTTGTGCCAGATTACCGCAGTACAGACAAAAATGCTGCGATCGAATTTCACCGCTACCAAACCCCTAGTGGCTTTGAATTATTAATCGGCCGCAACAACCGTCAAAACGACCAACTCACCTTTCGGGTAGCTGGCGACTATGACATCTGGTTCCACACCCTAGAAATTCCCGGAAGTCACGCTTTATTGCGCGTCACACCAGGTACCGTTGCCGAAGAGGTCGATTTGCAATTTGCCGCCAACATGGCCGCCTACTACAGTCGCGCCCGCCAGAGTGAACAAGTACCAGTCGTTTACACAGAACCGAAATATGTGTATAAGCCCAAGGGTGCAAAACCTGGGATGGTTGTATATAAGCAAGAGCGAATAGTCTGGGGAAGACCGCAGCAAGCCACGGCTTAATCAAAGTCCGCCAGCAAATGTAAAGTTTTATTGCAAAAAATTAAATTTTGTTGCTAAAGGAACACTCTCGAAGGATGATATGTTTTGAATAACCCGCTGCAAGGGAACTCGCAGTTTGGGTTTCCTCACTTTGAGAGAACAACGGATTTAATTAATTTGCAGACTAGCTTTGACAAAAAGCTGGTCATTCTTCTTAAATATTTCAATTAACCTAAGAGTCAACGAACCGCGAAGGCGCTAAGTACGCAAAGGAAGATAAAAAAGATTTTGGAGTCTTCGCGGTTCCTTGAAATCCGTAAAGATAGAATAATTTAAGGTAAACACAGACCTCAAGTAAAACTTTCGGCTTGAACAAGCCGAAGATTCAACAACTTCTTGATTCGAGACCAAACTATGGCAAAAATTACAGACTATTTCGAGGGAGTTTATGCCGTAAATCTTCCTGAGAGGAAAGACCGATACCAACTCATAGTCAAAGAATTAGAGTCAGCAGGAATGCCCCTCACACCTCATAAGGTTGAGATATTTCCCGCAATCCGCCCCGACGAAGCTGGAGGTTTTTCCAGCATTGGGGCGAGGGGATGCTTTTCCAGTCATCTCGCTATCCTCAAGCAGGCAAAACAGCAGGGGTTGAGCAATATCCTGATTGTAGAAGACGACCTAAAAATTTCAGAAAAGTTCAGAATAGACGAAGCTGTTATCGTCGAACAACTATGTCAGCAAGATTGGGATTTCGCCTATTTCGGACACGTCGAAGAGGTTGGAGAAAAGTCTCCTGTCGCCCTTGTTCCCTTTTCTGAGGGGGTGATGACGACTCATTTTTATGCTGTAAATGCCAAGATTTTTGATCGCCTCCTAGAGTTTCTCGAAGCACTCCAACAACGACCTCCGGGACATCCTGACGGTGGCCCGATGCACCTTGACGGTGCTTATTCTACTTTCCGAGCTCGAAATCCCGATGTTGTCACCTTGATTGCTTCTCCAAGTCTGGGGTGGCAAAAAAGTTCCCGTAGTGACATCTATCCTAATTCATGGTTTGACTTTGTACCTGGGATCAGGCAATTGGCAAGTGCAGCAAGAACCGGCAAAACATGGCTGAAACGTCTGCTTTCTAGTTAATTCAATTCGTATCAAATCTAAATGTTGGGCTTGATTAAACAAGAACGTAAGCGACATCGAGATCATGCCGCTTACTATCAGGAAATCTGGGGGTCAACTGCTTGACTTGACACCAATGAGCACAGTGCCGTGGCCTCGTAAAATATGATTTTGGGGTAGGGGCACGGCATTGCCGTGTCCTGCGTTCCCCTTTATTCCGTATCACTGACGGTACAACCGGAATTGATATTACTTGTTGATACCCAACTGATCGCCACGCTTGTACTGCTGATAAGCAGCAAAAAATAGCCCCGACAGAGTAACAAAAATCAGACCAAGAACAATACCTGAAAGCAACGGTTCTACCATGAAAGCTCCTTATCGTTAAGATTTAACAACCTATTTTTAATCTTACCAGCACCTATAGATGAATTTTCGCCTTCATCGCCTTTCAATCCTTGAGAAGGCTTGATCTCCCCGCTGGGAAGGATTAAGCTATGTTTTGACACTCAAGCGGGCTTTAGCCACTGAGATTCTACTGACAGAATTAGACGAAGGGTATTGCCTCAATCTAGTCTCGTTACGGCCGTCAAACGCCGTCTACCTAGTCACCAATCGTCAAGCGATAGTTACTAGCTACTTTATATTGTTTTCACTGCTTTCAGAATCCACCACTAAGCCAAGACACGGTACGCTCCACAACCTGCCATTATTTGCTCTTTCCTGTCATACTGACACTAGGACTTAAACCTAACCGTTGTTTCATAGGAGCCGGGATTTCTCCGATACTAGGATGTTTCAACACGCAGATGTTCTAATTCTTACTTACAATCCGATTATACCGCATTTTCAAGAACACTCTTGACTAAAGTCTCCCGCGCCGCTTCCCTAGGAAGGTCTTTCATACTCTCTCGTTTCCCGCATCCCGTATTATTTTTATGAGAAATAAATTTTCTTGTAGATACTTTTTTTATTGAACTCCTTTGAATCACCAAATTGTCACAAATGAAACTAAAAACCCGATCGAACAAATTTCCATATTTGTGCTAGCGTTCTTGCTCGCGATCGTGTTATCCACCTTAGCAATACACCGCTTTCAGGTTGCCGATCCCTACGTCAGCAGCGTACTATCCTTGACAGGAGACCCCATTCAGGGTTCAGCCATCTTTCAAATGAACTGTGCCGGATGTCACACATCCCTCTTTGACACTCAAGTCGGACCAAACTTGCACCTAGTTTCCCAGCGCAAATCCGAATTCGGCCTAATCCGCCAAGTCACCAGCGGACAAACGCCGCCCATGCCTCAGTTTCAGCCAAGTCCCCAAGAAATGGCAGACTTGCTCAAATATTTGGAACAAATTTGAACCAGTAGGGACACGGCACTGCCGTGTCCTGATTCCTTTGAGTAGGACACGGCACTGCCGTGTCCCTACCCCAAAATCATCATGTAGGGACACGGCAGTGCCGTGTCCTGATTTCTTTGAGGCAGGGGTTCAAAAACCCCTGCCGAACTAACGGACTAAACCAATACGTTGAAATCCTGAGCAGTTAGCAAGCTCGATCGCACACCCTTCAGAGTAGCCAACAATTCACCAGTACCAGCAACGTTAATTGATGCCGATCCATTAGTTTGAGTAAACGACAATTGACCGAAGTCCAAGCCGCCAGTCAAAACCAGCAAATCAACTCCTTGAGTGAAGTCAATAATCGTGTCTGAACCGCTGCCCGATGACAAGAGGAACCCATCGCTACCGTCGCCACCAATTATGGTATCGCTGCCAAGACCACCAAAGAGGATGTCATCGCCAAGGCCACCAAAGAGGATGTCATCACCACTACCGCCAAAGAGGATGTCGTCATCATTCCCAGCACAAAGAGTGTCATTGCCTTGATCGCCAGTCAACTCATCGTTGCCACTACCACCCAACATGACATCATCGCCTTTGCCACCGTAGGAGATATCATCACCTTCATCTCCAGAGATCGAATCATTGCCACGATTACCGTAAATAGTATCGTTAGAAATATCTCCAAATATCAAGTCAAAGCCTTTGCCACCGAAGAGAATATCATTATCGATACCTCCGTAGACAGTATCGTTGCCGACATTACCATTGATATAATCCCCGCCCTCTTGGCCAAAGATCAAATCGTTGCCACCCAATCCGAAGATAGAGTCACTACCTGCACTACCCACGAGAATATCGTCGCCGTTATTCCCGTTGATCACACTGTTCCGTGAAGGACTTGTGGGGAGATTAGGAGCCTGAATTCTGGGAAAATCTTCAGGGCAAACCAAATCTGTGGTTTGCGGGTCCAGAGGGGTGGTGAGGTCAGGAGTCGGAGTCGGCGCTGGAGTCGGAGTCGGAGTCGGCGCTGGAGTGGGAGTCGGAGTCGGTGCTGGAGTCGGAGTCGGAGTCGGAGTCGGCGCTGGAGTTGGCACTCCAATCGGGGCTGGAGTCGGCGCTGGAGTCGGAGTCGGCGCGATCGGAGTCGGCGTCGGGAAGCTCGCGAAATTGACGCTGACAGTAGTGCCAGAAGTGATATCGATCGAGACCGGGTTCGGTTTGCTTTGGGTTAACCCAGCTTGCGGGACTTCGCGGACGGTGTAAGTTCCCGGTGTCAGGTTCGTGAACAGGTAGTTACCACTATTGTCTGTAGTAGCGGTAACAGGAGCAGGAGCGGGAGTGCCAGGAGTTCCAGTTACCACCTTGGTCAACTGAATTTGGGCATTCACCAAACCTTGTTCTCCGGTATCCAGAACGTCATTTCTATTGACATCTCGGAAGCTCACCCCTCGAATCGTGGCTGGTTGGGGCAGGAAGTTACCGAAGTCAACGCCCGTGATTTTATCTCCAGCCTTAACGGTAATGTCGGCAGGGAGCGGAGTCGTAGGTATCGAGTCTTTTTGCTGGACTTCCCTTACCTTGTAAGTACCTGCGGGTACTTCGGTGAGAATGTAGTTGCCGTTGGCGTCAGTGATGGTAGTCAGTTCGCCCTGATCGAAGACTCCATTTGTTGGGTTGCTGTCGATGAAGATTTGCCAATTTGGCAGTCCGACTTCTCCGGCATCCTTGATTTTGTTTTGGTTGGCATCGCTGAATTTTTGACCGCTGATGGTGCTCGACTCAAAGAAGTTGCCGAAGTTGTTGTTTTGCGAGTCGAGGCCGCTGGTAAGGGCGATCGTCAACGCGCCGGAAATCGTCGGCGTGGCTGCGTTGGTGGCGGGCGCGGTTTGTATCCAGCCCGGTTGCAATACTTCTCGAATGTTGTAGGTGGCGAATGGCAGGTTGGTGAACTCGTACTTACCGGCAACATCAGTGACGACGCTGGCTTCGGTTGGGTCTTTGACGCCGTTGTTGTTGGCATCGGAGTAGATTGTCCACCCTGCTAGGACTGGTTCGGCAGCCTCTTTCGTGCCACTTTTGTCGCGATCGTTAAATTTGAACCCGCTGATCTTGCCAACCTGGAAGTTCCCGAAGTTGGTGGGAGTGGTTGCGCTGTTGGTAATGTTCACGCCACTGCTGGGAGTGATGCTACCAGTGGGGGCAAGAGTTGGTTGCCAACCAGTCTTTGGCACTTCCTTTAGGGTGTATGTGCCGGGCCCAACATCGGTAAAAGTGTAGTTGCCGGTGGTAGTTGTACTTTGGGTTTTTACCACTGCACCGGCGGTGTTGAGTAACTGAATATCAAACAGAGTTGCCGGTGCTCCGTCTGTCCCATCTAGGACTCCGTTGCCGTTTTTGTCCTCGAATTTGCTACCGCTAATGGTGATGTTTTGGAAGATACCAAAGTTTTGATTGATGACAGGAGTGCCACTGTTGACGGTGACTGGAAGTGGCGCAGGGGTAAAAGAGATGCTGGAACCGACTAGGGGCGTGGCTTGGATGAAATATTTGCCTGGGCCGATATCGGAGAACAGGTAATCTCCGGTTCCTGCTGTTGTTACCGGCGCACCAACAATAGTATCTGTGGCTGCTTGGAATATGCCGTCGATGTTGACATCTTTGTATAAAGTGACGGTGACACCGTTTAATGTGGTGTCGGTGGGAAGGTCTAAGACTTTGTTACCGAGGATGTCGGTGTAGGTTTTGCCTGCGATCGAGGTTTTCAGGAAATTACCGAAGTTTGCACCGGTGACATCAGCAATACCACTCGTCACTGTTGGCGCTAAAGTCTGCACCCAACCAATTTGTAACGTTTCTGCGATCGGGGTATTTGTCTTAACGTCTTTGATGGTGTAAGTCCCGTCGGCTGCTGTGATCGCGCTTTTCGTACCTACACCTACGGTAATCGTCCAGCCTGAGAGACCTATTTCAGTCGCCACGGCACCTTTGAGGCTATCGCCGTCGAAGTCGTTGAATTTCTGACCCACGACTACTGGCCCGTATTCATAAGCACCGATGTCAATATTCGGTTTGCTGACAAGAGTATTGTCAATTTTTCGAGGAAAGCCAGTACCGCGTTGGTCAAAAGCTGTAGCGCCCACTGCCATTATTGCCGGGTCGCCCCCACCAATTGCAGGGTTGCTGCTGGTAGTGACGGGGCTGTTGTCAACTAGGGCAAGGGTGAACGGGCCGGTAGTTGCACCGTTGAGTCCGGCAGAGGCGGCTGGAGCTAATACATTTGCCAAAGAAACCAGTCCTAGTGCCTGACCTGCGAAACCAGTGCTAGTGCCGAGAACCCCAATCAGGTTGTTATTTCCTGTGAATGTCCCTGTAACATCTGTATTGGTGGTAGCAGTGTTGCCAGCGACGATCGTGTTTTTGAGAGTGGCAGTACCGCCGTTGTCAATTCCTCCGGATCTAGCAATCAGACTGGCCGGTGTGCCAACTGTCGCGGCTGTGGCAGAGTTATAGGCGATCGTATTATTGGTCAGAGTAGCGGTAGCACCTAAGTTGACGAAAATTGCACCACCTGCGGCTGTACCCGCACCTGTGGCAACATTACCAGCATTTCCACCCGTAACTGTGTTGCTATACAAGGTGCTGTTTGTCAAGGTCAAGCTGCCGCCGCCGACAAAAATCGCACCACCCAAACCAGCACCGCCACCACCTGCGGTAGTGCTACCAGCACCGCCACCAGCAGCACCACCAGCACCACCAGTGCTACCAGCACCACCGCCGCCACCCAGTCCACCAGCACCGCCAACACCGCCAGCACCGCCTAGACCACCGGCACCGCCACCGCCGCCCAGGCCGCCTAGACCACCAGCACCGCCCAGGCCAGCAATACCAGGAGCACCAGGAGCACCAGCCGCAGCACCGCCAGCACCGCCAGCACCACCGCCACCACCACCACCGCCGAAGATTCCGCCACCGCCAATCCCACCAGGACTGCCAGGCCCACCATTACCGGTGGTGGCTCCACCAGTACCACCAATGCCACCAATACCACCAGTGCCACCAGGGAAGCCAGGGCTACCATTACCAGCGGTGCCACCAGTGCCGCCAACGCCATTAGGAAGACCACCAACACCACCGATCCCAGCCGCACCAGGAGTGCCACCAGGAACACCAGTGTTTAAGTCGCTGTTGCCACCAACGCCACCGCTCCCAACAGTACCGTTACCGCCGATCGCCCGGTTGTTTGAGAAAGTCACTCTGTCAACAGTTACAAGGCCAGTGTTGATAAAAAGTGCGCCGCCTAAACCGCCAGCGCCACCACCACCACCAACTGGTGCGTTGCCACCTAATGCTCTTGCAGAATCAATGGTGAGGTTGGAGATGTTGACTGGGTTTGCACCGCTATCAACTACCAAGGCGCGGAAAGCATTAGTACCTCTGATGGCAAAACCTCCGCCAACAATAATGGTGTTGTCACTAATTTTTGGCAGCAGCCCCGTGAGAGTGATATCCGCAGTCAGGGTAATTGTGTCAATCCCACCATTGATGTTGGCAACATTGATGGCATTTTGCAGTGCGCCAAAGTCGCCAGCCTTCTGGTTTAAGTCAGCAAGCACGCCGCTATAAGCCTCTCTCGCCTCTGCGGAAAATGCCAAAGCCGTCTCTATCTTCCCGGTGGAAACTTCCAATTCCCAGTCTCCACCCAAGGTGGCATTCCCAGTCAAATTATCGGAAGCGGCAACTTCCGCCGCGGTGAGCTGACTCAGCCTTTTCACGAAAGCGACACCGGCTTCTGTGGCTGCGACGTTGCAACCATAAAGTAGAATTTCTGGTTTAGCTGTAATTTGAGAGTTCGAGTTGGCTTCGGCTGGTAGGGCAAACCATTCTTCTAGCCGATCGCGATAAGTTTCAATGTTACTTAGATTAAGTTCTGTTGCGCCAATTTGGACGCTGGCTGCCGCCCCGTGAGACAGGATGTGGACGGCTGCAATGTTTTTCCGTGTTTTAAGTGTTTCTGTTATTTGTTCAATGCCGTCGCGATCGCCCTTCAGAACAATAATTTCTGTATCGAGATTAACGCTTTCTGTTAAACTTTCGCAATCTTTAACTTGTGAATCTACAAAAACTATCTGTTGATTCCGTGCTTTGTCAAATTCCATGATTTAATTCCTCTAGTACACACACATTAAATTAATCGCACAAACCAAGCGTAGCAGCGATCAGATGTTTTTTATACCCGATCGCCCGTTGTTTTACCTAAATTAACTGTTGACAAAAACGCATTTTTATGCGTGCTGACAATAAATCAGTTAGTTTGATTGATTAGAAGTCTGAAGGGGGGGTATTGTTCCGGCTTTTACAAAAATATTTTATAATGCCTGAGCGCAGCTTAATGAGCTTAGAATAAACTAACCACCATATTTTATAAAACAAGTTAGGCAAGCGGAAAACTCAGAGTCTTTAGACCTGAGATGAAAGCTGCACGGACGGTTAAAACCGCCGTGAATCTTTCTTAATAAATAATGTCAATATCTTGTAGGGTGCGTCGCTGCGAGATTTTTGAGTTGATTCGCAGATTGTTGATAGCGACGCACCTACTAATGACAAACAACTGTCAACTATCAACCTCTTTAATGCTAGTCTTCCTTTCCAAGATCTCCTTCAGCACGAGAGTAACAACTGCTAGCAAACCGAGAACTACCGCCGCCGAAAATGCAGCTTGCGTCGCGTACTGCTTGTAAGCATCCTCTACAAACAAAGGCAAAGTTTGCGTTTTTTTAGCAATATTTCCCGACACCACAGAAACAGCTCCAAATTCTCCCATCGCTCTAGCATTTGTTAAAATCACTCCATAAAGCAATCCCCAGCGAATACTGGGAAGCGTGACATTCCAGAAAATTTGCCAGTCATTTGCTCCCAAAGTTTTCGCCGCCTCTTCTTGATCTCTTCCCACTTCTTCCAAAACTGGAATCACCTCGCGAGCCACAAAAGGCAGTGTGACAAAAGCAGTAGCCAGCACCATTCCAGGGAAAGCAAAAATTATCTTAATATTCACAGCCTCTAGCAATGGCCCGAACCATCCCAGCCGACCGTAAAGCAGTACGATCATTAAACCAGCAACTACGGGAGATATGGCAAATGGCACATCTAAAATGCTGATTAATAGTGTGCGCCCCGGAAATTTGTTGCGACCAATTACCCAGGCGGCACACAAGCCAAATACGGTATTGATCGGCACGACAATCAGAGAAATCAGCAGGGTAAGTTGCGCTGCTGCTAAAAAATCTGGCGAGGTTAAATTGGCAAAAAATGGCTCAACTCCTTTTCTGAAAGCTTGGTAAAAAACGTTGAGTGTGGGGATAAATAATAGCAGGGCTAAATAGCCGATCGCAATTCCGATCAAAGTTGGCTTTACCCACACTTTTTCGTTGCTTCGACTAGCACCACTGGGTGAATTTATCTTAGCCGTCATAGCGTCTTCTCCATGCTTGTAAAAGGTTGATTGTGAATAGCATACTTAGGGAAATAGCTAACATGACAGTGCCGATTACTGTTGCTCCTGCATAGTCGTACTGTTCTAACCTTTGAAAAATTAAAACTGGAGCAATTAAATCTTTAAATGGCATATTAGAAGCCACAATCACAGTGGAACCATACTCGCCAACTGCCCGCGAAAATCCTAGGGCAACTCCGGTTAAAATAGAAGGAAATAGCGGTGGCAAAACTACTCGCCAGAAGGTCTGAAACTGAGAAGCACCTAAGCACCAAGCTGCTTCTTCGATGTCTTTTTCCATCTCATGTAAAACTGGCTGCACAGTTCTAACTATAAATGGCAAAGAAATAAAGATCATTGCTATACCTACACCTAAGCGAGTAAAAGATATCTTGATTCCCAAGGGTGCAAAAAGCGAACCAATCCAGCCGTTATCGCTATAAATTGTGGCGATAGTTAAACCGGCAACGGATGTGGGTAGTGCAAAGGGTAAATCGACGGCTGCATCGACAATTCGTTTTAAAGGAAAGTTGTACCTGACTAAAACCCAGGCAATTAGTGTGCCGAAGACTCCGTTAATTAATGCTGCAATTAATGCTGTAACAAATGTGACATCGTAGGCGGAAAGGGCGATCGGGCTTGTGGCAATTTTCCAAAATTCAGCGGGGTTTGTGGTACTGGCTTTCAACAGCATTGCTGCCACTGGGAGCAATAGCATTAAGCTGATGTAGCCGAGGGTAACAGCCCAAGGTAATGTGATTTTGCCGATCGCACTTTTGATATTCTGAATCAGAGATTGACGGTTACTGGTTGGAGATGATACAGACATTTTGATTGAGTATTTCTTTGTTTGTAGTCAGGACTTTAGTGAAATCAAAAATATGTAGGTTGGGTTGAGGCTTTGGGAAACCCAACTCTTAATTTCATTTAAGGTGTTGGGTTTCGTTACTTTAGTGAAATCAAAAATATGTAGGTTGGGTTGAGGCTTTGGGAAACCCAACTCTTAATTTCAAGTAAGGTGTTGGGTTTCGTTACCTCAACCCAACCTACTACCTTAATTTCAAGTAAGGTGTTGGGTTTCGTTACCTCAACCCAACCTAC
>JAYSVM010000073.1:0-20359 GCA_043718495.1 Oscillatoriales bacterium | reverse complement strand
CCCGATAAACAACAATTGTATCTCCAGGTAAGGCTAGCGCGTTTACAGCATCATCGGGAATGTAAATTAGGCGATAATTGCGATCGCTATTTTTTTGTTTAGGTAATTTAGTTTCCAGGCGATCGAGCAGTTGATTGAGAGTATCCTGTGCTGGAGAAGATTCCGCAAGACGTTCGTAAGCTGGGATAACTAACGCCCCCAAACGCTGTTCGAGTTCGGGGGGAATCAATAAAATCAGCCCATCTACCAGTTTGAGGCTTCCCCAAAGCAATAAACATCCTAATGCTAAAAAAATTCCCAATAAAGCTAGCAGTTGCCTATTACTTGTCGGTGGATTGCGATCGGTCATAATGTTTTTTAATTATTGTATAGTAGTCGCCAAGGCGCTTAGGAAGTTTCCGGTCATTGAGCGTAGTCGAAATGTCCACTTCAACCCTTCGACATTTCGACGTAGTTTATCATGAGCGGAGCGGTGTCCAAAGCGCCTTGGCAGTTGCTATATAATAGTAGAATGCGTTGTAATAATTTAACGCATTCTACAACTTATATAAAAGCACCCAACTAATTGTTCTTCGTTGGTCGGAAGGGATTTAAAAAATTAATCAGAGGAAACAGATTGCGAGACTGTATCCACAGTTTTCCCTGTCCACTGAAGCGACAAACTAAACCTTCTCCACCTAAAATTCCCGTTCTCAAGTTTTTCCAGGATAGTCCGCCCATGACTTCAACATCATACTTCAGCGTATCCTCAAAGGCGACGATATAACCGGTGTCCACGATATAGCTTCCATTGACTGGAATTTCCAGAATTGCGCCATAGGAATTAAACCAGATATCGCCTTGTCCAGTTGCTTTCAGAAAAAACAATGATTCGCCGCTAAAGAAACCTTTTAATCCCTGAAACTTAGTATCAAGGTCTACAGTAGGACTCGATGCCACAAAAGCAGAAGATTGCAGCATCAAACTATTTCCATCGAGGTGATAATGTTGAATATCGCCGGGAACACCAGGGGAAACATAAAGTGTTCCAGAACGTTCGGGTGCAGTAAATTCGGTGATAAACAAAGACTCACCTGCTAACATTCGCGTGAGGCCTTTCATTAAACCTCCTTTGACTTTTGATTTTAGGGTGATATGACTATCCATCGCAGCCATACCCGAAGCTTCTACCAACACCGTTTGGTTGGCAGGAATTTTGAGTTTTAGTTGGGCATAGGATGGAGAATGTTCGATTGTATATGAGATGTTTTTAGACATATTAAAGTTGATGGTTTACGACAGTTGGCAGTTTGCAGTTGATATTTTCGTAGGGTGCGTCGCTGCGATATCTTGGATAAAAATTGCAGATTATAAATGGCGACGCACCTTACGATGTTTTATGAAAGCAATCTCGGTTTCTATTTTGCATATCGCTGTCTTCCAGTCTCCATGCTTGCTACCTGGGAGGCAAACGACTGCCGACAACTTGACCGAATGCTGTGGTATTGTGGGTTTGACAGAACAGGCGACCGTTACCTTTGAATCGACAAACTAAACCTTCTCCACCGAGAAATGCGCTCAACCAACTACTTCCTGGAGGTTTAGTAATTTCAAAGTTTAAACTTTTCTCAAAGGCGACAATATGACCTGTATCAACAATGTATTCTCCTTTGACTGGAACTTCATAAATTGCGCCGAAGGAACTTAATAGTACATCTCCTTGACCGCCCATATCTAGCCAGAAGACACTTTCTCCAGAAAACATCGATTTGAAGCCTTGAAAACCCAAGTCAATATTGACATCTGGTGTGCTAGCTAAATAAGAACCTGCTTGTACTACTAAGCCACTTTTACCCATTTGATAGTGCAGCATATCGCCCAACATTTTGGGTGCTAAAAACAATGTATTTTCGGGTGTTGGCGATCGAAAGACACTTAAAAATAGCGACTCTCCGGCAATCATTCGTTTGAGTCCGCCGAAAATACCGCCACCTTTGCCTTGGCGCAATGTCGTACTTGCTTGTAGATTGCCACTCATTGCCACCATTGCACCTGCCTCGGCAACGATTTCTTCACCTGCATTTAGAGTGACACGGGCGATTGTGCTGTCGGGTTGTTGTAAAAGTTCAATTTTCATATTCGGTAGTAGATAATGGATATATTCGCTCAAAACTCAAACTTTACTTGATAAAAATTGCACCAAACCATCGATACTTCTGGATTGCAAGTAAATTTTTCCCTTCCCCGTTACTTTATTCACAAACCCTTCCCCGGATGTAATCGAACCTAATAATCCGCCTGCCATTTTTACCGACATTTTCATTCCCGATTCGTAAGCTACTAAATGCCCTGTATCGACAATGAAGTCCCCATTAATTTCCTTGGTAGTCAAACCACCATAGGCACCAAAAAATACTGTTCCCTTGCCGCTGGCTTGCAATTTAAATAAGCCTTCTCCCGAAAACCAACTTGCCAATCCAGCCCAGCGCACGCCTAATTTGATATCGGGGGTGCTGGCAATATAAGCACCGGGTTGAAAGCACAGGTTATTTTCGTAGACTTGAGCTTCGGCAATATCTCCGATTGTCGATTGAGAAAGAACGACTTGGAGAGATTTCCGTGTTGGATTAGTAAATCGATTGACAAATAGCGATTCACCACCAAAAAACTTTTTCAATAAACCAGACAAAAAACCTCCATTAAGTTCTGTTTTCATCGTGAGTTCTGCATCCATTGCTATCATCGCTCCTGATTCGGCAATAATGCTTTCTCCAGGTTCGAGAGTAAGAAAAATTGTGGCAAAGGAAGGTTTATAACGAATGTCGATATCCACGATTTTGGTTTCCTGTATTGTAGGTCTCTGCTTTTATTTTACTACTATCAAATAACCAAGCTGTTGCGTTCTTCAATAAATGTAACATATCGCATAAGAGCGAGATATTGGCAAAGCTATTCAATATTGGAGAGATTATGAACAACGTGAAAGCACCAACAAGTAGAAGTTACCAAGAATTGCTGATTGCATCTCTGAGAAATGCCGAAGAAGCAGCAGGTTATATCGAGGTGACATTGACAGAAGCAAGCGATGAACCTAAATTGCTTCAGATGGTACTCAAAGATGTTATAGATTCTCGGCTCAAGTTCCACAATTTATCGGAGTCAGCTAAACTTCAATGGGAAAAGCTTGACAAAATGCTAACAGCAAGTTCCGGTTCGGAAATTTACTGTTTTGTAGAGTTGCTTGAAGCGTTGGGGTTTAAATTAGGAATTACTGTGGAAGATGGTGAGTTGGGTGCTGAATGTACTCCTAATTGTCCTATTATTGTATAAATTGGCGATCGAGTGTGATAAAATTATGGAAGTACAGCCGAGAGAAATTAGACGTTACACTACAGCAGAAGGTAAAGTGCCATTCACTGATTGGCTTGACTCCCTACGCGATCGGAATGTTAGAGTTAGAATTAAGTCTAGGCTTGACCGAGTTGAGGAAGGTAATCTCGGAGATTTTAAGTCCGTGGGAGAAGGAGTTTTTGAACTCAGAATTAATTATGGCCCTGGCTACCGCGTCTACTTCGGACAAGTTGGTTTGACAATTGTGGTAATCCTCATAGCTGGGGATAAAAGCACGCAAGCACAAAATATTCAACAAGCTATAGAATACTGGAAAGATTATGAACAATGTGAAAATGCCTAGGAGTGATAGCTACCGCGAGTATCTCATTGAATCTCTGAAAGATTCGGAAGAATCTGCTGGATATCTTGAGGCTATTTTGGAAGAGAAAGATGCTGAACCTAAATTGCTCAGAAATGCAATTAGAAAGGTGATTGAGGCTCGAACCAGGATGAATGCTCTTTCGGATTCGGCTAAGCAGTATCATGAAAGGCTTGACCAAATGTTAACAGCAAGTTCTGGTTCGGAAATTTACTGTTTTGTAGAGTTGCTTGAAGCGTTGGGTTTTAAATTAGGAATTACAGTGGAAGATGGTGAGTTGGGAGCTGAGTCGGAATCGATGATTGAGGAATCAAATTTATCGCGGGAAACAGCTAATTTGTAGAGTTTTTAACCGCAGAGTATGGGCAATTATTCAGTAGGGGCAATTCATGAATTGCCCCTACTGAACTGATAACCGAAATATCATTGCTCGTTGGAACTTTTCGTCTTTTGAATCATCTCCTCTATTGTTTCGGTTTCGCCAATTTCATAAAGACTGATCAGACCATCCTCAATGGTAAAGATTTGATGAATTGTTGCATCCGCAAGCACATCGCCTTGCAAATTTTTGATGATTTGATGAACAGTGACAATGTTCCGATTGTTTTCGTCCGTCTCGAATTTTAACGTCTCAAGCTCCGCTTGAATATCTTTAAATTGATTAGTCCAATATTCGCGCACCGCATCGCGTCCATAAACGAAACCGCCTTCCAATCCGTTCGCCCATTTCACCTCTGGGCGCATCAACGAGATGATTGTTTCAATCTCGCGTTTGTTAAAAGCATCGTATAAATTTTGCAGAAACTGTTGATTTGAATTCATAATTGTTCACCATACATTACGAAGTTTCCATTCAATTAGTTTCCCCAACGAGTGGGGAATTGGCAAAATTGACCAATTTCTTGATCAGTACAGACATCAGTTTCCATTCAATTAGTTTCCCCAGCGAGTGGGGACATGGCTGCCAAGGTCAAGAAAAATTCCGAGGCGATGTTTAAGTTTCCATTCAATTAGTTTCCCCAGCGAGTGGGGACATTTGCCGGACAGTTACCGTGCCGAACCAAGGGTATTTTGGGTTTCCATTCAATTGGTTTCCCCAACGAGTGGGGACATGGATGGCTCGACCTTTGCAGCGGAGTTGGCGCTGGATTCCCCTAGTTTCCATTCAATTAGTTTCCCCAACGAGTGGGGACGGAGAAATGCGCGTCGCATCCAGAAATCAAAGATTCAAATTAGTTTCCATTCAATTAGTTTCCCCAGCGAGTGGGAAGAGTTTCATCATACACCGCATACAACGCCATATGTCCAGAGCCGATTTGCCTACCCCCTCGCAAAATCGCCCACCGCCACATCCACTAGATATAATAAAATGTGTCCCATTATCCCCACAAAGTCCGTGACAGTCACTCCCCTGCGTCTCACCACCGAAACCACCGCCCAACGCCCCGACTCCCTCGGCCGATTTGGCAAATTCGGGGGCAAATACGTCCCCGAAACCCTGATGCCGGCTTTATTTGAACTCGAAGCCGCTTTTCACAAATACCGCAGCGAGCCGGAATTTCAACAGCAACTCCAAGGATTACTCAAGGATTATGTCGGCCGCCCCAGCCCGCTGTATTTCGCCGAACGCCTCACCGAACACTACGCTAAACCAGACGGAACTGGCCCGCAAATTTACCTCAAACGCGAAGATTTAAACCACACTGGTGCTCACAAAATTAACAATGCTTTGGCTCAAGCATTGCTGGCAAAACGCATGGGCAAAAAGCGGGTAATTGCGGAGACTGGTGCCGGACAGCACGGCGTTGCTACCGCCACAGTTTGCGCTCGTTTCGGTATAGAATGCGTTGTCTACATGGGCGTTCATGACATGGAAAGACAGGCTTTAAATGTGTTTAGAATGCGCTTGATGGGTGCGGAAGTGCGGCCAGTAGCAGCGGGTACTGGAACGCTGAAAGATGCGACTTCGGAAGCGATTCGCGATTGGGTGACAAATGTCGAAACAACTCATTACATTCTTGGTTCCGTGGCGGGGCCGCATCCTTACCCGATGATGGTGCGCGATTTCCATGCGATTATCGGTCAAGAAACTCGCAGTCAGTGTCTAGAAAAATGGAATGGTTTGCCGGATATTTTATTAGCTTGTGTGGGTGGCGGTTCTAATGCTATGGGTCTTTTCCATGAGTTTGTTGGAGAAGAAACTGTGCGGTTAATTGGTGTTGAAGCGGCGGGCGAAGGTGTGGATACTGACAAACACGCTGCTACTTTGACGAAGGGAACTGTGGGTGTTCTGCACGGGGCGATGAGTTATTTGTTGCAAGATAATGAGGGCCAAGTAATCGAGCCGCATTCGATTAGTGCGGGTTTGGATTATCCTGGTGTGGGGCCGGAACATAGTTATTTGAAGGATGCTGGTAGGGCTGAATATTACAGTGTAACTGATGCACAAGCTTTGGATGCTTTTCAACGGTTGTCGCAGTTGGAGGGGATTATTCCGGCTTTGGAAACTGCTCATGCGATCGCCTATTTGGAGACTCTGTGCCCGCAGCTAACCGGCAGTCCGCGCATTGTGCTTAACTGTTCGGGACGCGGTGATAAGGATGTGCAGACTGTGGCGAAGGTTCTGAATCTAGTTTAACGGAATTTTGGGCGATCGGTCTGTAGGAATGAGAAGATTATGTCCGGTTGCATCGGAATGATTTAGAGCACACGGAATGATAGAGGACACGGCACTGCCGTGTCCCTACCGCGATTAATTGTAAATATAGAGGAGACGGCAGTGCCGTGTCCCTACCACGATTAATTGTAAATATAGAGGAGACGGCAGTGCCGTGTCCCTACCGCGATTAATTGTAAATATAGAGGAGACGGCAGTGCCGTGTCCCTACCGTAGGTTGGGTAGAATAACGAAACCCAACATCCAATTAAGTTTATTTATTGTTTGAATTCATGTACAAATCTTTGCTTTTGATGTCCCTAGGTTTCCTAGCAATCCTAACGAATGCAGCCCAACTCATTCCTACACAATCGCCGCCACGAAATGCCATGAATACTAATCTTGCTGCTAGCTCAATTGCTGACTTAGAAAAAGCAACTCACGAACAAATTAATAAATATCGAGCATCTAAGAAGTTGCCGCCGCTGAGTGTCGATTCGCGCATTACTAAGCAAGCTAGAATTCACAGCGAAAATATGGCGAGTGGTAAGGTTAAGTTTAGCCACGATGGGTTTGATGGGCGGGCAAAGGCGATTGCGATTCCATATCAAAGTTTCGCTGAAAATGTCGCTTATAACATGGGATTCAGCGATCCGGTACGCAATGCTGTTGATGGTTGGATTAAGAGTGATGGGCACCGCAAGAATATGGAGGGTCAGTTTAATTTGACTGGAATTGGGATTGCCAAAAATGCAAAAGGAGAGTATTATTTTACTCAGCTTTTTGTCCGCAGTCGATAAGAACCCCCCCCTACCCCCCCCCCAAGGGGGGAAAAGAAGGAAGAAGGAAGTCAGCAGTCAACAGTCAACAGTCAACAGTCAACAGTCAACAATCTCAATAATGGAATTTCCAGATTTTCAAGTGTGCGATCGCGATCTTCCAGAGGATCTATTATCTTACTATTTGACGGCGGAGGCGATCGCCGTTGATACCGAAACAATGGGTTTGATGCCGTGGCGCGATCGGCTGTGTTTGGTGCAGTTGTGCAACCCGGAAGGTAAGGTGGCAGTGGTGCGGATTGCTAAAGGCCAGACAGCAGCGCCGAATTTAAAGAAGTTAATGGAAGCTGAGAATATTGAGAAAGTATTTCATTTTGCGCGATTTGATATGGCAACAATGCGTTACAATTTAAGTATTGACATTGCACCTGTTTTCTGTACTAAACTAGCGAGTAAACTTGCGAGAACTTATACCAACAGACACGGACTGAAAGAGTTGATTCTAGAACTGGAAAAGGTAGAATTAAATAAAACTTCTCAAAGTTCTGACTGGGGAAATGCAATTAGTCTTTCTGACGATCAACTCAATTATGCCGCTAATGATGTTCGCTATTTGTTGAGTGCTAAACAAAAGTTGACTACGATGTTGCAGCGAGAAGAACGTTGGGAAGTTGCACAGCAATGTTTTCAGTGTTTGCCAGTTTTTGTAAGTCTGGATTTGTTGCAATATAAGGATGTGTTCGAGCACGGTTGATATATTATTAGCCGAAATTAGGACACGGCAGTGCCGTTTCCCTACAATGTTGTTTTGGGTAGGGAAACGGCACTGCCGTCTCCTCCATATCATCTCTGACTGCAACCGGAATTGATATTATTCAATATTGTGTTGGTTCATTAAAGCTTCTATTTGATCGTCAACATTTCTGACAACTTTTTCCAAAGCTGGTAAGCCTTCTAAGGGCAAAGGAGCAAGTCGAGTGCGATCGCGAATTTCATTCACTTTTCGCTGCAATTCCTGAGCTAATCGTAGTGCATCCCGACTCAAAGTAGACAACTGCTGCTGTTCGTAAAATCTCAAAGCTGCCCCCCGCAACACTTGCAGCGTCGCTTCTTCGCCACCGTTGGCAGGCATCACACGCAAGCGCAATAACAAATGAGTTTCTTGATAAATTCGCTCAACTTCCACCTGTTGTGTGTGTTGCACGCGAGTCAGAGGCATATCTGTTAGCCGCTTCAACTCGTCGATGACTTCTTGAAACAATAGGGGTTGGATGCCTTCAAGCATTGATTTCAAAACGCCGTCTTGACTCCAAAGAATTCGGCCTTGCAATTGCTGTCGCTCAAAAAACAGGCGGCCTATACCTTCGAGTAATATTCTGCCAAGCAATTCTTGCAGCAATTGCGGGCCGGGTAAATTTGCCAAAACTTCTACAGGACTTGATAAGTGCAAGGGTTTTACTTCCAAAATTTGCAATGCAATTGGTGCGTGCGAAACTTCAGAATAAGCTGGCTTAATTGTAACTGGCGAAGGTTTTAGGCGAAAGCTGGTGGGAGGTTCCGATTCGGCTTCAAACACTATTGTTTCTGTTTTTGGCTGTGAACTTACACTTTTCTTGTTCCCAAAGGTCTGATTCGTCTGGGTAGAGTCTGCTGTGGTTGCTGTTGGAACTGTTTCTCTGGGTTGGCTACCGTGCAGCAAGTAAGCTGAAAGCATTGAGTGTTGGGTTTCTGATGAAATTACTTCCGTTGTTACAGAGCAATTCATATAAGCTAAAATTCGCTGTACATAGTCTAAAGCCGAGTCATCTTGAGGATCGACTACGCCCAGTTTTAAAATATTACCTTCTAGAGATAGAGGCAAAACTTGATAGTAAAGGCAGGCTTCAAAGGGGACAACCGTATCAATTAATGGAAATATTTGATCGGTGTTCATTATTGTCGCCGAGTCAGTTGGGGATGTGTATACCATTAGCCACTAAGTAAGAGTCGGGGACAAGCGCGATCCGCGATCGCGCTTTTTGCAACACACCAACCTCATCCATCAAATTAAACGCTTTAACTTCCCTGACGGGGGCAGAAGTCTGAAAACTTAAGGCTGTTCTCCAAAAAAAACTCGTCGCTCGGTAGATAAATGAGTGTAGTAGTTAATTTAGGATGAGGTAGAAAATCCTAAGAAGTTGATTGTGCTGCTAATATCTTATCCTACTGAGCAATAATCGCCATTCATTGCTGAAAATTAAGCTAATCAGACTTAGAGGACACGGCAGACTTAGAGGACACGGCAGACTTAGAGGACACGGCAGACTTAGAGGACACGGCAGACTTAGAGGACACGGCAGTGCCGTGTCCCTACTGTGATTAATTGTGGGGACACGGCACTGCCGTGTCCTAATTTATAATAATTCCGATGCTACCGTAATTGATATGATTTGTAGCGAGCATAGAATCAAAATCCTACACTAATTAAAAATTAGCAATTACCAGTAACTGATTCAGGATCACTGGTTGCGGAGCGATTGAGCTACTAAATAGAGTTTACTCCACTCGCCGATGACCTGATTGGTTTTCAATTTCAACTCAGATGCGATCGCCTCTACACTTTTACCTGCTTTTAGCGATTCTATCAACTGCCTTTGAACGGGAGTGAGATTTTGCCAATATTGTTCCCACTGACTTGGAGTCAAGCCCAAACTGTGTTCTTGCAGGGAAGTTTCCAGCCAGGTAGCGACTAATTCCGGCGATTGCTTGACTGCGAAAACCCGAATCGCGTGGTAGCTGACTTTTTCTCGCAAGCGGTAAACTTGCTTAATCGGCATATTCAAAGCTTCGGCGATGGCTTCCTGAGAACGTCCTTGCAGGTACATTCGCAGCCACTGAGATGCCAGTGGATCAACTTGGGCTGACAAATAAGTCTCAAATTCTGCTTGGACAATCTGCCGCTGAGTTTGCCTCTCTTCCCAAGCTTGAGTTTCTTGATACTCGGACATCGCCTGTTCGTCTAGCAGGCTGATGGGTTCATCTTTGTCATCGAGGAGAATTTGTTCGGACACCAATCGCACCCAGTCTCCTGAAGGCACTTGGGTCAAACCGCCCCGCTGAGAACGCCGGAGGTAGTTGACAAAACGGTACACCAGCAGCGGTTGATTGCGGATTGGGCGCAGACAATATTCTTCTACACTTGCTAGCAGCAAAGAATTTCGCAGGCGTCTATCTGAGGTACATTCGGCAATCCAGGCGACTTGCTGCTGGAGGTAGCGATCGGAATTGAGCATTTCCTGAATCACTTCTTGCAAGACATCTACGACACTGCGCTGTCTGTCGCGACTCAAGGATACCCACGCTTGGATTTTTTGTCGCAACACCATTAAACCGCCTAACCGCCCGATTAAGTTGCGGTAAGCTTGTTCTGGTGCTAATCCCAGGTAGCGAGAAATCAAAATTCGATACAGAAAGTCGATCGCCCCAGTTGCGATCGACAATTGATTTGGGGTAAGAGTTTCCAATCTATCTGGCGTGTCTCCCAATAGCCAGCGAACAACACTCTGGCGAGTGCTAGAATTTTCGCCTGGACAATCTTTTTCCAGTCGAGACTTCCAATCTTGTGCTAGTCTTTCCGGCAAGGTCATGGGGTGTTGGGAATATTGTCTTTCACACCGATTTTACGTGGTATCCTGAACAATTGAGTATTTTTGAGATATACGATCGTTTTGTGCAAGCTTCGCTAAGGCGCGATCGGACAAATGACCCTAAACTAAATTTCATTACGGTGCGATATGGCTGCATTTCTATTAGAACTCGGTACAGAAGAATTACCCGCCTCCTTTGTCTGTGACAGCGCCCAGCAATGGCAGAGACTCGTACCTACGACTCTTGCCGAACAATTTTTGACAAATGAATCAATTCATGTATACGCGACTCCACGACGCTTAGCTGTTCTGGTAACAGGACTGCCACTTCAGCAATTAGACAGAGAAGAAGAGGTAAAAGGGCCGCCTGCAAGTTCGGCTTTTAAAGATGGGAAACCGACGAAAGCAGCGGAAGGTTTTGCGAAAAAGCAAGGCGTAGAAATTGAGGCTTTGGAAATTCGCGCTACAGATAAGGGCGATTTTGTGTTTGTACTGAAAAAGATTCCGGGGCGGAAGACAGCGGATATTTTGGCTGAACTTGTGCCACTGTGGATTAGCAAATTGGAAGGTAAAAGGTTCATGCGCTGGGCTGACGGAGATTTGAAGTTTCCTCGCCCAATTCGATCGCTAGTAGCGCTACTTGATGATACGGTACTACCAATTACATTGGTGAGTGGTTCAGATACGGTCAAGAGCGATCGCATTTCCCAAGCACATCGCGTCTTGCACACCCCCCCTACACCCCCCCTTACCAAGGGGGGGACGGGGGGGGTTTCCATTCCGCAAGCCGAGGATTATGTCGAGTGTTTGCGGGCTGCGTGCGTTGAAGTCGATCGCGAACAACGCAAAACTCAAATTAAAGCCCAAGTAGAAGCCGCCGCCACAAAACAAGGCGGTTACGCAGATATTACCGATGACTTATTAGAAGAAGTAACCGATTTAGTAGAATGGCCGAACGCAGTAGTCGGCAAATTCGACGACGAATTTTTGATGCTACCACCGGAAGTAATCACTACAATTATCGTCACAAATCAGCGTTATTTTCCGATTCTCAAACACCCAGAATTCCCCGAACTTCTGCCATACTTCATTACAATTTCTAACGGTGATCCAACCAAATCAGCCATTATTGCCGCCGGAAACGAACGAGTCGTGCGGGCGAGATTGGCAGACGGTCAATTTTTCTACAAAGCGGACTTGGCAAAGCCTTTAGAAGATTATTTGCCCAAATTGGAAACAGTCACTTTCCAAGAAGATTTGGGGACTGTACGCGCCAAGGTCGATCGCCTGTGCAAGATTGCCAGCCTCATCGCAAATCAACTGCAACTAACAGCAGAAGAAAACTTACACGTAGCAAGAGCAGCATTACTTTGCAAAGCCGATCTCGTAACCCAAATGGTTTACGAACTCCCCGAAATGCAAGGAATCATGGGACAGAAATATGCCCTAGCCAGCGGTGAATCGGAAGCAGTAGCCACAGCGATTTTTGAACATTATTTGCCCAAAGGTGCAGGCGACAATCTGCCCCAAACTCTGACAGGTCAAATTGTCGGAATAGCCGACAAATTAGATACTTTAGTCAGCATTTTCGGCTTGGGAATGTTGCCGACAGGTTCCTCCGATCCCTTCGCTTTGCGCCGCGCAGCCAATGCTATAGTTAACATTATTTGGGCGGCTCAGTTACCAGTAAATTTGCACCAGTTACTCGCAGAAGTTGTTGCAGAATTTACCGCAATTCGCCCGGAAACAAGCCCAGAATTAGTGTCACAATTATCCGAGTTTTTCTTGCAAAGAATTCGGACTTTGCTGCAAGAAGAAAAGAATATAGATTACGATTTGGTGAATGCAGTTTTGGGAGAGAATGACCCAGAATATACAGAACGAGCATTGAGAGATTTGTTGGATGCTTTGGAAAGAGCGCTTTTCTTGCAACAAATTCGCAATGACAATACATTGGATAAAATCTACGAAACTGTGAATCGTTCAACTCGTTTGGCGGCTCAAGGAGATTTGGATAAAGTTGAATTGGAACCGAAAACTGCGGTGAAACCAGAGTTATTTCAAAAGTCGTCTGAACAAGCTTTTTATGATGCAGTCGTGCAGTTAGTGCCGCAAACTCAGTTATCGAAGCAAACTCGCAATTATCAGTTATTGGTAGATAGTTTGACTGAAATTGCTCCGACTGTTAGCAACTTTTTTGACGGCCCAGATAGCGTTTTGGTGATGGATGCTGACTTGGAAATTAAGGAAAATCGGTTGAATTTATTGGGGTTGTTGCGGAATCATGCGCGGGTGTTGGCTGACTTTGGGGCGATCGTGAAAAGTTAGAATTAAATTCTAGGGCGAACACTCCAGCAATTGGTGTCAACTAATGTATGGTGCGTCGCTGCTAAATATTCGATTTGTTTGACAGATTATCGAGGCGACGCACCCTACGGTACTAATGACTGTAGGGTGCGTCGCCATCAAAAATCCCAAAAAAGAGCAACAATCTCGCAGCGACGCACCTTACGAAACAGTTAATAAAACAAACCGAATTAAGCAAAATGGCCAATAGCCAAGAACCAACGCAAGGTTAAGATATAAACTAAGAAAACCAGGGAAATTCGCTCCATCACACACATAACTTATGCCGATCGCTCATATCATTGGATTAGGAAAATCAGGGATTGCCGCCGCCAGACTGCTAAAACGCGAAGGATGGGAAGTAACATTGAGCGATCGCTCATCTGCCCCAAATTTGCTAGAACAGCAACAGGAACTCACTAGCGAAGGAATTGCAGTTGAATTAGGTAAATCTTTTGAGCCTGACAAATCGATAGAATTAGTAGTAGTAAGTCCGGGCGTTCCCTGGGACAGTCCAGCATTACTAAAAGCCAGAGAGTTAGGCATTGAAACAATCGGAGAAATGGCTCTCGCGTGGCGTTACCTCAAATCTCCTTGGGTGGCAATTACTGGCACTAACGGCAAAACTACAACTACTGCTTTAATTGCGGCAATTTTTGCAGAAGCTGGGCTTTACGCTCCCGCTTGTGGCAACATTGGTTATGCTGCGTGCGAATTAGCTTTAGCCGAAAAACAGCCGGATTGGGCGATCGCAGAAATCAGCAGTTATCAGATAGAATCATCGCCATCTGTAGCGCCGCGAATCGGTATTTTGACAACTTTGACACCGGATCACCTCAGCCGCCATAAAACTTTAGAAAATTACTACAACATTAAAGCGCATTTGTTGAAAAAGTCTGAATTGCAAGTAATAAATGGCGACGATCCTTGTTTGCGGCAGCAAGGAATAGATATTTGGCCGGATGCGTGTTGGACGAGTGTGAAAGGTAAAAAAGAACTGTTGGGAAATGCAGATTTTGGAGCGTACATTCAAGACGGCTGGGTAATCGCTCAAAGTGAGAAAATTCTACCTGCTGAGTCTTTGCGAATGGTGGGAGAACACAATTTGCAAAACTTGTTGATGGCGGTGGCAGCGGCTAATTTGGCGGGAATAGATAAAAGTGCGATCGCCCAAGCCATTGCCAAATTCCCCGGAGTAGCCCACCGCCTCGAACATATCCGCACCTGGGAAGGCATAGATTTCATCAATGACAGTAAGGCGACTAATTATGACGCGGCCCAAGTCGGGTTAGCTTCAGTGAGCGCACCGGCGATTTTAATAGCAGGTGGTGCTCCGAAAGAAGGTGAAGATGGTGCTTGGATTGATACAATTAAGACTAAAGCTGCTGCGGTGTTGCTAATTGGAGATGCAGCAGGTATTTTTCGCGATCGGCTAAAACAAGCAAATTACCACGCTTGGGAAATTGTCGAAACAATGGAAAAAGCAATTCCGAGGGCGGCAGAATTAGCTAAACAAAATAATGCAAAAGTTGTGTTATTGTCACCAGCTTGTGCTAGTTTCGATCAATATCAAAACTTCGAGCAACGGGGCGATCATTTCCGTCAATTGTGCCTCGAAACCCTGATTTAACAGACACCAATCCTGTAGGGGCGGGTTCACCAACAAGTTATGGCTAAAACCAATAATCTCGTAAACCCGCCCCCACTAACTAACAGACTAAAACCAATAATCTCGTAAACCCGTCCCCACACAACTGTCAATCACAATCTACTGTCTTCCAAACACTCTTAATTCTATCCTGCTGTTCCCACTCCAACTCACTAAAAACTATCATCATTTCCTCATGAGTGAAATCAATAATCAATGCAGCCAATTGAGCCACAGTTTCCGCTTCCAGCATGGCTATTTTCAACTTAGCCATTGCTTGTTTATCCATTGATACTAAAGTTTGAATACTGACCTCCATTTCATTTATTTATTTGCTGAAATTGGCTGGATGTCAACGATTGGGATGATGCAGCCGCCGGGAATCCCCAAAATATCGCTAGCGACAAACTAAGAGTTATCTTTTTGAGCAGGTTTTTCATGATTTGCGATCGGATTTTTTACCTCAGTTGGTTTTTCGTCTTCTGATTCCCTTGCTAATTCATCTTCTTGTGCAATTTTTTCTTGCCACTCAGTAAGTTGCTGAAAAAGTTGCTGGTTAACTTGAAATACAGGTTTGTTGATTTCTGACATATTTCCTCCTAAAAATTATTTAACTGGTTCCTAGGCTCTGCCTGGGAACCGATGTCCAGAGGCTCTGCCTCGCTTTTTAAGCAGGAGAATTGGAGGCAGAGCCTCCGGATCTGCGTTTCCAGGCAGAGCCTGGGAACGAGTACAAAAGCTATACTTAAATCTTCAGCAGCGACATGATGATGCCAGTAAAGGAACCGCCAAGCAGAACTAAAGTAGCTAAGGTACTAATGCCAAAACCCAGGGCTCTTTTTTCAGCAGCTTGATAGTATCCCCAAGCAAACAAAATGCGTCCAATTATCCAAACTGCACCGATTACAGAAGCCCAAATTGGGCTGATAAATTGCGAGAATAGCCACAGTGAGGGCAAAAATAGAATCATTTGCTCTAAGGTATTTTGCTGAACTCGCAGCACTCGCTCAAAGTCGGGATTTCCTGTCACCTGTGGGGGAGAAACTTTGTATTTAAATCTAGCTCTGCCGACGTTGATCGTGACAATGAAGTATAGTAATAATGCTGATGCGGTAACTAGGCTTGGCCAAAGTGTGGCGTTTGTTTCTGCGAGCATGATTTGGATATGATTCGAGTGAAGTAGATACTAATATTATAGGGCAAAGGAAGTTCGGCAACGGATTATGTAACGGATTTAACGGATTTAACCAAGGTCAGGAAGAGGGAAATATTTGAACAATTTGCAATGCCCGATGCCCGATGCCCAATGCCCAATTCCCAATGCCCAATGCCCCATGCCCAAATTAATGCAATAATTCCTCTAATTGTTGCTGGTTCCACAAATATTGATAAAGCCCTGTTTGCCCTACTAATTCTCTGTGAGTTCCCGTTTGTACTATTTCTCCCTTTTCCATGACAAAAATGCGATCGGCACCAGCGGCGGCTGACATTTGATGGGAGATAAAAATGACTGTTTTGCGATCGGTTCCAGTTGCTAAGTTTTTCAAAATGTCGCTAGCTGTCTGATTGTCAACACTGGAAAGAGCGTCATCCAAAATTAGCACGGGAGCGTCAACCAACAAGGCGCGTGCCAAGGCTGTGCGTTGTCTTTGTCCGCCGGATAATGTAATGCCGCGCTCGCCGACTACTGTTTTGTATTGATCGGGAAAGTTGAGGATTTCTGGGTGAATTTGTGCTTGTTTGGCTGCGTGTTCAATTTCTGGCTGTTCGGCTAGAGGATTGCCATAGCGGATGTTGTTTTTGATGGTAGTACCGAAGAGAAAGCTTTCTTGGGGCACGTAGGCGATCGCACCACGCAACTCTGTCAATTTTACTTCAGTAATATCTAATCCGTCTACAAATAATTCACCTGCATCAATGTCGAGTAGTCTGGGAAGCGCATTTGCTAAAGTCGATTTTCCAGAGCCGATCGCACCAACGATGGCTACCGTTTCCCCCGGTTGAATGGTAAAATTAACATTGTGAAGGGCTGGTGTTTTTGCGCCTGGGTAAGTATAATTTAGATGACGGGCAACAATCTCACCTTTGACTGGAGTTGGTATTTCCAGTGCGTCAGCCTTATCATAAATTTTGGGTTCAACAGTCAGAATTGCTTCGATGCGATCGACACTAACTTCTCCCCGTTGATAAGCAGTAATTGTGAAACCCAATAGCGCCGTCGGAAAGACTAAACGTTCGACATAAATCAGCAAAGCCACAAAATCGCCGACACTAATTTCACCCTTAGCAATTGAGCCACCACCAGCAGCCAGCAACACTAACAAGCTGACGCTTGCCAAACCACCCAGCAAGGGAAAAATAAAGTTGCGGGTTTTTGCTAATGTTAAATTGGCATCTAGCAATTTTTTGTTGCAATCACCAAAAGCACGGCGTTCGTTTTCTTCTTGAGCGTATATTTTAATTACTGATATACCACTCATATCTTCTTGAATCAAATCGCTCATTGCGGACAGTTCTTCTTGTACTGTTAGCTGCTGGATGCGAAGTTTGTCGCTAAATAATTGCACCAAAACTAACATTAAAGGATAAACCGCGATCGCCAATAATGTCAGCCGCACATCAATCCCCAGCATCACCGGCAAACTCAAAGCATAAGCAAAGGCTGTATTCGCCAAACTCAGCACCGCGAATCCTACTAAGCGGCGAATATTGTCCAAATCCGAAGTAGCGCGGTTAATCAAATCTCCTACTGTATTAGCAGCAAAATAAGACGGTTCTAAAGTTAATAAATGATTAAATATTTGCTGTTTGAGGTCAAATTCGACTTGTCGCCCCACGCCAAACAGCAAAATCCGCGATATCATCCGAATCACCCACATGATTGAGGCGAGTACGAGAATCAACATCACGTAGTTCAAAACTTGGTCAAATTTAGTCGCAACTTGCAGAGTGTCAACTGCATTCCGAATCAGCAGGGGAATATAAACGCCCACAGCATTGACAATTAACAGCGAGAAAACGCCCCAAGATGCCTGTTTCCAGTGGGGGCGCATATAAGCACCCAGTTTTTGCAGTCGAGAATAACGAGCCATAGGAAGAAGTTCGGCAACGGATTTTGTAACGGATGTAACGGATGAAAGTCGGAAAAAGGAAGAAGGAAGTTCGGCAACGGATTTTGTAACGGATGAAAGTCTGTTGAATAAATGTCACAAACCACATTATATCTGTGGGCACACGATATTTGTGGATACACGATATCTCTGAGGACACGGCAGTGCCGTGTCCTTCGTTACCTACCCGCTGTAGGGACACGGCAGTGCCGTGTCCTTCGTTACCGGGAGCCGTCCAAATCCCCCCATCTACCCCCCGCACCCTTGGGGCGCAACCCACATCTAAAATCCATCGACTTAGCACTCAGCCTCAGAGAGTGCTAAATTTGCTATGTAAGCAAATGGAAACAAAGTATGACCAAAATAATTGCCTTTAGCGACAAATCTCGGCGAGCACTAGAACGCGGTGTCAATCAACTGGCTGATGCTGTCCGCATCACCTTGGGCCCGAAAGGCCGGAACGTCTTATTGGAAAAGAAGTTCGGAGCTCCCCAAATCGTTAACGATGGTATCACGGTTGCCAGAGAGATCGAACTGGAAGACCCATTAGAAAATGCTGGCGCTCGCTTAATCCAAGAAGTAGCTTCCAAAACTAAAGATATCGCAGGCGATGGCACTACAACCGCTACGGTTCTAGCTCAATCCCTGATTCGCGAAGGCTTGAAAAATGTCGCAGCAGGCGCAAATCCAGTCGCCCTGCGCCGGGGAATTGAAAAAACGATCGCACATTTGGTACTAGAAATCGCCAAATTGGCTAAACCTGTCGAAGGTGCTGCGATTGCTCAAGTCGCCACTGTCTCCGCCGGTAACGACGAAGAAGTGGGCGAAATGATTTTCCAAGCAATGGAAAAAGTCACCAAAGATGGCGTAATTACTGTTGAAGAGTCGAAATCTTTGTTGACAGAATTAGAAGTTGTCGAAGGGATGCAGTACGATCGCGGTTATCTTTCTCCCTATTTTGTCACCAACACCGAGCGCATGGAAGTTGAGTACGAAAACGCTCGCATCCTGATTACCGACAAAAAAATTAGCTCAATTCAAGAGCTCGTCCCAATTCTCGAAAAAATTGCTCGCGCCGGTCAACCACTGGTAATTATCGCCGAAGATATTGAAGGCGAAGCATTAGCAACTTTGGTAGTCAACAAAGCCCGTGGCGTACTGAACATCGCAGCCACCAAATCTCCTGGTTTTGGCGAACGTCGTAAAGCTATGCTTCAAGATATCGCCGTTCTCACCGGTGGCCAACTGATTTCCGAAGAAGTCGGACTCAGCATTGATACCGCCACGCTAGAAATGCTCGGTACCGCCCGCAAAATTACGATCGACAAAGAAAACACGATCATCGTAACTGGCGATGAACACAAAGCTGATGTCCAAAAACGGATTGTACAAATCCGCCAACAGCTAGAAGCGACGGATTCCGACTACGACACGGAAAAACTAACCGAACGCATCGCCAAACTCGCAGGTGGCATCGCTGTGATTAAAGTCGGCGCCGCTACCGAAACAGAGCTCAAAGACCGCAAATTGCGGATTGATGACGCTCTCAACGCCACCAAAGCTGCTGTGGCAGAAGGTATCGTTGCCGGAGGTGGCACGACGCTAATTCACTTGATTACAAAGATAGCTGCAATCCGAGCTACTTTAGATGCCGAAGAACAGCTTGGCGCTGACTTGGTTGCGAAAGCTTTGGAAGCACCTTTGCGTCAAATCGCTGATAATGCAGGCGTTGAAGGTTCGATCGTGATCGAGCGTGTCCGCGTTAGCGAGTTTAACATTGGCTACAATGCTCTGACTGATGTCTACGAAGATATGATTGCCGCTGGGATTATTGATCCTGCTAAGGTAGTGCGATCGGCTTTACAGAATGCTGGTTCTATTGCTGGTATGGTTTTGACAACTGAAGCTGTGATTGTCGAAAAACCAGAACCGAAAAAAGCTGGCGGCGACATGGGCGACATGGGCGGCATGGGCGGCATGGGCGGCATGGGCGGCATGGGTGGCATGGGCGGCATGGGCGGCATGGGCGGCATGGGCGGCATGGGCATGATGTAGTCCGAAGTCAGCAGTCCCACATCATAGTTGTTGGCTTTAGATCCCCGACTTCTTCGAGAAGTCGGGGATCTCCCCATTCTGTGAAGTTTCCAATGCCCAATCCCCAATGCCCAATTACCCAAAGGCATCCATAGAAATCAAAACTGTTGTATATTCTATATACGTTGCATCTTGTTAAGAAAAAGCAAATCTGCTTGAATAAATATATCTTCAAATAAAAGTTCTTTAATTAAATTTTTGTATCATCAAGAGTGGTCACCGCTCTAAAAGTGCTACGGTGCACAAAATATTTTAGTTGAAGCAGCAGAAGCCTCACGCCATAATCTCTGATTTGGCGTGAGATGAATGCGAGTGAGTTGAGGAGTGCAGGTAGACCAACGCGAAACGCAGTGAGCAAGGGAAACCTGCAACGACGAAACGAACAAATTACCCACAAACCTAGCAATAA